>DATDGW010000172.1:0-2487 GCA_036521895.1 Candidatus Sulfotelmatobacter sp. | reverse complement strand
AGTGCAATTAGTCCTCGACGGGCAGCGGTAGCCGAGCGCAGCAGTGATAGATCGCTGCAATGAAGTTCTCCGCAGTTCGGAACCCGAACGAGCGATGGCTGATGGACTTGATCTTGTTGTTCATTCCCTCGACGGCGCCGTTGGAGACACGGTGATTGGTCCAGCTCAGAATCCCATCGAGATGCCCACGCAGCATGCGTACGAATTTCTTGAACGGCTCCAGCCGAGAGCGCATGGCCGAACGCATCCATTTCTCCAGGTGGTCGCCGGCTCGCTTGGGCTGTTGGTAATCCCAGAATAGTTGAAAGGCTTCTTTGAGATAGTAGGCCCGTACGATCGGCGTGTTCCACTGCACCAGCGTCGACAGCCGCTCTTTTTGATCGTTGGTGAGATTCCAAGGGTTTTTCAGCAGCAACCAGCGGCTGCGCTTGAAGGGCACCTTTTCTTTCCGACTAAGACGGCGCATCTCACTGCGCCGGACTTCTTCGACCGCATCGTTGAGATGCTTGACGATGTGGAACCGGTCGAACAGGATCTGCGCCTGCGGCGCGTGCTCTTTCACCAGATTGGCGTAGGACGCCCACATGTCCATGCAGATGACGCGAAGCGTATGGCAGCGCCGCGTGCCCATTTCTTTGGTGAAGAACGGTTTCACCGCTTCCTCAGTCCGCTCGTCGCCCACCCACAGCAGAACCCGTCGCTCCAGATCATAAACCACCGTCAGATAGACTTGCCCCTTCCGTCGGCTCACCTCATCGATGCCAATGACCCGTACCGGTGGTCGCGCCCGATGGCGCAAGCCATACTCTACCGCACGTTTTACGATGGTCGCCACGCTCTTCCAGTTCAATGTCGGGTAGGGCCATGGCGCTTTGCAGGCTTCGAATGATGCTGCGGTTTCCATCGCCCTCCCTAAAATTCCGGACGGTGAGTTTTCCTCAGTCCGGCTTCAAGGCCGGAATATCGGACGCGGCCTTCCCAGTACCCTGGTTTGCCATCGCCCTTCGTGCCTTCGGCCACGATCGAGGATTCCCCGCTCTGAGTCGGGGATCGATGCGCTTTCCAGCACCTCCGTGCGAGCGGCTTCTGCCGCTCTACCCCAGGGGTCCTCGCTCCGGTCCGGGTTATTCTGTCCCGGTCCATCCACACTTAATTGACCCCATCCGCCCCACTCGCCGGCACATCCCGACTTCGCCGCTGTGCGACTTATACGAGATGCCATCGCTGTGCGCCTACACCACGACGCCTAGGCAACCTGCGAGCGGTTCCGTGCTTTCGTTGACTGTTCTTTATCGGCATGTCGTCCCCTGAGACCCCGGGAAGTTCATCGGCTGCTTGCACCCAGTTCCTTCACCAATGACGCTGGCCTTCGACGCGTACGGAAGGTCTCGGCACTTCCACTGCCCCCACACTCCGATTCTCGTGAGGGAACCCGTTTCGAGGCTTAACTGCAGTTCGCTCGCGCTACGACCTGTCGATTTGTTTGCCTCCCTTGTCGGAGCTGACCAGAGTTTCCCCCAGCCAACCGAGGCGTTTACTTCCGGGCTTCCGACGGGTTGATCACTCGCCCCGCCGCCGGATATAGCTACAGTGGCAACTGGGCAAGTTCCACCGGCGGGTCTCACACCCGCTAGAACAACAACTAGCATCGCTGCACCCGTACTGACGGGCCGTTCCCTGCCAACTCAACTCCCGAGCCAGTCTCGCCACCGCATTCGACAGCGCCGTGGTCACTCGCGCCCAAGGGTCCGCCCAGGGAAAGTCCTCCACCCGCAGACCGCACCTGGGGCATTCGACTCGACGCGGACGGTAGCGCCGTTTCAAGGGCAATTTCCGCATCGCCAGATCGCGCCATTCCCGCGCCTTGCGCACACTGTGCACCTTCCGACAGCGCCGCCGGCAGATCCCGCAACGCAGCAACCGACGCCCCAGTCGGTCAATGTGGACGAGCATGTACCGCTCGGTCTCCTCCACTTTCGTCACCGTATGGGCCTTCAACCCCAGTTGCTTCCTAAGAAACGTTTCGATCAGCACCTCGATCCTCTTCCTCTCAGGGGGCCGTAAACACCGACCCTCAAAGCATTAGATGAATCGGGGATTCAGGCCGCCCATTCCACCGGCAACCTGCTGCATCTGAAACCCTTCAACCTCAATTGCACTGTTGGGATACGAACCAACAAAGGGATGCGATAGCGGCACGTAAGGTACGGTCTTGATTTCCATCACCTCCAACACTCGAAGGTTGGCCTGCCATTGGTGGAACCGATACAACGGATCGTTGTCCGTGCTGAGATACTTCGGCAACGTTTGCCCTTGAATCGCTCGCTGGAACATCGAGCACAGTGACGGCCCATCGACAGTTCCGCGGTGAATGCCAAATCCGATGATACGGCGAGTGAACTGGTCCATAACCACCAGCACCCAATGCGTTCGCAGGCTCAGCGATTCACAACGAAACAGATCGATGCTCCACAAACTGTCCTTCGC
>DATDGW010000171.1:0-16211 GCA_036521895.1 Candidatus Sulfotelmatobacter sp. | reverse complement strand
CGGCAATGGCTCTCCTTCGGGCGAAAAGTTAACGCTGGAGCAACTCTTCCTGCGCATCGTCGGCGGCGAGCGCCGCACCGAGCAGGAATTGTCGTGGCTGGGATAGAAATCTTGGGAGACGTATGAGTCCGAAGGGGGCAGTGGGGCGCAGAAATTTCCTTCGTCGATAGATCCGGCTGGCCCGCAGCCGCCTCAGCCGGTGAAACGGCTTGTGGTGAGTCATGATCGTCATGGTTTCTAACGAGTACTCGAAGTGCGCACCGCAACCACAGCAGACCTTGTAGCGATGTCCTTCAATCGTGAAAACACGGCTCAACTTTGGTATGGTGGCAACCGAAAACAAACTCGAGTGCGCTCGCTACAGGATGCGTGGACGGTAGCCCACAGCGGAATTTCTTCGGACGTCATGAGCTTCGTTTCCTCTACCGGTCTAGGCTTCTCATTGGCAAACGCAGAGCAACCGTGAGCCGCCCACCCCCGCTTGTGATTAAAATCCCGCCAGACGTCTATTGATCGCGACTTCGCCTCGCAAGAGTTTCGGTTTCAATGCCTTACGCTGATGCGCATCCGATCCAGATGTGCAAGAATTGAGGCCACTCGAAATGACTCCTCCACAAGTTTCAACCCAGCTCACTGCCATCGCCGAACTCCGCTGGTGCATGTTCGTCAATGGCCTGCGCAGCAAGCGCGGCAAAATGGAACTGGTCTCGCGCATCATCGTCACTGCGGCGTTCGCCGTCGGCGGCTTCGGAGGCTTTGCCGTCGCCACCGGAACCGCTTGGTACGTCGTCTCGCAACGCCAGGCCGAATACCTCGCGCTCGTTCTGTGGCCCATCTTTTTCTTCTGGCAGGTCTTTCCCGTGATGGCCACCGCCTTCACCAACAATCCGGACTCCGGTGAATTGCTGCGATTCCCGCTCACCTACCGCTCCTATTTCCTCACTCGCTTGGCCTACGGCTACTTCGACCCGGCCAGCGCGCTTGGGAGTGTGGCGTTGTTTGGAGTGCTGCTCGGCACCAGCGTCGCACGTCCCGTGTTGTTTCCCTGGGCGCTGCTTGTACTGCTTACGTTTGCCCTCTTCAACCTCGTCCTCATGCAAACGGTCTTCGCCTGGCTCGAGCGCTGGCTGGCACAGCGGCGAACTCGCGAAATCATGGGAGTGCTTTTCATCCTGGCCATGCTAAGTTTTCAATTGATCGGCCCGGCCATCGAACATTTCGGCAAAGGACCGCACCCCGAATTCAGCCGAGCCGCTCAGTTCACGGCGCAGGTGCAGGCGCTCCTCCCTCCTGGACTCGCGGCGAACTCGATCGCCCAGGCGTCCCACGGACAACTACCGCTCGGCGCCCTGTCTCTGGTCGTGCTTGCCATGCTGAGCGCGGCCATGGCAGCTCTGCTGCACCTGCGCCTGCGCGCTCAGTTTCGCGGCGAGAATTTCAGTGAAGCCGCAGCGCGCCCCAAAGTGGCGCAGACACAAGGCGTGCGGGTGGGATGGGACCTGCCCGCATTTTCACCCTCCGTCGCAGCTGTATTCGAGAAAGAAGTTCGCTACCTCGCCCGCAGCGGCCCCATGCTGCTCACCTTGATCATGCCGGTCTTCATGCTGGTCATTTTTCGCATGGGACCGATGAATCCCATGCGCCAACCCGGCGGCTTCAACCGTACACCCGACATGGCGTTTCCCGGTGCCGCCGCCTACGCGATTCTCGTCCTAACCAACCTGGTCTTCAACAGCTTCGGCGGAGACGCCGCCGGCATGCAGTTTTTCTATGCGTCGCCGGTGAGGTTCCGGCAAATCGTGTTGGCGAAGAACCTCACGCACGCCAGCATCCTCGTCTTCAATACTGCACTTGCGTGGGTCGCCGTCGCCTACCTCTACGGCACGCCCCACCTCGCGGTTTCCATCGCGACCCTGGCTGGACTCCTGTTCGCCGTGCCCCTGAACTTCGCCGCCGGCAATCTGCTCTCGATGTATTCGCCCCGGAAGCGGGACTTCTCCACCTTCGGCCGCCAGAACGTTTCGCAGACGACGGTGCTTGCCAGCTTCGGCGTTCAGATCGTGATCGTAGGTCTGGGAATTGCGGGATTCGTCATCGCTCGGCTTTATCAAAATCTGTGGATCGCCACGCTGCTGTTCCTTGTATTCGCCGCAATCTCAATCCCGATTTACGTGGTCGTCCTGCACCGCATGGATGGAATCGCGCTTGAGCGTCGGGACACGCTGCTGGCGGAGTTGTGCCGCGCCTAGGGCGTTCGAACAAACATGAATCCGCTCATTGAATTCCTGAAGCAAACGGAAGGAACAGTATTCGTCAGTCAGGACGGCGTCCCCGCAGACATTCTAGAATTGTTGAAATTTTCTCGAGGCTTTGATGGAACGTGCCTGGAAGAGGTGCTCTTTGCGGATCGCGACGCGGCGCCCAATGTCCGGAAGAACTTTTTCCTCATGGCCTCCCGCTGGCACATGACGGACTCGGCAACTCCTGGATCGTGGATGTAACGACGGAATCCCACTCGTGGGGGCCACTTCGACTCGTGTCACGACGCCCCGGTGATCGTCTACCAGACCGACAACCTTCTCCACTTCATTCAGGAGGTCGGGCGAGGCGGCAACAGCCCACGGAAGAGCGCAGTCGATGATGTGTGGGGCCGTTTCAGCGATCTCCTTTGGACCGACAATCCCGGTGTTTTGAGCTTTTCACACTGCATCCGGAGCGACGATCAAGACATCAGGGCCTTCGCGGAATCGTTGGACGAAACCTGGCTGATCATCGATCTGCGCAAGCCCGTCATCGGCGATGGCTTTTCTTGGGGCCGCTACGGGCCTAAGACCGCCGTCAAACGATTCGGAGAAAAGCGCATCTTTGCGTATCAGAAGAGGGGCTTGGGCCGCCGCATTCTCGACACTCTCCGGTGAGTCGTCAGGTCTGCTCCGGCTTGGCCAGAAACCGGTACCCCACTCCACGCACCGTCAGCAGATGTCGCGGATGCCCGGGATCGTCCTCGATATACCTACGCAGCCGGACCACGAAATTGTCGATGGCACGCGTGTCCGTGTCTTCGTGCAGCCCCCACACCTCTTCCAGAATCTGCTTGCGTGACACGATCTTGCCGTCGTTGCGCACCAGATGTCGCAGCAACTCCGACTCCATCAGGGTCAGATGAATCGTGCTCTCCCCGGACCGCAACTCCAGGGCGCCGAAATCAATCGTTTTCCCGCCAAACGAGAAAGTTCCGAAATCCCCAACGCCGCCGGCATCGGCCTTCGGTTGGTTTACGCTTGGCGCATGTTCCCCGCGAATCCACTGGCTGCGTCGCAACAACCCCTGCAACCGCGCCAGCAGAATCGAAAGATCAAACGGCTTCGCCAGATAATCGTCCGCTCCGGAGGCAAAGCCCTTTAGCACATCTTCGGGACGTCCCCGCGCGGTCAGCATCAGCACCGGCACATAATTCGACGCCGCCCGCAGCTCCGACACCACGCTGAATCCATCTTTCCCCGGCAACATGATGTCGAGCACCACAGCGTCAAAATTCTCTTTCTTCTCCAGCAGGCGATGGGTGGCTGCTTCGCCATCGCCCACCACCTCCGCCGCATACCCTTCGGCCTCAAGGTTGAAGCGCAACCCCTGCGCGAGATGCGCTTCATCTTCCACCACGAGAACCCGGCTCATGCCTCCCACCTCGGCAACTCGAGAATGATCGTGGTCCCCT
Organism: Candidatus Sulfotelmatobacter sp.; assembly: GCA_036521895.1. Classification (GTDB taxonomy): domain Bacteria; phylum Acidobacteriota; class Terriglobia; order Terriglobales; family Acidobacteriaceae; genus Sulfotelmatobacter. The sequence goes on along the minus strand of DATDGW010000171.1, from coordinate 12,496 downwards.
GCCCTTCGCCCTCGCTCTCGGCGAAAACTCTCCCGCCGTGCTTTTGCGCTATCGCCCGCACAATAAACAACCCCAGCCCCGTCCCCTTCACATGCGCCAGAGAGCGGTGCGTGACCCGATAGAAGCGCTTGAAGATGCGCTTCATGTCCTCAGGAGGAATGCCCACTCCCTGGTCCTGCACCCTCAGCACAATGCGCTTTTCGTCGGGCGATTCCAACTGCACCCGCACGTCGACGCTCTCCCCGGAGTACTTGACCGCGTTGTCGAGCACATTGATTACAGCGGTCCGCAAGTCTTCCGCGCTGCCTCGCACCCGCAATTCATTTCCATTGCTCGACGACTCCTGATACCGAATCGCCTCCGGCTGCAAGTGATGCCGCGCCCGCGTGGCATCCATACAGTCGCGAACCAGTTGCCCGAAGTCGACCTCCGCCTTGTCCTTTCCAGCCTTCTTGTCGCCCGCGCGTCCGGCGCGCAGCACTTGCTCTACCGTCTCGGTCAGCCGGTCGGTGTCGCTGAGCATCAGCCGGTAAAACTCCTGCTTCTGCTTTTCCGGCAATTCGCGACGCTGCAAGGTCTCCAGGTGCAGTCGGATCGACGCTACCGGCGTCTTCAGTTCGTGGGTGACCGCGTTGATAAAGCTGTCATGCTGCTCGCTGCGCCGCAGTTCGCGCACCAGAAAGATTGTATTGACCACCATCCCCGCAATGATCAGCGCGAAAAAGACAATACCGAAAAACAGCAGTACGCCCTCGCGCCAGTTGAGGATGATCCAGCCGACGTTCAGGGCAACAGCCAGAGCCACCAGGCCAATGCCCAGGCAAAGGAAGAAGACGATCGTTCCGCGGCGGCTCGAGATGCGCATGAAAGCTTAGCGCGATTTTACCGCGTTCGCCCCTGCTTCAGAACGGGAAGCGTAGGGAGAGAATTGGGATGGGGTTGGTGGGATGGAACTTGGTGGTGGCGATTTCGAAGCCGCCGCCAGCGGTAAACGCGAGACGATGCCATAGGTGAAACCTGCCCAGCACCAGGCCCGGCGTGAGATAAATGGATGTTTTTACCGGAGTGACTGGTCAGGACAACGCTGCCGTTCCCAGCATAGTGGTTGAAATTGACTATTCTGTGCTGAAACGTGTTATTCCAAGGCAGCGTGGGTCCGAGGAGTGCCACGTTTCCGGTGGGCAGGCTGTACCCAAAGGTTCCCTGGGAGTCGGAATCTCTGAAACCCTTTCCGTAGGCAATCGTGGGCGTGATGACTGGATTCAAGGCCCCTGGCTGGACCGCTGGGAATCGTCATCTGGTAGAAGGCCGTCAGGATATAGTTCCCGTGCTCCTCGTTTCCGGCGGCAATTCGATATTTCACGAGGAACTGCCAGTCGCCGAATCCGTTCTTGGCCGAATCCGGTTTATTTCACGATGTAGGGAGGCACCGCCAGAAAGCCTTCGACATTCTTCGCCGGAATGATTTCCAGTCCCTTGCTGACGCCATAGTTGTCCGTTGTCACGCCGCTGTTGTGTGTCTGCCACCGAAATGTCGTACCGAAACTCCTGCTCCAGCCTCGGCGTCGTCGTGTTGACAGCAGTGATCCAGTGCGGTTGCTCGGCCTGCGTCTCAGACACCATTTGAACCAATTCGCAGGAAATCCATCCTGTGCCGCCGACAGGGTCGAGCACAGCACCATCAAGGCAAACACCAGACCAACCTGTCGCATTCCCACCCCAAGATCAGGATCGATCCAGGAAGTGTGTAGTGTACATGACCTACAGCTTGCATGTCCAAACCGATACAGATCAATTCGCTTTTACTTATCTTGTGCCTTGTTTTTATACAACCGCCGGATTGACCGCACACCGTACTAACGATAGGATTTCATTCCGATTCCCCCGAAACCGCAGTCCCAGCGGAACAGTGACGAGTTGCTACAGCTGCGGGACGCGGCTTTGCAGTTGGGGATCAGCTTCCCCACCCTCAAGCAGTGGATCTACAAGAACAAGCTGCGCAGCGTCCGCACGGCCGGAGGACACCACCGCATTCCGCAAAGCGAAGTGGACAAACTCCTCTTCCGAACCGTGGAAGATCCGAACGAGAGAGGCAGGACGTCATCCGCCGGGTCAGCGGACGCAATCAATTGGTGGGACGCATCGATTCCGTGCGCATCAGCGGTCTCGTGGCCGAAGTGAAGATATCTATCGGCGGCCAGCAGATTGCATCGATTATCACCGCAACGTCCGCGCGCGAAATGCAACTCAAGAAGGGTCAAACCGCAGCCGCCCTGATCAAAGCCACCGAAGTGATGATCATCCGCGTGTGAACGAGCCGCCAGCATTCGCGGCCAAAGAAAAAGCCCCGACCAAAGCCGGGACTTATTCCCTAGAAACTGAATCGAACCGCTTAGTCGCCAGCCGCGACCGAAACCTCGGTCATCTCCGCAGTAATCAGGCGCCCATTCGGCGTCGGCACCAAACCGCGCTCGACTTCGTCCAACTGCACGCGCTTGATGTCCCAAGCCAGGCCCAAAGTTTTGAGCGTCCAAATGCCGTACCAGTTCATATCGACTTCATACCACTTGAATCCATGCTGCGCCGCCGTCGGATGCGCATGATGATTATTGTGCCAGCCTTCGCCAAACGTCAGTAGAGCCACCCACCAGCTGTTGGTGGACAGGTCGCGAGTCGCAAAGCGCCGTGTGCCCCACGAGTGGGTCGCCGAATTCACCAGCCAGGTCGCGTGCAAGCCAACCACGACGCGCAGGAACGTTCCCCACAGCAGGAAAGGCAGCCCGCCGATGGCGAACAGCGCGATCCCTAAAATCACTTGCGGAACGTAGTGATATTTCGTGATCCAGACGTGGAATTTATCCTTGGCGAGGTCGGGAACGTAGCGGGAAAGCGTGGTCGTGTCGTGGTGCATCGACTTGCCCATGAGAATCCATCCCATGTGCGCCCACCACTTGCCGTCGATCGGCGAATGGGGATCGCCTTCCTGATCCGAATATTGATGATGAATGCGGTGCGTCGCCACCCAGAAGATTGGTCCGCCCTCAAGCGCGAGCGTCGCGCAAATCGTGAGGAAATACTCCACCCACTTCGGGGTCTTATATCCGCGGTGCGTCAGCAAACGGTGATAGCTCATCCCGATGCCGAGGCTGCCCGAAACCCACCACAAAAACATCGCGACAAACAATGCCTTCCAGGTGAAAAAGAAAACTGCGGCGATGGCCCCCACATGAAACGCCGCCATAAAGGCCGCCGTAATCCAATTCACTTCACCTTTTTCTGCTTGCCGTTTTTCCAGATCTTGCAGTCCCATATCCAAGAAAGGTCCCCGTTTCGTGGTCGTTTGAGTTCGATCAACCCCAGAGCTAACGTACCAAGGGACGAATGCAATGACTGTAATACTTGTGTAATAACGGTTTTCTTAGGCATTACCGCGGTAACGAACGAGTAGTCTCAGGCGTGTTTTACAGCCAATTCTTGGCCCTGTAGTTCTCCGGTCCGGCTTTGGTCAGCTCGCCGAGTTCCGCATACAAAGCCTCATCTGGCGCGCGGAAATTGAAGCAGGACCTCGCTGGCATGCGTTTCTTGAGTTCGGGAGAGATCGTCTTCACCAAAATCGGGGCAAGCATACAGCGGCATCAGTTGATAACTGACCTACGCCTTCCCCATCATGCCCGCCCCAAACAACATCGGGCCGCCCTTCCAACTATCGGCTTGGTCACCAGGTAGCATTTCCGAGGCTCATCCGCTGTGGCCCGCATCTCCGGCTCGAACGCGCCCGACCTGCTTCAGTCTTTGGAAAACGGCCGCGAAGTCAGCCGGAGGGGAAGGTTCGCTTTCGCCACACCCCTTCGGATTCGAAACACCTTTCTTGGGAGAACTCTTCTTCGGCCAGCAGACGATCTCCTACGCGGCCTTCCCCTTCACTTGCACGCCCGCCCACTTCTCCAGCAGCGTCAACGTAGCCGCATAGTCGAGATCCTTATTTCCATCTTCCGACGCCATCTCGTAAATCTCTTCCACGGTTTCCAGCGCCGGAAGCTTTACCCGCGCCTCCTTCGCTGCCTCCAGTGTCAGACGAATATCTTTATGCATCAGCCGCAGGGGAAAGTTCGGCGTGAAATCGCGCTGCATCACAAACGGACCCTTGTAATCCACCACTCCCGAGCGCACCATCGTCGCCTCAATCAGCGACAACAATTGTTGCGGGTCCACACCGAGCTTGGTGGCCAGGGTCAGCGCCTCGGCGAAGCCTTCAAAGATCAGCGCGATCTGCAGGTTCATCGCCAGCTTCGTGGCCTGCCCTTTGCCGGTCTCTCCCATACGGAAAATCTTCTTCCCCATCGCCGCGAAGAACGGCTTCAGCCGCTCCACCGGTTCTTCGCTTCCACCCACGATGAACACCAGCGTTCCGTCCCGCGCCCCGATCTTCGACCCGGTCATGGGTGCATCCACCCAGGCCACGCCTTTCTTCCCCACGCGCTCGGCGAACTCCACCGTAGCCGACGGAGAGATCGTGCTCGAATCCGCAATGATCATGCCTTCGGTGAGCGACGCGTCTACGCCATCCGCTCCGAAAATCACCCTCTCCACCGCGTCGGTGTCAGACACGCACAGCCACACCACTTCCGCGCCTTGCGCCGCTGCCCCCGGAGTCGGAGCCACTCCCGCCCCCTCCACGAGTTTCCCCGGGGTGCGATTCCATACCGTCACTTCGTGTCCCGCCTTGACCAGGTTCGTGGCCATCGCGTGACCCATGATACCCAACCCCATAAATGCAACACGCATGCGGACTTCTCCTTCGTCCTGAACAAAACGTAAAAAGGAACGTTTTCGGATTAGATATGACTAGCGCGATCAAGGTCAAGCGAGGGCAACGTTCCCGCTTCAGTTCTGTCGACGATCACACCGTGCACGCCAAGTCCCGCCCGAGATGAAACTTGTTCTCCGACGAAGGAGGCCTGGCGAGACTCCGCGCTCGCGCGCCGGATCGCCATCCCAACCGTAAGCCCGTAGAGTTCGTCACAAATCAATACCGCCACCAACTCGCTGGCGGCGTTTTTATTGGCAACCTTGCGCGGCGTCACGATTACCACAGTCACTAGTGCGGAAAGTAAAAAGCAGCCCGCCATCCCCAACCATCATCTAAGATTACAGTTCGGTAAATTTCATTCGACGCATCGCTCTTATTACTCAGCTCTTCGCGGCGATTCGGGCTAGTATCAGGAGCTGAGGCTGCTTCCGGACCAACCCCCGGGCTCTGTGGCAGGATGATTAAGCAAACACTTCGCAATCCGGCCCTTCGTAAACGCGCCACCCAGTTCGGACGATTGGTGCGCCGTTCCGCCGTCACCCCGCGCTACGGTCAGACTCATAAGCCCCGCCTCGCCACTAACGGCGAACTCGGCGTTACCTTCATCGGTCACGCCAGCTTCTTCGTGCAGATTGGGGGACAGAGTGTCGTCATCGACCCTAACTTCGCGCGCTGGCTGTTCGTCTTAAAACGCCTGCGCCGTCCGGGCTTGCGCATCGCCGATCTGCCGGCCATCGACGCGGTGCTGGTGACCCACGCACACTTTGATCACCTCCATCGACCGTCGCTGCGCGCGCTCGTGCAGAATAATCTGCGCACGCGCGGGGTTGCACCGTCGATCATCATTCCGACCCATGTGTCCGATCTGGTCTCCGATCTCGGCTTCTCCGAGATCATCGAACTCGATTGGTGGAAGACTTCGCGCCGCAGCAACTTGTCGATCACGCACGTGCCCTCGCGCCATTGGGGCGCTCGCATTTTGAAAGACTCGCACCGTGGCTACGGTGGCTTTGTGCTGAAGGCAGGCAAGCACTCCGTGTATCACGCCGGCGATACGGCTTACTTCGCCGGATTCAGCGAGATCGGACGCCGCCTCGCTCCTGAACTCGCGCTGCTTCCCATCGGGGCCTACAATCCGGCACAGTTCCGCAACGTTCACGCCGATCCGGCCGATGCCATGCGCGCCTTCCTCGATCTCAAGTCCCGATGGATGGTTCCCATGCATTATGGCACCTTCCGCCTTTCGCACGAACCAGTCGACGAACCGCTGCAACTGCTAGAACAGGAAGCCGAAGCCGCCGGCACAAAAGACCGCGTAGTAGTGATGGAAGAAGGCGTGACGAGGTTCTTCTGACCGTAGCGCCGCCGTCCCGCCGGCTGTCGCGAGCGTCACAAATGCCGACAGTTCCTCCCATGAATCTGCATGGAAGCGCTGTGGGTTCGATTCGAACGGCGTGGTTCCGGCCCTACTCGATCCTCTTAACCGGGATATCCTTCCCATCCGCGTGCAGAATCATGGCCGTCACCTTTCCCTGGCTGTCAGATTGAAATGTCGTCGTGTCATCCGACGCAGTCGAGTAGAAGTCAGTCTCGCTCTCGGGCATCAGCTCCTGTTTCGGCTCGTCGTTCTCCTGCACCAATAGATGATCGCCCTCGTGGCGCACGGTCAGAATGATGTCGGGCGGCACTCCATAGCGTCCCACATAGCGGTCCAACACTTTGCCATCCACGGCAACTTGCTGGTGCTGCTTGAGCGGCGGGCGGGGCGGCAGCTGGCCGTACGGCGTGTACCCTTCCCACTCGATCGGCGTGAACGTGTTCTTTAGCACGGTCTCCAGCACTTCCTTGAAGATGCCTTCGCCGTTGCCGCTGTTGGTCATGATGACGAGGCCGGACTTCTGCTTGTCGAAGCACACTACGTAATTTCGCCAGCCAGCATCATGTCCTTCCTTGAAGAAGACTTTGCCGTAAGGCGTCCAGTAAAGGCCCCACGCCAATCCGTAACTGAGTCGAATGCTCTTGTTGTCGTCAGTGGTTTCGTCGCTGAGCGTCGGGAACTCGTGTTTGGACACAATTTGAATTTGGGCGGTAAACATCTGGTCCCGCGTTTTGCCCTTTAGACTTCCGCCGTCCATCACGATCCGCAGGAAGCGGGCGAAATCGGAAATGGTCGTCAGCATGGACCCCGCCGCGTCCGGTCGCTTCCATTTCAGGGGGCCCAGGGACCGGCCGTACTCGTCGTATCCGTTCGCATAGTCGCTTTCGAAACGGTCTTGCCAGACCATGCTCGTGCGGGTCATGCCCATGGGTTCGAACACTTTCTGTTGCATTAGTTCATCGAGTGGCTTTCTTGTGATGGTCTCAACCACCAACTGCAGCAGGTCGATCCCTTCGCCCGAGTATGCAAATCGCGAACCCGGCTCGAAGTGGATCTTCAGTTTGTGGTCGTCCTCAAACGCTCGCCAGTTCGCAAACCCGCTGCTGTGGCTGAGCAGCATGCGCGCGGTGATTCGCTTGTAGCGAGGATCATCCGCCAGTGGCGCATACTTGGGATACTCCGGCAGCGCCTTCGGCAAATATTGATAGACCGGCTTGTCCAGATCCAACTTCCCTTCGTCGACCAGTTCCATTGCCACGTAGGCGAACGCCACCTTGGTAAACGAAGCGGCGGACATCACCGAGTCGACCGTGAGCGGCAGATTCTTCTCTTTGTCGCGGAATCCATACGCCTTCAAGAATTCGAGCTTGCCGTTGTGGAACACGGCAACTCCAGCCCCAGTGACCGCGGCTGCTTTCATCAGCCGCGCCATGGTCGCATCGATCTCGGCTACGGAGAGTGTGCTGCCATCCAGCCGCGTGACGGTTGACTGTTGTCCTGCCGCGAGGGACGCAGTTGCCATCACAAACAAACACCAGACAATTGTCTGTCTCATCGGTCTCCTCTCCGCTTTGACCACTGCTCATACGGTCCGTCGTTCCATGATGTTCCCAGAACTTTGCGGTCATACTCCTTGAACACCCGTCTCTTCATTTTGGTGTAAACTGCCTTCTTGAAATTTCCCGCCTAGGAGGTCCTTTATGTCCGTAAAACCTATCCCTGAGGGATATCACACTCTCACACCCTTTCTGACCGTTCGTGACGCGGTGCGCGCCATCGAATTCTACAAGCAGGCATTCGGCGCGCAGGAACGAGGCGTCATGAAAGGCCCGGACGGCAAAGTCATGCACGCTGAGTTGAAGATTGGCGACTCGGTCATCATGTTGAGCGACGAGTGGCCTGAATTCGGGGCGCTGTCTCCGCTCGGTAGCGGCGGCGCAGGCATGGGGCTGCACATTTACATTGACGGCGTCGACGCGGCGTTCGATCGAGCGGTGAAAGCGGGGGCCAGGGTTGACATGCCGGTCAGCGACCAATTCTGGGGCGACCGGTACGGCAAGCTGACGGATCCCTTTGGCCACAAGTGGTCGATCGCCACGCACACCAAGGATATGTCTGCGGACGAGATGAAGCGCAATATGGACGAAGCCATGGCGAAGATGCAGCCCCCGGAGAAAATGCAGAAGACCGCATAGCACGAAAACCGCCCGTGTGGGGACAGCCGCCTCGGCTGTCCCGCCAGGGCGAAGCCGCCGACAACGGGCTAGTCCGCCAGCAGGATTCTCAGGTCCCGCAGATTGTTCCCGGTGGGTCCGATCTCGATTGCGTCTCCGATTCCCTGGAAGAGCGGGTAGGCGTCGAACTTCTGCAGTCCGGCGCGCACGTCCAACCCACGACTTTGCGCTCGCTCAACCGTCGTGCCATTCACAACCGCTCCGGCCGCAGGACTGTTCCCGTCCACTCCGTCGGTGCCTGCGCTGAGGACGGTCATGTTCTCGCCCGCGATCTTCTCGGCGCAAGCCAGGGCAAACTGCTGATTGCGCCCGCCGACTCCGCCCTTGGTGACCTTCACCGTGACTTCTCCGCCAGAGATGAGGCACACCGGGGAGTACTGCTTCCGCAACTCGCGCACTCGCTGTAACAAGTAATCAGCGGCTTTCGCATAGTCCCAGTCGTCGCAGGAGTTGTCGACGTGGACGACGAAACCCGCGCGCTCGGCGGCGATGCTGGCCTCTTCGATCGCGGTCTGGTTCGACAGGATTGGCCACCAGCGCGCGCGAACAAAGGCGGGGTCGTCTGACTTCGGCGTCTCGTCGAGGGCGTGGCGCTCGAACAACTCCCGTGTCGACTGGGGAAACTGATTCAGGAGTTCGTACTTCCCGGCGATGCGGTAACAGTCGTCAACACTGCTGGAATCGGACATCGTCGGACCGGAGGCGAGCGCGTCGGGCGTGCTGTCGGGGACATCGGACACCAGCAGCGATACCTGTTGCGCCGGATACGCAGCCTGCGCCAGGCGTCCGCCTTTCACGGCGGAAAGATGTTTGCGGACCGCGTTGATCTCGGCGATGGGCGCGCCGGAATGGACTAATGCACGATAGGTTGCGATGAGATCGTCTAGGGAGATCTCGTCGTCGATGGGTTTCTCGACGATCGACGAGCCTCCGCCGCTAAGCAGGAAGATCACGAGCGCCGATGCGGGTTGGGCTTCCAGCATCCTCAGCATGGCGCTCGCCGCCTGGATGGATTCCGCATTCGGGGTCGGATGTCCGCCGCGAAAATAGCGGAAGCCATGAATCTGGGTCGCGGGTTCGACGGAACTCGCTACGATCCCTTCGAGGGAGGCTCCGACCTGTACGGAGAGGGTCTCGACCATCGTGTGTCCGGCCTTGCCCAGCGACACGACGAGCACACGAGAATACGATTGCAGGTCGTAGAGATCCTCCGAGACGCGCAACACTCCACGCTCGCAGTGCATGTGCCGGGCAAAGCCCTTACTAATCGAGGCCTCAGCGAGCGCATGCTGGAAGATATCGCGCGCGACCGGCCGCATGTCATTCACGCGATCACTCGCTCACGAACCCAGGCCTCGATGGCTTCCCGCAGTTCGCGCAGGCGTCCTTCGAAGAAATGGTCGGCGCCTTCGATTATCACTAGCTTCTTCGGTTCCGGCGCTGACGCTATCAACGCTTCCAACTTGGCGCGGGGACCGAACTGGTCGCGGTCTCCACTCACAAACAACTTCGGCTTCCTGCACTGCTGCACGAACTCGAACGTGTAGGTGCGCGGAACCTCGCTGTCGGCGGCCACGGGACCGACGGGCGTGCCGACACCGACGACCGCACGGACCCGGGAGTCGGCACATGCGGCTCGCAATCCAACGGCGGCGCCGAAGGAGAAGCCCGCGAACAGCATCGGCAAGTGATACTCGGCGTCGAGCCAGTCGAGTGCGGCGCGGACGTCGTCGACTTCGCCGTCGCCGTGGTCGTGTTCGCCCTGGCTCAATCCGGTTCCACGGAAGTTAAAGCGCAGCACTGGAAAGCCAAAGCTGTTCAGCGCTTTCATGGTGTGGAAGACGACTTTGTTGTGCAAGGTCCCACCGAAGAGGGGATGAGGATGGCAGACCACCGCAGCGTGCGTGGCGCTCTCTGCGCCCGCATTGAGCAGCGCTTCCAGGCGTCCTGCAGGACCGTCGAGGAAGAGCGAACGGATGGATGCGTTCGAGGCGATCACGGTTCCAGAGTACCAAAGCTGCGGAATTTGCTGTCTGCTATTCTCTCCTTCATGGATGCTGTAACGTTTACGCGACAACTGGTGGACATCGAATCCATTTCCGGCAATGAGGCTGCGGTTGGGAGCTATTTGTACGGGGAGCTTTGCCGGCTTGGCTATCAGACGAAGAAGATGCCGGTTGAGAGCGACCGCTTCAATGTTCTGGCGACGTGCGCTGAGCATCCCCATCCGGCAGTCGTGTTTTCGACGCACATGGATACGGTGCCTCCGTTCACTGCGTCGTCGGAAGATGCGGGGCGTATTTACGGACGCGGGTCGTGCGACGCCAAGGGCATCATCGCGGCGCAAGTTGCGGCGGCGGAGCGACTGCGCCAGCAGAGCATTCATGTGGGGCTGCTCTTCGTTGTGGGCGAAGAGCGCGACAGCCTGGGCGCGAAAGTCGCGAACGAGTATGTGGAGAAGGGGCAGGCTTCTGGATGCCGATTTCTGGTCAACGGCGAGCCGACGGAGAATCATATTGCGCTCGCTTCGAAGGGAACGCTGCGTGTGGAGGTGACCGCGACGGGACGTATGGCTCACTCGGCGTATCCGGAGTTGGGGGAGTCGGCGATCGACAAACTCATTCCCGCGCTGACGCGCTTGCGCGCGATGCCGTTGCCTTCCGATCCGGAGATTGGTCCGTGCACGCTGAACATTGGGCTGATCGAGGGCGGACGCGCGCCCAACGTGATTCCTGATTATGCGCACGCGGATTTGCTTTATCGCCTCGTGGGTCCGTCGGACGAGTTGCGGCGGCAGATTCTCGCGACAGCCGGCGATGCCGTGCAGGTCAGGTTTCCGCTGGAGCTTCCCTTTCTGCGCCTGCGCACAGTCGATGGATTGCCGACGATGATCGCCAAGTTCACGACCGACATTCCGAAGCTGACCAAGTGGGGCGAAGCGCTGCTCCTGGGTCCGGGATCGATTCATGTAGCGCACACCGATGGCGAGTACATCGAGAAGAAGCAACTGGCGGAGGCGATTGATTTGTACTGCACGATCGCGAAGCACTTGCTGGAGTGAGGCATCGACGGCGCCTTCGGATTTCTTTCCCCTATTTCTCTAAAATATTGATTGCTAACAAATTACTTGACTGCTTCAGGGCGAGATCTGGGTAAAATATTGAACCGCAAGCACTTACATCTAAAATATTGCGGAATGATGACTTAGTTTAGTGCTCTGGTTCGGAATTACGGTGACGTATTTGGCTGATCGTCTCAGGCGGCAGCGGCGATCGCTTTCGTGGAGGGCTTGGTCAACAAGGCGTTGAGATCCTTGCGAGTGAAGGTCCACTGAAAGGGAGAAGCAGTTTGCTGATAATGCTTTTGGAAGGCCAACAGTCGCTGCTCGAGCTGGACCAGGGATAGAAAGTCATGGGGAGTAAGCACCTTTCTCTGGACGATGGAGAAGTAGATTTCGATTTGGTTGAGCCAGCTGGCGTGGATAGGGGTGTGCACCAAGACGGCATTGCGAGCGGATGCGCTGTGCGGCCTTCTGACCGCGATCAGCCGAGCAGGTGTTCATGATCCAAAAGACGCGATGGGCAGACTGGTAAGGCTTTTGGGTCATGACCTCGGCCATGAGGCGATCGGTCGGGGCGATCGCGCTTTTGTTCTCACAACGACCGAATAGTTTGGCGCGATGGACCTCCCAAGCCGCCAGATAGGTCCAGGCGCCTTCTCGGAAGTATTCATGCTCTACGCGCATGGGGCGGCCGGAAGCCCCAGGTAGAGTGGGTTGCTTGCGACGGCGAGCTTGCACGCTGGTTTTTTCGTCGGCGGAAATGACAAAGTCGGTAGGGAGGAGAGGGACTCCCTCCCACCGGCGTTCATAGAGGTCCAGGATGCGTCCCGCCTTAGCTGCGAAAGCCGGATCGCGGGGGAAGATCCAACTGCGGTGCCGCCAAGGACGCAGGGCATCGGCATTCAGCCAACGCCACAGGGTAGTGCCGCTGATCGCAGCGACCAAGCCTTGGGCCACCACCTCCTGTTGGATATCGGCAAGGGAGAGTCGCGCGAGCGGGAGTCCCAGGCGAT
>DATDGW010000170.1:0-3388 GCA_036521895.1 Candidatus Sulfotelmatobacter sp. | reverse complement strand
AAATATTAGGGGCGGGTTCGTGCTCATTGTACAGCCGATCAGAAGATAGACGCCAGGCAACCCGACCATGAACGCGGAAACGCGCATTACCCATTCTCCCCGGTCTTTTGTTCACTAAGAGGCTGTCTCGAAACCGCTTCCAGGGGACTTGAATCCCGAAGAGTCCATGGAATCTAATCGGTCCCCCATTCTCGGAGCCTTCGATGTGGACCCCCGAAACCCGGGCAGAGCATGACCGGGACGACTTGCGCTACCCCAGTGACCTGACTGACGCGGAATGGCAGATACTCGCGCCGCTGCTGCCGCCACCTGCCGAGACTGGCCGGCGTCGGTCCTGGCCGATGCGTGAACTGATGAACGCGCTCTTCTTTGTGCTGCGCGGCGGCTGCCCGTGGCGTATGCTACCGGAGCATTTCCCGCCGCATCAGACGGCTTACCGCTGGTTCACCCGCTTTCGCGACGATGGAACCTGGGAAAGCCTGAACCACCAACTGGTGATGCTGGATCGCGAGCGTGTCGGCCGCGAGGCAAGCCCCAGTGCGGCGGTCATCGACAGCCAGAGCGTCAAAACCACGGAAGCCGGTGGACCTCGGGGATATGACGCCGGCAAGAGTGCGCCTCGAAGGCGCGCATCATCTATGGAGGAAGGTTCCATCCGGAGAGTTGTCGATTGATCCGGAAGCTGACGAGCGGCGCGGCTGGGCAACTGGCCTCGTCGAAGCCTCGTGACAAAGGCCGCCTTGGGCGGCCGAGCGATCCAACGGGCCGTAACGTGAGTGAAGTTCGAGCAGGCCTCGAAAGAGTCGATGCAGACGCCGACCCGCCTTTTGCTCGGGGAAGGCCGCGCGGACAGGGAAGCAATCGACAAATGCACCTGTCTGGTCTGCCGGGGTATTGGACACAGCACGTTGGAATGGTGATGCGGGTAATCGAGGGAGACCCATCCGGGTCGGAGGTCGCGGCTTCAACACCGCTTCGGAGCGGTGGATCGGACGGGTGTCGGACAGGGTCGTATGACCGTCGAAGCCGGGTAACGCCGGCAGAGGAAAGGACCCTGACTTCTGGTGTGCTTTCGAAGTTGGCGAAGTGGGGGTGATTGGCGATGAGCCTCGAAACACCCGATAAGATCAGGAGCCTTCAGAGAAAGCTGTACTGCAAGGCGAAGGCGGAGCCCGCTTTCCGCTTCTACATTCTCTACGACAAGATCTGCCGAGCGGACATCCTTCTGCGTGCCTATACGCTTGCCCGCGCCAATGCGGGTGCGCCAGGCGTGGACGGGATGACCTTCGGACAGATCGAGGCGGCGGGTGTAAACGCGTGGCTGGCGGGCTTGCGCGAGGACCTCGTCTCGAAGAAGTACCGGCGTGATCCAGTGCGGCGGGTGATGATCCCGAAGCCTGGCGGCGGCGAACGTCCGCTCGGCATCCCGACGATCCGGGACCGGGTGGTTCAGGCCGCAGCCAAGATCGTGCTGGAGCCAATCTTCGAGGCGGACTTCGAGGACGGTGCCTACGGCTATCGGCCGCGTCGGAGCGCGATCGATGCCGTCAAGGAAACGCACCGGCTGCTATGCCGGGGCTACACCGACGTAGTCGATGCCGACTTGTCGAAGTATTTCGACACGATCCCGCACGCGGACCTCCTTCGATCGGTGGCCCGCCGCGTCCTCGACCGGAATGTGCTGCGGCTGATCAAGCTGTGGCTGCAAGTGCCGGTCGAGGAACGGGATGGCGACGGGAAACGGCACATGAGCGGCGGCAAGAGCAACACTCGCGGCACCCCCCAGGGTGGGGTCGCCAGTCCGCTGCTCTCCGTCATCTACATGAACCGATTCCTGAAGCATTGGCGGCTGACGGGGCGCGGCGAGGTGTTCCACGCACATGTCATCTCCTATGCCGACGACTTCGTCATCCTCAGCCGCGGACACGCGGAAGAGGCTCTGACCTGGACGAGGGCGGTGATGACGAAGCTCGGGCTGACTCTCAATGAGGCGAAAACCTCGGTGAAGAATGCCCGGCGTGAAGGCTTCGACTTCCTTGGCTACACACTGGGACCGCGCCACCTCCCCAATGGAGGTCGCTGGTACCTGGGGGCGAGCCCGTCCAAGAAGAGTGTGCAGCGGGTCAAAGTGAAGATCGGCGACCTACTGGTGCCCGGCAACAAGGGCGCCTGGGACGAAGTGCGAGCACGGTTGAACCGCGTTCTGAGCGGTTGGTCGGCCTACTTCTCCTACGGCGCCCTCGCGTCGGCATACGAGGCCATCGATCAGCATGTCTATGACCGAACGCGGCACTTCCTCCGTCAACGACACAAAGTGCAGGGGCGTGGAGCGGACCAGTTCTCCCGAGAATATGTCTACGGGGAATTGGCCGTCCGATGCCTTCGACGCGAGCGCAGTCGGTCGTCACCGTGGGCCTTGCGGTGAAGCCAGTCGGAAAGCCGGATGCGGGAAATCCGCACGTCCGGTTTGATGAGCGGGGACGGGAAACGGGGCAGTGCCACCGCGCCCGTCCTCGACTCTACAAGTCAACGGGCGCAAGCGTCACGCCATGGTCGATACGGACGGTCGGGGGTTGATGCTCCAGGTCCATGCGGCCTCCGTTCAAGATCGCGACGGCGCCATCCCTTTGCTGCGGGCTTCACGCACGCTGTATCCCTTCATCGAGCGGGTGTTCGCCGATAGCGCCTATGGCGCCGAACGAGTAGCGAACGCGACCAGGATCATCGTCGAGATCGTCCGCAAGCAGGCCGGCCAAATCGGCTTTGCCGTCCATCCCCGGCGCTGGGTGGTCGAACGCTTCCTTGCCTGGCTCGGGCGTAACCGCCGTCTCGCCAAGGATTTTGAAGGAACTCTCGAGTCGGCAACAGCGTTCCTCTACGCCGCTTCCGTCTTGCTGCTCACTCGAAGAATCGCTCGTTCGGTTTGAGATTCGAGTCGGACTCTAACTTATCCTCAAAGTCAGAATTCATCAGTTCAGCAGCAATGCTAATCTTCTCGAGAACTATAGGTTTGTAGAATTCTCCTGATAAATATGAAATGTCATCATTGTAAGATTCAATAATTCGACTTATGAATTTGTCAGTTATAACAAATGCTTGCATGTTTTCAGGGCGAAACTGCTGGCACATCGCTTGAAGATAATATTCAGACCTCGTCGTTAGAATCCTGACCTTGTTAAGCTCGTCATCGAACTGTTTCTCTAATTTATGAATCTCGTCAATGGCAGCAGTGCCAGCTTTGTTCGCTTAGACGGACCGTTCAGATTTATAGGTCCAGCACCGGTTTCTGAAGACGTGGTGACGCGGAGGGCGTCAAAGCTGTTTTTGATACGGTAGAGGATCGAAACGAGCACCGGGTAGGACCCGCCCATGCAAGCTGGCGCAGGCT
>DATDGW010000169.1:0-1958 GCA_036521895.1 Candidatus Sulfotelmatobacter sp. | reverse complement strand
GGAGCCCTCTTTGCCGGCACCAGTAAGAGAAGTAGCCATCCTGGTAACCGGAGCGCATTTCCGCGCCGCCTACGAACTATACGCGTACGTTATTATTGCCGAACAACGCGGGCTTTCTGATGAAAAGCTCGCTACCATCGTAGCGGGACAACGACCAGTCGATCTCACCAGGCAGGAAGCGGTGGCGTACGACTTCGCCTCCGCCCTCGTCAACGGCGGCGTGCTTCCGGAATTGACCTACAGGCGCGCAGTAAGCGAGTTCGGCGAACCTGGCGCTGCGGAATTGTCCTACCTCATCGGCGTGTACTGCCTAGCACTACTTTGGCAGATTTGGCTGAAGGCGGCCTGCGATCAGCGTCTCACAGCGGGTGCATCGTGTTGGTGGAGGCCGCACGAAGAGGTCGAGGATGGCTTGTCTGATGGCCGGCATGCTGGGTTGTGGCGGTGGACCTGAGATTCTTTTTTTTCCGTCCCGCTGCGGTGAGGCGGCAAGACTGAAGGAAGGCGTAGGCGATCATCGTCATCAAGGCATGGCGGTGTAATCCGGTCCACGACCTGCCTTCAAAATGGTCGAGCCCCAGCTCTTCCTTCAATTGCTGATGCGCCTGTTCACAGATCCACCGAGCCTTGACGGCAGCTGCCAGCGTCTTGAGCGAAACGTCAGCGGGCAGATTCGAGATGTAGTACTTCTGCTCACCGCTCGATCGTCGTTCGCCCAGGATCCACACTTCAGCGCCAGGCATACGCTCGACACCTTTATCGAACACGCGGTGCTTTGGGCCGTCCGCGATGCGGACGCGCCGTGCAGCGAAGAGGCATGTCAGCGGGCCTTTTGTGCCCAAGCGCCAGCGGATCTTCTGCCACTTTACGCCGACCAGCATCCTCTCGGCAGAGACTGGCGACATATCCGGGATATGATGTTTGCGCGGCTTACGGGCTTTCTCCGTCGGAAAGATCATGGTGACATCGGTCGGATAGACTTTCTGGCGCCGAGACATGCCAACTGCCCACAGGAGGCCGCGTTCGCTCAGAGCATGACGGAACGGTGCGCTCGATCCGTATCCTGCGTCCGCCAGCACACAGGCGAAGCGAACACCGGCTGCGATCACGCGATCGATCTCAGCCAGCGCAATCTCCGGCTTGGACCGTGCCGTGCGATGCTCGATTGGAACGCCGGCACGCTTCAGACGTACCGGATCGCTCGTCCAATTCTCGGGAATGAAGAGACGTAGCGCCACCATTACCGGCACTTCACCGCGCGCAAGCGTCAGCGACACCAACGTTTGGCAATTAGCCGTCTTGCCGAGAGTTGATGCATATTGCGGAGCTACACCAACCGAGCGATCGCCCTTCTTCGGCATCGATGTATCGTCGATGACCAGCACTGCATCTTTGCCGCCGACGAGCCGATCAGCCTGAACGAGCAATTCTGCTTCCAACGGCGCCGTGTCCCAGACGCCATCAGCGATGAAATGGTGCAACTGGTCATAGTCGCCCGGCGCCAGCCGCGCCGCCATTGGCTGCACGCTCTTGCGATCGCCCGGCCCAACCAGCCCCGAAACATACAGCGGACACATCCGCCGCCGAGCCGCGTGACCTAAATGATCCAGAAACGGCTTAAGCCAGCGTCCAAGCTCGTCTTTCCACCTCGACGTCGTATCCACCATGGTCAGCCCTCCAAAAAGCCGACCACCTATGAATCATTGAAAACCTGATTCGGGAATCCGATCCCGTCAGAATCTGCCAAAGTAGTGCTAGAGTGTGATCATTTTATCACAATGAAATCGATCAGCTTTCGCTTTTGTCCCATTCTCATCCAATATCGTCGAGTCACTGAGTGGCAACCCTAGGCGGCGAATAACTTCGTCAGGCAACCGACACCAGGAACCTCATTGACAAGCTGAGCCGACTTCCCCCGCTCGCAGCTGCTTTTCAAGCATCACCACGATCGATCCGCG
>DATDGW010000168.1:0-14485 GCA_036521895.1 Candidatus Sulfotelmatobacter sp. | reverse complement strand
CTGGACGTGAATATGCGGCTTTGCGGGTCCCTGATCGTTGCGCAAAACCGTATACTTCCCACGGCCAAAACTTGTGTCGAGGGCTTGCTGCAGCGCCGCCGCGATTTGCACCGAAACGCTGCCGGTCCCATGATCGGGCAGCGTGCGGGTGCGAACGTCGACTGCGTTTCCAGAGTGATGAAGAGAGAACATTCCGTGGTGGAACCACTCTTTTCCCCCGGTAAATTCGACTGTAACCCCTGGGGCGTAACGCCTGAACACCATCCTGATTATTGGCAAGACTGGCTTCATTTCAGGAGCTAGCCATCGCAGTTCACTTTGATCCATCCACCGAGTCCTTTCTCGTAGAGAGCATTGAACTTCTGGCCGTCGATTGTGACCGTTGCGAGGGACGGTCGAGCTATGGTTATCCTCCCTGGGGCCGACATTGTAGCCGCGCCCTGCGGTTTCTGCCAGCCCTCAAAGTGGGGTATGCGGATGCCACAAACCTATTGACAAATGAGCGATTTAATATTACTTTCGCGCCTGTCGCCGTGGGGTTTCCCACTATGAGCGTGGCTCTACTTGCCAGGTTCCGGACCGTTGCTCGCCCAGCCCGGTCGCGACCGATCCATGTCTCGTCATTCCGGCTCCATTGCTGTGTTGGGGCACGAGTTTGGCTTGCGTCCCCCCGGTGTTGCAACGGAAAGTGCCTTAAAGGGCACTATCGCCATAGAGTGCCAGATTCCGGAGAAACTAAATGCCGCTAGTCAAAGTCATTCGAAAGGGCGTGACTCCCTCCGTCCGCAAGGTTCCCACTTCCACCTGCGCTGTCATGATGCCAATGTCGTTGGATCGCGTGGGCAAGGAAGCCGCCTCAGAAAATGAAGAGCCCACGAAGGTGGAAGATCTACAGGACGCCTTCAAGAAGTTCCAGCCGGGGCTGAGTTTCAAAGGCAATGCCGGTGCCGAAGAGACGCAATTCAAGGCGGAATTTCGTTTTCGCAGCATCAAGGATTTTGATCCGGAAAACCTGCAGAAGCGGCAGGAAATCAAGAATGAGGCCGGTGAAACGGAGTACTTACGCAACGATATCGCCGACCTGAAGAATCATATTGACCTGCTCTACCGTCTCAAGGACCGCTGGAAGTTGCCGACGGTCCGCCGCGCCTGGAACAGCGAGCAGCAGCGCAAGGACATTTTGCAAGCGCTGGGCCGCTTGCGGGGAGAATTGGAGAAGGTCGCGGGCAAAGGGGGAGTGCAGTAATGGCCGAACCAGCATCGATCACCAAGTCAAGAACCACAGCGGAAATCCTGGGCGAAAGTCAGGCTCGGGAATTGTTGCAGGACATTTTTGCCGACCTGCATCCCGGCTTTATCGATGAAAGCAAGGACATCAGCAGCATTTTTACGCCGCAATCCGCCAGCGAATTCCTCAGCCAATTGACGAATTTCGAGAAGCTTCTGAGCGAGAGCGACGCTTACGAATCCACCGTCAAGAAGATGCAGGGTCAGATCGACCAGGCGGAAGGCGTGCGCGATCAACTGCTCGCCCAGGTGTTTCAGCAGATCCGTCCCATCGAGCGAAGCTATCGCCAACTCATGCTGTTCTTCGAGAACTCGAAGGTGCCGGATGGCAAGGTGCGCAAGCCGGTGGAAATGTACATTCTCAACGCAGATGCGAAAGCCATGCAGGACGTGTTCAGTATGAGCGTGGCTGCGATGGAGAATTTCGTCCGCAAGCGCAATGACAATTTCAATTTTCGGGACGACATCTGCAACCTGGTGGTGCCGGGTTTCATTCCCCAAGGCGTGCGGGAGAAGTTCGAGGACATTGCCAATTCCTGGGGCATGCTGTTGATCAACGACCTGGATGACGAGAAGTCGTTCAAAAATGTGGAGCGCAACTTCCTTCCCGGAGGGAAGTACGAGTTCCTCAAGCGGCCAGAAGACCGCGCCGCCGCTGACGTGGTCACCATGGGGTATTTGCAATTGCGTCCCGCGCACTGGTTTGAAAAACAGATGGACGGCGGCGATGATCTGTATGGGCCTCCGTCGGTTGTTTTTGCCGGCGCTATCGCGCGGGCGGACGATGCCCAGGGCATTGCGCAAGGACCGATTGGCTCCCGTTTCGGCCAGGTCGCAGGCTCCGAGAAGTGTCGTGTGGAACCGCTAATCGGCGAGATGGAACACCTCAGCATGGAGCGCCAGTTGATACCCATCATCCGCGATGCCGACAACCACCTTTGCTTCTTCGGTTGCCGGACGCAGGCGGACGATCCTTATGGCGTCCTGAAGTTCTTCACCTCGTACCGGATCCTGCGCTATCTCGAGCGTTGCTGCCGCCACTATTTATTGCAGGTGGCCGGTCAAGTTCTAACTCGGGATTTCATGGATGAGCAGATCGAGAAGCCCCTGCGGCGGTTGCTCGATGAACAAGTGGCGCAGGGGACCATTCTCGGCTACGACTTGACCGTGGACAAAGACTCCAACAAGCGCATGCAAGGGATTTGTGATATCACGCTCAGCGTGATGCCGACGGGGCCCGCTGAGCAGTTTGTTCTGAAGATTGATGTGCCGGAGTTTAAGGCACCAGGCGCGGCGAAAACTGACGGATAGTGAATGGGGTTTCGCAGGTTCTGGGTCCAGGATTGAGTAAGGCAGGGCAAAGGATTTCTTTCCGCCGTAATTCGTCTCTCTCCCTAACGCAACCTCGGCACTGATTGACATCGAGGAAAACCGGGAAGAGTTGGAAGAAACCGCGCGTCCTGCGTTGGAAGTTTGATTGCACAGTCGGGGGCCTGACCAACGCAATTTTGTTGTGTGCCGCCGGTTTGTTCGCCCTGATGAAACGAACTCGCAGCTCAGCACACTAATCATAAGATCAGTTTCGAAGGAGGTTTAGGTATGGCCGCAAGTCCCTATCGCTGCACCGTCACCATCGATGGCACCAAGTTTAACGCCGTCTCCACCAGCGTCCGTTTCAACACCGAGAAAGACCGTTCGGGAATGGCCCAAATGGGCAGTCTTCGCACCAGCATTCGGGTTTGGGCTGATTTCCACGACGACAACAATTTGCCGAATTCGACGTTGACCAAGCTCTTCGGTCTAGCCAATGTGGTCACGCGCGACAAGATCAAAGACATGAAGATCGAGTTCTGGAAGGACGATGCCCAGCAGGATGCTCTCTGCAGCTACAGTTTCAAGGGATGGATCAGCCGCTTCGAGACCTCTAATCCCCATGAGGTCGGCAAATCAGACGGCCATGGCGATCATCCTGATCCTCCGGAAGGTCTCAACCACATGTTGTCGATGGACCTTGAACCAGCCCTCAACCAACAGAATTTCAAAGAAATCAGCATGAGCAATTAGTTGACTAGGAGGAATTATGGCGTCGCCATATCGCAGTACAGTTACCATCGATGGCACCAAGTTTAACGCGGTCTCGACCATGGTTGCCTTTCAGACCGATAAGGACCGCGCCGGCATGCCCCAAATGGGCAGCTTACACACCAGCATCAAAGTCTGGGTCGACTTCCACGACGACACGAATCTTCCTCATTCTGCCCTCAAGAAATTGTTCGACTTGGCGAATGTGGTAACGCGCGACAAGATCAAAGATATGAAGATTGAGTTTTGGAAGGACGATTCTCAGCAGGATGCGCTGTGCAGTTACAAGTTCAAGGGCTGGATCAGCGGCTTCCATACCTGTAATCCCGATGCCGCCAAGAATGGATCGGCAAGCGTGAATCACTTGCTCGAGTTGGACTTGGAGCCGGCGATGAACCAGCAGAACTTTAAAGAAGTTTCCATGAGTAACTGAGGAGGAGAATTCTATCTCTTTTATCTCATTTCCTCTTCGCTTTGGCGACGGTTTTCTGCAGCGATGCCAGGAACCGGAAGCGGTTCTTGGCCTGCTGCGTGTGATGGCGAATACGCCGTACGGGTCGTGGGCGGGATGTAGACAATTCGGGCTTCGCGAGTTGCTCGAACAAGGCTTGCGTCGGCCCGAGAAGATTCGCCTTGCCGTCGAAGAGGCGAACCGTGCGTTGGACGACCTGGGAATCGTGAATTTCCTGGTCGAGAGCATCAGCAGTGAATCCCCGGCCGGGGCGGAGATCAACCGCTGGGTGGTCACATTGGCCGCGAAGGCGGACCGCACGAAGACTTACTCGTTCGAGTGGGGCGGCAGTACGCAGTAGGATCCCGGTCGGGGCACAACGCATGCGCTACAGCATTCCCAGCGCGGTCGAAATCGATAAGAAGCTGCGTGACGACTTTCGGCGCCGGGTCAAAGACTTCGGCATCTCAGCCGAGTTGACCGACCCGCTGTTGGCCGTGTTGTTCCGCACGTTTGCCCAGCAATTGGAATCGCTGTACTCGGAAATCAACCGGCTCCGTCTCGCCCTGCTCGATGAACTCATTTCCAACCTGGGGATGGAGCCTCGCATGTCCCGCCCGGCCCAAACCCTGGTGCGTTTTTTCCTGGAGCATGATTCCCAACTCATTGCAGCCGGAACCGAACTGGTGGGCGAGGCGCAAAGTGGCGAGCGTCTCACCTTTATGACGGATGCCACGATCGCTGTCTCGGAGGCGAGCATAGGTTTTGCACTCGCCTATCAGGATGGCGCCTTGCGGCTGCTTCCTAGTGTAGAGATGCCGGAGGCGCTGCAGGCCACGCGGCCTTCGCTGGAAGCAGTGCGCGTCAATCTGGGCCCGAATCCGGCATTATTTTTGGCGATCGAGAACTTGCCGCCCGACCATCTCAGCCAGCACACGTTCTTCTTCGATTTAGCGCCCGACGCGGTCCGCATCCAGGAAGCATTGCAGGGCGAGACCTGGTGTGTGATGAATGCGGCGGGTGAGCTCGGTGCCCCCGGGATTTTGCGGCCTCGGGCAGCCAATGCAGGCATTCTTGCTCTGGAATGGCTGCTGTCGACCGGGGCTAACGGTGGCCGGCCGAAGGACGGGGACGACGAGGTGGCTGCCTTGCCCACCGGGTTCTACGGCCCGCGCACGGTTCTGTTTCCGCCGGTTCCGGGGGATCGACGTTTTGGCTGCAAAGTGCCACGAGCCATGGAGAGCGCTCTCGCTAAGATCTTTGGCCGCGAGAGTCGGAGGATTTTGTCTACAGAGAGGGCGTGGCTTCGTGTTTCCATGCCAGCCGATGTTCCTTCCCTTCACACCTCGCTGGGCGGAATCACCATGCATGCGGTGACCGCTTCGAACGTCGAATGCTTCAATCAGACCATTGTTTTTGCCAAGCAGGGAACGTCGATTCCGATCGTCCGCGATGAGGGCGGCGCAGCTCATCATCTGGTCGCTCCACTTTCCATTTTTGGCGAGCACGCAGCCCCTTATATTCGTGAAGCCGAACCCTCTAGCCAGACCGGAGTTGGGCGGTACGCAGTGCGCAACGGCAGGATTGAGCTGACACCGGCACGCCGTCCTGACGGCAGCACCGAAGGCTACGCCAATCTGCGCCTGTGGGTGACGAACGGGAGTTTGGGAAATAAAGTCGATCCGGGACAAGTGACAACATTTTTGAAGCAGAATCAGATGTCGGGATTACGCGTCGCCAATCCCACCGCGGCAGCGGGAGGCACTGACGGGGAAGAGCTGAGCAAGGCACAAGATCGGTTTGCCCATGCGTTGCTGAGCCGGGATCGCATTGTCACTCGCGCCGACCTGCTCAACGCCCTGCGCGCCTTTGACAGTCGCATTGCGAGTGCGGACGTGGAGCCTGCGGTCAAGCGAACTGAACACGGTTTGCAAAGAGTGGAACGAGTCCGGGTGCGGCTCAATAAGGACGACTTCATCGACCCCGCGGCAGAATTTCCGCTGCTGCAAGATTCTCTGCTGAAACATTTGGTTGACCGCTTCCCGCTCGGCACTGAAGTCGCCGTACAAGTGTTGGCACTATGACTGAGACCTTCGCCCACATGCCGTCTCTAGAGTCCGGTTTCTTCGGTTTCCATCACACCGTGGATTCCGCGCTGCAGGTGCTCGCGGCGTTAGATGTGAGTCCGGAGCGTATCAGCCTTCGCATGGCCGGACGCGGCTATCCTTCGCGCTGGATTGTTGCCCAGGAGCCGTCGCCGGGGACTGAACTCGCGCCCGGAGTGAGAATCACGCTCTCCGTTGCGGGTCTCGGTTATTTCCATGCCTTGCCCGTCGCCATGTGGGACAGCGGGGGAGAAAATGAGTTAGGCACACAAGAAATTGTCGGGCTCCTGGACGATCCCTTGCAGAAGGCGGGGCATTGGGTACGGGAAGGCGCACGCCTCTTTGATCTGCAAGCGGACC
This sequence comes from Candidatus Sulfotelmatobacter sp., assembly GCA_036521895.1. GTDB lineage: Bacteria > Acidobacteriota > Terriglobia > Terriglobales > Acidobacteriaceae > Sulfotelmatobacter. The sequence continues at coordinate 8,200 of DATDGW010000168.1, read as the reverse complement.
ATTTTGAGGATTGCTCGCGCTGGATCTCGCTATTTGGCTTGAATCCCGACGACTGGCCGCCCGAGATCTGGTATGACCTGGCTATTCTCCTCCCCAGCATGCGGCAACTGGTTGCGACTGAGCCTGGCATTCGTCTCGTCTTTCAACTTCTGTTGCATCTGCCGGTACAGGAGATCCGCTTTTTCCCTGCTTATCGATCGCTGCCGGATTCCGATTGCAGTCTGCTCGGTGCCCGGCTCAATCGTCTAGGCGTGGACTGCATCGTCGGGAACGAAGTGGAAGATCTCGCAGGCGTATGGTTGCAGGTGGGACCGATTTCGCTGGCCAGCTACTACGATTACCAGCAATCGGAGAGGAAGCGGCTGGTCACTTCTGTGTTGAACTTATGCACCACTTGCCAGAGAAAGTGCTGGGTTTCGTGGCTCGTAGCCGATCCGGAGAAAGCTCCGCGGCTTGGCTTCGAGGTCGAGAACGCGCGGTTGGGAATCAATTCACACCTGGGACGGCCCGAACTCGTGGAGGCGTGAGGAAAGTTAGCGTATGGATTCGGATGACATCAAGCTGAGCTCGGTGAATTGGGAGCACGGGATGTTGCTCACGCCCGATCACTTCCTGCGCCAGGAACGATACATGGATTCGGCCCTGCTCTGGCTGTTGCGGTACGCTTCGAATGGCTTCGGGTTGGTGGGCGGGGGCCCGCGTCTGGCGGAGGCGGAGCGGGGAGCAGTCCGCCATGATCCTATTGTGGTCCTCGAGGAAGACGCCAATTCGCTGCGCATCTCGGTGACGCAATGTCGCGGCCTGACGCCGGCGGGATGCATCGTGGAAATCGACCCGCAGCATCCCTTGCAAAGCAGCATCCCTAAAGCTGAGTTGGAAGGAGTGGCCGAGAGCCCGATTTACATTGCGTGCGAGCCGCACCAGAAACAGGTAGTGGACGGTGCGGTGGACCAATTCAATCCGCAGATGAGAACGGAGCGTCGTCCCGCCTATCGCATTGCGCTCAAGGTTCCTGCTGATACTGCTCCGTACAGCGTGGTCGTGGGGCAGTTGCGGCGCCAGAGATACGGCGCCGGATACGAAAAAGATCCCAACTTCATTCCCGCTTGCACATCGCTTTGCAGCTACAGCGAGCTCATTGCCGCCTGGCGCAAGATCGTGGACAACGTCAATCTGCTGTCCGAGCGATACACCGCCTTGCATCAGGCCATGCGCGAATTTCTCGTTCTGTTCACCGAGCGTGGCATTGAGACTGCGGTCGACGTCGAGACTATGCGTTTTGTCGATCGCATGGTGGCTGCCTTGCAGGACTGCAGTTTCGAGATCATCGACCCGGTGCAGCCGCCGCAGAAGTTCTTCATTGCCCTGCGCCGGTTCTTTCATACGGCTGCGGTGTATCTGGAATTGACCCCCGCCGTGCAGCAGTACTTTGACACCCTCAAAGAAACTGGAGAAACAGAATTCATCGCCCCGCTCGAGCAGCAAAAGCAAATCATGCGGCTCCTGCCCAGGTGGGATGCGCACACAGATCTCAGCGTGGAAGTGCGCTCCTCGTTGCAAGCCTTGGACGCCCTGCATCGCCTGGAACGTGCGCTCGAAGGCAAGTACATCGATTTCCGCATCAGCCCGTCGCTGGAGGCCATGAATTTCATCTTCGACCGCGGCGGCAAAGTGCTCTACCGTCTGGCAGCAAAGCCTGCGCGCGTGCAAGGTGTGGGCGACGAACTGACGATTTATTTTTCGCAGCTCCGGCTGGAAGGCCGGGATAAATACCGTCTGATATTGGTAGGGGAGCAGAACGCGGCTTTCGAGAAGGGCACGAAAATTGCCGTGGAGATTCGTATCAACGAGGGCAGCGGTTTTCGACGGCAACCCGTGATTGTATCCAGCGAGGTGAAGAACACTGACCAGCGCAACTTCGAATTCGAATTCGATGCGCCGGATGTGCCGACCATCACCGATCTCAAGGTGAGTCTGCAGGCTCACCTGCCCATCCGCACCGCGCTGTTATTCACCCGTCATCGCTTCTACGCGGGACAGCGCCAGGAAACACCCCGAGCGGTCGAGCCGGCTGCGCTGCCTGCTGAACCGGACGAGACCAAGGTGCCGGTCCCTCCTGCTGCGCGCGCCATTCCGCCGCAACGCCCGCAGCCTCCTGCGGCGGCTTCCCGATTGGATCCGCATGTCGAACCGGCAAGGGATTCTCCCGAGAGCAATCGCGCACCCTGGGAAGCGCCGCCTCAGCCTCCGCGGCGGCGGCGACTGGAGTGAAAAGCTGCGTAGGGTGGAGAAACTCTTATGGCCATTGATTTGGACAAGATCTCGAACGAGCTGGAAGAGGCGCTGGAGCAAGCGCGTGTCTTGGCGGAGCGACGCCAGCATGCTCAGATCACTCCCGGCCACATGCTCTACGTCATGATCGACAAAGAAAGTCCTCTGGCCGCGATGCTGGAAAAATCCGGCGTGGCATGCGCTCCGCTCCTCGATGCGTTATCTACCCGCCTCAACAAAGGCGAAGGAACTCACAAGCTCGAGGCGGGAAAGCGCCCCAGCGCCTCTCGGTCCTTGCGCGACCTGATCGAAAAATCATTTGAGAAAATGTCGGTCCGCGGAGCGGAACGGGCCGAGCCTGTCGATTTTTTGCAAGCCGCCGTCGATTCGGGCGAAACCGGGTTAAAAGATGACTTGCGCCAAGCCGGCGTGACCGCCGCTACGGTGGACAAGGCCTCAGAGACTCGCAGTGCGGCAGGAGAAGCTCTGGGTGAACCAAAAGCCTCCGGAGCGGCACGCCCCAGCAAGCTCCTGGAACGCTACGGACGCGACCTGACCGCCTGCGCCGCTGAACTCATGCCAGTCGTCGGCCGCGACGAGGAAATACGCCGCGTGATCCAGACTCTTCTCCGCAAGACGAAGAATAATCCAGTTCTGATCGGAGACCCTGGAACCGGAAAGACCGCTGTCGCCGAGGGTTTGGCGCAGCGCATTGCGGCGGGTGATGTTCCGGAATCGCTCAAAAAGTGCAAGCTCTTTGCCCTCGACCTGACTTCCATGGTTGCCGGTGCAAAGTATCGTGGCGAATTCGAAGAGCGCATCAAGGGAGTGGTGGACGAAGTACGCAGCCGCAAAGGTGAAATCATTCTGTTTCTCGATGAACTTCACACCCTGGTGGGCGCGGGCGGCAACGAGGGCGGCATGGATGCAGCCAACATCCTCAAGCCCGCGTTGGCCCGCGGCGAACTGCGTTGCATCGGCGCTACCACCTTTGATGAGTACCGTGAGCGGATCGAAAAGGATGGAGCGCTCGCTCGTCGCTTCGACGTGGTCACGGTCAAGGAACCCACCGACGAAGCCATGATGACGATCCTGCGCGGCATTCGCGGTCGCTACGAGGCCTATCATGGGGTTCGCCTTTCCGATGAAGCGTTGCAGGCTTCGGTCAAGCTTTCCCGCCGGTACATCCGCGATCGTTTCCTGCCCGACAAGGCCATCGATGTCATCGACGAAGCGACGGCCCGCATCCGCATGCAAAAAGAATCGAAACCCACGCACATCGACCAGCAGCAACGCATGCTTCTGCGCAAGCAGGCAGAATTGGAAGCCCTGCAGAACAGCTCCAGTTCGGCCTCCCAGAAAAAGACGGTGGCGGCTTTGCACGCGGAAGTCGAGGAGTTCAAGCAAAAGGTGGACGCCATCGTGGGGCAATGGCAGAAGCAAAAAGACTTGTTTGACAACCTGCAGAAGACCAAGCAGGCGATCGAAGAACAGAGTGCGAGTCTGAACCAGGCCGAATCCAAGGGCGACATTGCCAAAGCAGCCGAACTTCGTTATGGCTCTCTGAAATATCTCGAGCAGCAACGGGCTGACCTGGAGCAACAGGTGCAGCAACTTTCTGGAGGCCATCCGCTGGTTCCTGACCAGGTGTTGCCGGAACACGTTGCCGAGGTCATCGGCGAACGCGTGGGCATTCCTATCAGCCGCATGCTCGAAAGCGAGCGCGACCGCCTGCTCAAAATGGAAGAGCGCATCGGGGAGCGTGTCTTCGGTCAAGACGAAGCGGTCCATGCCGTTGCGGAAGCGGCTCGGCGCATGCGGGCTGATCTTCAGCCCGGGCGCAAACCGAATTCATTCCTCTTCGCCGGCCCTACCGGAGTGGGCAAGACCGAACTCGCGAAAGCCCTGGCCGAGGCCTTGTTTGATGACGACACCGCGCTGGTGCGCGTCGATATGGGCGAATACAAAGACAAGTCATCCGTCTCCGGACTGATCGGCTCCCGTCCGGGACTGGTAGGCTCCGACGAAGGCGGCTTCCTTACTGAGCAAGTCCGCCGCTCACCGTATTCCATTGTCCTGTTCGACGAAGTCGAGAAGGGTCATCCGGAAATTCTTGATCTCCTGCTCGGAGTGCTCGACGAAGGCCGGCTCACCGACGCCAAAGGCCGCTTCTGCGACTTCTCCAGCACCATCATTATTTTCACTTCAAACCTGGGCGTACGCGAAGCTTTGGAGGCGAGCGACGATCCGGAAAAACGGAAGGAGATCATCCACGAAGTGGTCAAGGCCAGCTTGCGGCCCGAACTCTATAACCGCATCTCCCAGGTCATTACCTTCAATGCGCTATCCGACAAGGAACTGGAGCGGATCGTAAACACGCAGATCGAAGCGCTTCGCAAAAAGCTCAGCGAAGAACGGGAAATCGGCTTGGAGATCAGTTCCGGAGCACTGGCTTATCTCGGCAAACAGTCGTACGATCCGGCCTACGGTGCGCGGCCTGTCGGACGCACCATGCAGCAACTCGTTCTCTCGCCTTTGGCCACGGCAATTCTGGCGGGCGACGTGCAGTCCAAGCAGGTTCTGCAGATCGACTACGAGGAGGCCGAAGGTCTGAGCTTCTCCTTAAAGGAAAGCGAAGTAGCGGCCGACTAGTCCATGAAGCCATGGTTGTGCCTTTTCCTGCTGGCACTCTCACTCGCTGCCAGCGCCGACAACTCGGTTTCTCAGGCCGAGGCCGGTGATGGCTGGCTTTTGCTGTTCGACGGGGAATCCTTATTCGGTTGGACGCCGCAAGGCGCCGGGCGATGGGTTGTCAGCGGCGGTGCGGTGGCCTCGGCTTCTGATTCAGCGTACCTGCAGAGCAACAGCGCCTTCACCGATTTCCTCTTGAAATTCGATTATCGCAGTGCCGGCTCGGACGGCGAGTGTGGCGTCTTTCTGCGCACCTCGCCTGATGGTGATCCCAAAGATACAGGTTATCAGCTGCAGGTCGGTGACACCAAGTCCGACTGGCCGACCGGAAGCATTGTCGAACACCTTAAAGCAGAAGCCGTTCATCCCGCGCTCAACCAGTGGCACAGTGTAGATGCGACTCTCTCGGCGGATCACATCACGATCAAGCTGGATGGCAAGCAGGTCGTGGACGGCAAGAATGCTCGCAGTCGCGCCGGAGTCATAACCTTGGGTTGCAACAAGGCCGGACGCGTGCAGTTCCGCAATCTCAAGCTAAAGCCGGTGGGGATGAAAGTTCTGTTCAATGGCACCGATCTCTCCGGGTGGAAGGCCGTGGGACCACCGCCGCCCAAGAAAAAGGGCATGATCAAGAAAATGATTCCCGGCGGCGGTAAAGCCAAAGAAGCGCAGTGGTCGGTAGCCGGCGGTGCCATCCACGGCCAAGGCGGCGAGGGCCAACTGGAATCGACCGCAATGTACGACGACTTTGTTCTGCAGCTCGCCATCCGCGTGAATTCGCCCAAGAAAAACGAACATCCGAGGACGGGCGTGTTTCTCCGTGGCGATGCGGGACAACTCTTCAGCGGCTACGAAGTGCCAGCCCTGAACGAGTTCAAAGATGAGAATCGCAGCCACCCGCTTCCCGACAGCACTGGAGGCCTGAAGGGCCTGCAATCTCCGCGGAAGGTCGCAGCCAGCGACAACCAGTTCTTCATGGAAACCATCGCCACGCGTGGCCGCCACATTGAGATCTGGATCGACGGCTATCCGGTGACGGATTTTCAGGACACCCGCGCGGAAGGGAACGCTCCGCAAAAGGATGCGCGCACCAGCGCCGGGACCATCAGTCTGCAGTCCCCGGACGAAAAAGCAAACCTTGATTTTCGCAACATTCAGGTCGCGCAGCTGCCAAAGGTGCTCGGCAAAGGTCCCGCCGAGGCGACAGCCCTTCAGCCGCCTCCGCCAGCGGTGCCCGCAGTGCCCGCTTCTTCTCCAGGCCAGCAGACCATGGTGATGCCCGCATTTCCTCCGCCCGATCCCAACAAGCCTAAAGTCCAACAACTCATGTCGCAGGCGTTCACTACCAGCGACCCGCAACAACAGAGGGATATCTACGAGCAGATTCTCAAGCTTGATCCCAACAATGTGATGGCCGCCAACGGGTATCAGCAAGCGCAGCAGAAAATTGAGGCAGCCAACACGGCAAAGCAAGAGCAGCAAGTTCAGCAGCAGCAGCAGACGCAAACGGAAGCGGAGAAGGTGGCCGAGGCCGAGAGCGCCCGCCAGAAAGCCGAAACCGCCTTTCTGGCAGGCGATCTGAACACCGCTCACACCCAAATTGGCGTTGCCGAAAAATCCCTCTCACCGGATGCGGGGCACCAGGATCTCGGCCACGCAGTCGCCGACCTGCGCACCCGAATCGAGGCCGCCATCCAGGCCCGAACCCGACTGCGCATGATGTGGGGCGGCTTTGGCATCGCTGCCCTGATCGGATTGATTAGCGCCCTCTGGGCCTCGCGAGGAAAGAAGGATGCCTACCTTGAAGTGATCGACGGCGTGGACAAGGGCAAGAAATTCAATCTCGACCAGGAAGTGGTACACATGGGAGCCGTGGCCGAAGACGGCGGCCATAAGAACGAAATTGTAGTGCGCGACCTGGAGCGCATGATCTCGCGTTTCCACTGCGAGATCCACAAACGCAACGGCAAATTCTTCCTGATCGACCTAGGCAGCGCCAACGGCACCCGTGTGGACGGCCAGCGCGTCAAACCCGGCAAGCCGATGCTTGTCAAGAGCGGAGCAAGGGTGGAGTTAGGTGGAACCTGTGCGCTGCGGTTAGGCTGGAAAAAACGGAGTGCTGAATAGGACAGCCAGTGTCAAGGGAGAGGGTGAGCGGGTTCGGCAGGCGCAGTCGACAAGAATTCGTTGATAGCCTGCGCAGCCGCGAAGTCACTTCGCTGGTCAGTATTGTTCGTGAGTTCAACTGCGGTGCCGGAATCAAGAACTGCGTCTAGCCTCCACGATCCGCGGCCGGTAACGACGCGCGCTGACTTCACCGCGCTGATTGGGAATTCCGTCAGGTCACGCCGCGTGCCGAACCAGCGTCTTTCGATGCTTAAGCTTCCACTTCGCCGCGAGAACGTGGCTCTGGTCTGGCCGGTCTTCATCGCCCATCCTGCCAGGATCAATGGAATGGCCGTTGCCGCCCCGAGCACGACGAACAACGTGAACGCCATACTTCGACCGGCTGTGGGTGGCACCTTTCTTGACAAACTCCACACAAGCCATAGCACGAGGAACAGGCAAATGGCTTCGCTGCCGCCCGTCCAAAGTAGAAGCCGGCCCAGTCCACGGTGGGGCTGGTCGACAATAACCAGTTCTGAGTCTACGTGCTGGATGAGCGGCATGAGCAGTACTCCAAGCATCAAGAACACGGAATCCTCCACTCGTGTTCCGGTCCATCTTGAAACTGTCCCCCCAACTCACGAAGCATCGGGGTCACTGGCTCGCTGGAGGCAATCAATATCGCTCGATCCTCGACACTCTCTCGTAGATAGACAGAAGCGCCGCAGCACCACGCTTGCAGCCGTTCATCGGGAATTCCTCCCACTGACTTCCCCTCGAGAAGGGGAACGTAAAAGGGAAAGCTTGTGAAAGATGGATGCTTGATCGGGGCCCGGAGCTGAGCCCTCATTCTTTCGAGCACTGCATCAGCATTGTCGCGGGTCATAATCTGCAGAACCGTGCCCAATCCCAGCATCGTGTTGCGAGCTTTGTCCTTTGATCCAGCGGTAAGGCGATAAACCTGATACATAAGCGGACGGGGATTCTCATCGCCGGTTAGGCTCTGGAAATACTGCTTGGTCCAAAGAGTAGGCGGCTCGCGGTCGGGCCATACGCCCAGACCCAAAGCCGGCATCCACTCACGTCCATGCTGGGAGAAGCGAGCGGAACCGTCGCCTATGTGAAGTTGCGT
>DATDGW010000167.1:0-34270 GCA_036521895.1 Candidatus Sulfotelmatobacter sp. | reverse complement strand
AGCACGGCCGCCGCTCCCAAGACTCCCATCGATGTCACGGTCAGAAATTGTCTGCGCGATTTAGCCATGAATCCTCCGCAGGGCATTGTAGCGGTTGTCCTGCGGAGCTCGCACAGATTCAAGGTAGAGAGTGTAGAGAGTGAGGAGCTAAAGGCTAGAAGCCTCGAGTGGCTTCTCGACGTGGTCGATGACGAGAATCTCCATCGGCGCCTGGCGCAGCTCCAGTTTCAGGCCGAGTTGTTCCTCACCGGCGGCGATGATGCCTTCCTTGGAGTTTTCGGCGGAGGACCCATTTTCGGTCTCCTGCTGGCGGTCAACGGACGTCGGCCATTCCAGCGTGACATCGTAGTGATTCGTCAGGCCGGTCTTGTCGACGACGGTGTGGCCTAATTGCTCGGACAAAAGGCTCGCGAGCGTCGCGATCGGAACCTCTCGGCCTGTGATGTGCCCGTTGCCAACTTGAATCACGCGCCCTTGGGCCTCGGCGCCGCCGGGCAATGACGGTTGCAGCTTCGGACCATTCTCCGCGAGGACCAGATCATAGACTGAAACCGCGCGCCTGTCGCGGTGTAGCCCCAGTTTGAAGCGGTCAGCGAGAAGCGCCTGCAGCATGCGTTGCTGCTCGAGGTCGCCCTGATCAAGCCCCAGTTTCTGAAGGCCCTCCGCTGCGGTTTTTTCCATTTTCGCCTCGATGTCGTATCGTGCGGCGTCTACCCAGTTTGGGCCGCCATGAATCTGATCGGCTTCGACCTGATAGGCGTGTTGAATCAGCATCTGCAGAGTTTCGTTCGTGACGGTTAACTCACCCGGTCCGAGCTTTAAGGTCTGCCACTGCAAACCAGATTTGTCAGGTTTGATCGAAACGGTCGCGTACGAATGCACGGGGCTGTCTTGAGGCGAAGACTGGGCCCAGCTTTGGCTTACCAGACCAAAGAACGTCGCGGCGACGGCCGACAATGCAGCACAAAACCTGTGGCGAGACATGAGAGACCTCCGATTTTGAGGCGGTAACTGGTTCCGGCAGGAAGTTCGGAACTCTGGTGAATGAGAATCCGAATGCCTGCCGGAAGTTGCCCTTGCTCCAAAGATCGTTCTGTTCTTAGTTCTGCGTTGTTTCTGTCGGCCTCTCGGCGTGGTCGATCACGAGAACTTGCATCGGGCTTTTTTGCGGTTCCAGTTTCAAACCCAGCTGCTCCTGAATTGCAGCTAAGAGCGACGATGCGGATGCAGCTGATACAGGTGCGTTGAATGTGCCACCGCCACTCGCATCTGACATCCAGTTCAAGCTGAAGTCGTAGGCGCCGGCGAGGCCAGTCTTGTCCACGACGACGGTGCCGAGCTGGCGTGAGATATGCGATGCCATGTCCGAGGTGGACATGCCGCGGGCTTCCAACCCGGCCTGACTGCCATCGAGTTTGATCCGGAAAGATTTATTGAGGGGGACCCCTTCCGGGCCCTTCGCCGGATCGGGGTAGCTGCTGGCGGGTTTTGCGGGCTGAAGCTTGGAGCCATCGTCGCCCACAACGAGGGCATAGGTTGATAGCTCTCTGGTTTCGGGGTGCAGCGCCAGCTTGAAGCGCTCCGCCAAAGCCGCTTGCAGGAGCCGCTGGTTTCGAATCCTGCTCTGCTCCAGGCTCTGCTCGATACTCATGCCGCTGGGCACGGATTTGTCATCCTCGGGACCGATTTCGAGATCGAACTCTGCGGTCTTGATCCAGTCAGGACCTCCGGCAATCTGATTCGCCTGAACTCCGTAGGCCTCTTGAATGAGCGCCTGCAGAGTCGTGTTCATGGCTTTGAATCCGGTGGGCGAGTACATCATTCCCACTCGATGCGCCTCGCCGCCAGCGCCCGATTTGACCATGAGTTCGACGTTGGACGCACTCGCGCCCGCAGTCGCGGCTTGCTCCTGCGCTCGCATTTTCGGCGCATTCGCCAGGCCAAACACGAGCGGCAGGGCCAGGGCGAGAACTCCGGCCGTGCTGAGCAAGAGTTTTCGACCGAAATCCAGTTTCCGTGCAATTCGTTTCGTCATGATGTACACCATCCTTCTTTTAAGATCGGACCCCGTTACCCCAGAAACGCAAGCCAGCGGAGATCCCACGCAGAATTCACAGACTTTCAAAATGCTCTCTGCATAGACCTGTCTTTCGCTGCCCAACTCCACGACTTCTTCGTCGCAAGCGCGCTCACGCTCTTCGACCATGCGCGCTCCCAACCACCAAACCAGGGGATGGAACCAGAAGAGGGCCTCGACCACCATGTGGAGAGCGGCCGCCAGATTGTCGCGACGGCGCACGTGCCACACCTCGTGCGCGAGAATCGCTTCCAGGTGCGCATCTTCTAGATGCCTGGAGATGCCTTCGGGCCAAATCAGGACCGGACGGACGATGCCGAAGATTCCCGGCTCCAGAGACGCGCGCGACAACACGATGTCAATGGGCTTACGCGTGCCCGCCATCCGCTCCAAGCGGCGCAGTGCTGCCGCTTCGCGTCCCGCACGTAATGGCGCTGACTCGCGCAGGGCGGCAGAAATCCGTCGCCAGCGGACGCACCATGCGCAGAGAACAACTACGAATCCGCAGAACCAGAAGGCGACCAGCAAAGCCGGAAGCCAATGGAGCAGACTTGGTGGAACCGCCGCGGGCGCAGCCTGAGCCATCGCAGGCATGGCCAGTGCGGGCTCCGAGAAAGGCTGGCTGATCGCTTCCACGGCAACATACAAACCGCCGCTCGGTCGCGGCGCAGCGTGGGGCCATGCGAGATAGCTGCCGATGCTGACCAGCAGCGAAAACGGAATCAGGAATTTCACCGATGCCGCCAGCCACAGCCAATAGCGGGCCCGCGCGTGATTCTTTCGCAGCATGAACGTCAACAATCCGGCGGCGGCGGCGAACAGCGTCGACTGCCACAGGTGATTGCCCAGGGCGGGCGCCAAGTCTCTCCACATCGCAGACGGATCAAGCGTGGACAAGTGTGCTGGGGTCATTTCGCTCTGTCCTTTCTCTCCAGCTTGCGGAGGGTTCTCTCGGCTTCCTCAACATCTTCGAGCGTGAGCTGGCCCGATTCGATCAGGTGCGCCATGACTGGTTGCGTGCGGCCTCCGAAGAGCGCCAGCAGATCGTCGATTAATTTTCGTTGCGCAGAGTCACGGGAGACGGCTGCTTCGAAAACGTGGAAGTTGCCGACCTTCTTGACGCGGCGCACGGCTTTCTTGCCCTCGAGGCGATACACGGTTGTCTGGACGGTGGTGTATGCAGGCCTGCCTTTTTCGGGGAAGGCCTCCTGAATCTCGCGGATGGACGCCTCGCCGCGGTTCCAGAGGGTCTCCATAATCTGAAGTTCGAGCTTCGCTAGTTTCGGTCCGGGCATTTCATCTCCTACCGACGTATGCATTACTACTACAATTGTAGTTTTCATGTCAAGGCTTTTTTCGAGCTACCTGGTTATCTACGCTTCGCATCTTCGGCGAAGGATTTAGATTGATTGCCAGTGGTGTCCTCGCGGGCATAGTACTCGCCGTCGTTTCTTCGCGCGTGCTTAGTTCGTTCTTGTTCGATGTGCAGCCCACCGATCCTCTGACGTTAGTGCTTGTCGGAGCGCTGTTCGTTGTTGTGGCCCTATTGGCTTGCTTGGTGCCAGTTCGCCGCGCAGCGACCGTCGATCCGCTGGAAGCGCTACGGTACGAGTGAAATCATGCGGTTGGGTTCGCCGGTGCCAGCGGGTGGCTCGACTATCCTCTACCGGCGTTCCCTGCATTGGTGAGTGGGAATAACGCCAAGAGGAACAGACCCACCGTCGGTGCGACGGCTACCGGTTCGCATCGCCCGGCCGGCGGAAATTCAGGGCCGTATCCGCGTCTCGTTGACGCTATATCCGGAGGTCATAAACCGCAAGCAAGAAGACTTCGTCGAACAACTCGCATCTTAAGCGGCACCCTCGGGACCACCGCGGAGTCCCCGCACCAGAGCGCGCAGGCCGCAGGCTAGAAGAATGAGTGCGGCCAGTGGAAAGCAGATCAGCATTCCCAGCAGGCCGATCAATCCCACGATACTGCTCGGCCCGCATGGTCCCCAGGAACCGCCGGCAAACAATGCCAACAGGCAGACTCCCCCGCCGGCCGAAAGCACGAGCGCAGATCGCATCCATTTCGACACGGCCTGAGTCTAGCATCGCCAGGCGCACCTTCCCACCACCCAAAAGTAACCTCCTAACCGCTCACCAAAGGCACTCTGCCCAGTGATTGCAAGGTTTCTGACCGCGCGCGTTCATTTGATATCCGGGTGCAATTGAGCTAACGTGGCCGCGACGATTCATGGCCACTTCCGACCAGCTCGAGCAGCAACTGCAGCGATGGACCGACGCCGGCATTCTCGATTCCGAATCGGCCGGACGCATCCGCGACTTCGAGTCCACGCACGAATCGCCCGGTGTGCGTTGGCCGGTAATCTTCGCCATCGCCTTCGGCTCCATCATGGTGGCGGCGGGCGTGCTTCTGTTTGTGGCCGCTCACTGGGACGACCTCTCGCCCGCTCAGCGTTTCCTGCTGGTGGTGGCGATGATCGCAGGATTTCACCTGGCTGCTGGCGCGCTCATGCCTCGTCTGCGGCCGCTGGGACTAGCGCTGCATGCCATCGGCACCGTGGCTCTGGGAAGTGGCATTTATCTCGCCGGGCAGATCTTCAATCTTCAGGAACATTGGCCGGGCGGCATCCTGTTGTGGGCGATGGGGGCGGTGCTTTCGTGGCTGGTGCTTCACGACTGGCTTCAGGCCACGCTCAGTGCGCTGCTCGTCCCCGCATGGATCGCTTCGGAATGGAGCGTGAGGGCGGGACACTTCAGCGACATGGAACGCTTGCTCTTTCAGTTCCTGGTCTTGCTGTCGATTACTTACTTGAGCGCGCGGCGTCCAGGGGCGGACTCCTATTTTCGGCGCGCCCTGGTCTGGGTGGGAGGACTGGGCGTGCTTCCCATCTGCGCGGCTCTAGCAATGCTCCGCGAACCCTTCTTCGGTCGCACGTCGCTGCCGCTGCCGTTTTCTCTGAATGCCGCCGGACTGCTGATGGCCTTCGCCATTCCCTTGCTGGCTGCTTATTTCCTGCGGGGCAAGTCGGCGGTCTGGAACATGGGCTACGCGGTGTGGGTATATGTGATCGGTCGCCTCGATGATCGCAATCTGTTCGAGAACGTGAGCCTCCATTTCCTATGTGCGCTCGCCTCAGTCGGGCTGGTGCTTTGGGGTCTGCAGGAAAACCGCCGCGAGCGAATCAACGTCGGCGTGGCCGCATTTGCCTTCACCATCATGGCCTTTTATTTCTCCAACGTGATGGGCAAACTGGACCGCTCGGCCGCTCTCATCGGCTTCGGAGTTCTCTTCTTGCTGGGAGGATGGCAACTGGAACAGCTTCGCCGCAAATTGGTCGCGCGCACCAGAACAGGGCCTACTGCGACAGGAGGCGTGGCGTGAAACCCCTTGCCAAGGCCGCTGTCGTCGCGCTGCTTCAGATCCTGATTGTTTCCTCGCTCGGGGCCAAGCTTCTCTACGACCGGCGCACCTGTCCGCAAGCCTGGTTCTTTACGCAGCGATACGATCCAAACCTCCCCATTCGAGGGCGCTACGTTAGCCTGCAGATTACGGTGAATGGTCCGCACTCGAACGAGGAAATTTCAAAGCAGGCGTTAAGCCAATTGCAAACCGGCGTCCTGAACGGTTTTCAACAGTGGTGTGGTTCGATTGTATTGCGCAACGGAACACCGACTGCGGAGTTCGACAGCAGTCCGATGTGGCATTGCGACAATCTGACGTTCGTCCTCTGGCCTGGAAATGGCGCCGCGCAGCTACGGCTGAGCCAGCCGATCCTGTTTTTCATTCCCGACACCGCGAAGGACCCCACCGTACTGTCAAGGGGCGACGAGTTGTGGGTGTTGGCAACGATTCCGCGCAAAGGCCCGCCGCGCCCGATCGAACTTGGCGTGAAGAGGGCGGGCGAGACGGAGATCCGCGGGCTCGATCTGAATTAAATCCCACATTTTGTTGTCATCCTGAGCGGCGCTTCTTGCCGCGAAGGATCTATGGAACCCGGCCGAGCAGTGCATGGATCCTTCGCTTTGCTCAGGCTGACAAGCCTGTGTACACCGCAAAGGCGAACTTGGTCACTTCGTCCACTGGTCCACCCAATCGTTCACCGTCTTGTACCACAGCCGCGAGTTCTGCGGCTTCAGCACCCAGTGGCCTTCGTCGGGGAAATACAGCATCTTCGACGGGACGCTCAGTATTTGCAGCGTGGTGAAAAGCTGGAAGCCCTCGCTCACGTCGAGGCGGTAGTCGCGCTGTCCGTGGATGACCAGCGTCGGCGTCTTGAAATTCTTGGCATACTGGTGCGGCGACCACTTTTGGTAACTGGCGCGGTTGTCGTAGGGCGTGCCTTTGAACTCCCAGTCGTTGAACCAGAGTTCTTCAGTCGTCCCCCATGCGGACTCGGCGTTGAACATGCCGTCGTGCGACACTAGGCATTTGAAGCGGTCGGTGTGGCCGAGAATCCAGTTGATAGCGTATCCGCCGTAGCTGGCGCCGAGCGCGCACTCGCGGTCCTTGTCGATGAACGGATAAGTCTTCTCCGCGTAGTCGAGGCCCTTCATCAGGTCTTCATACGGAGCGCCCCCCCAGTCGCCGTTGATGGCGTCGATGAACTTCTGCCCGTATCCGGTCGAGCCGTGGAAGTTGATCATGATGACGACGTATCCGTGAGCCGCGAACAATTCGGGGTTCCAGCGATACGACCAGTCGTCTCCCCACGCCCCCTGTGGCCCGCCATGGATGAGGAACTTCACCGGATATTTCTTGGAGGCATCAAAGTTCGGGGGCTTGACCAGGAAGCCCTGGACCTTGTCGCCGTGCGCGCCGGTGAACCAGAAGGATTCGAGCGGGGACATGGCGACTTGCGAAAGGATGGTGTCATTGAAGTGCGTGAGTGCGCGCCTCTCTTGCCCCGATGCCGCGCTAAACGGACGAGCGGTGCAAATCTCATTTGGGTTGTGTATCGTCATACAGGTGAACAGTAGTCTCTCGCCGTCAGCAGTGAGCATCAGGTCGTCAGCATAACCCCAGAGGTTCAGGGAGGAACTCGTCTCGCGTTTCTCGTTCGACGTCAACACCGGCACAAGCTCCCCGCTGTGGGACTTCAATATCACAGCAGGAGGAGCCCCAGTGCTGGCGCCCACCAAATATATGGAGGTTTGCCCGTTCTGCTCTGCGGAAAAATAAAGCCCGTCTCTTCCATCCCAGATGACCCCCCCCACCCATGCATCGAGCGACTCGGTCAGACTCTTCTTCTCGCCCGTTTTGCGGTCGTACCGCATGAGGCGGAAGCGGTCGCTCTCGTATCCCGGACGCTGCTGGGCGCGATAAGCGATGTAGCGGCCATTGGGGGAATAGAGCGGCGACGAGTCGCTGGCGGGATTGTCGGCGGTGATGTTCTTGGTTTGGGCAAGAATCTGTTCCGAAGTGATCTGCGAACCTGACATGACCGGAACAATCCACAGATCGTTATTCGTAGATGCCGCTGGGTTCTTGTCATGATTTGAGGCGTAACAGATCTCTTTTCCATCGGGAGAGAATGCGTAGTCATCCTGTCCTCCCAGCGAGAAGACAGGAGCGTCGTAATCAGCCGGCGTAAGATCGATGCCTCGCGGTCGAATGATCTGCTTGGCCTGCCCGACCACGAGCAGAGTCTCGAAATTGGCATTGATCACGAAGATGTGAGTGCGCTTGCCTTCCATGTACGCGTTCCAATGGCGGTAGAGGAGATGATCGAAAATGAGCGCCTTGACCTTCGATTTTGAGGCTTGCTCCAACTTCTTGGCGTTGCAGGTTTCCACTTCTTTGGGGTCGCCGACACAGTCCGGATACACATCGGAAGTGAAGAGAACCATTTTTCCATCCGGCGACCACAGCTCCCCACCCGCTTCGGTCGCGATCTCGGTCAGCCTTGTCACGCCTGTGACCGTTCCTACAGCGCCGTCAAAATCCGCGATCCAAACTTGCGATCCCGCTTCCTTGTTCGAGATGAACGCAAACCGTTTCCCATCCGGCGCCCAGCGCGGGCGGTCGGCGTCCTGATCGGGGATGATCTCCCGCTCCTGACCTCCGGCCGTGGGCACGATCCAGATATTCGGCGTCTTCGTGTTGGCATCGAGATCGACATCGACCACGCTGAAGATCACCCACTTGCCGTCGGGCGAGACCTGCGGATCGCCCACGCGCTTCAGCTTCATCATGTCTTCGAAGGAGAAGGGATGCTTGGCCTGAGCCAGAGCCGGGAGGGTGAACGCAAGAACGAGAAGGGAGAGAAGAAGACGGCGCATAAAGGCCTCCTGCGGCAAACGGATGAGTGTAGCAGGTTTGAGTAGCGCCGCCGTCCCGGCGGCTGTCCAGCGGGCGTCTCGCCCGCTGCGCGGACACCGTTCATGCTGCCGGAAGTCCCACAAAACAAGTTTGACGCGGTGCAGCCTTTCCACGCCGAGGGCGAGACGCTCTCGCGACCGCCGGAGGGACGCCGGCGCTACACGCGGAATCGCGCCCCGCGCAACCTCCGGCAACCTCTTGCCCGCTGCGGCATCCAAGTGAGTGGCAGAACTGCAGCACCCTTCCCTCCGGCCTCACTGAGCGGAGAGGGGTTGGAGGGTCGGGTCGCCGCGGTGTGCTTCCGTAGAGTCGTGGCTTGCTGCGTCTCTTCTCTGCTCGCTGTTCTTGGCTGCCTGGCCCTTCCGGACCGGACAGCAGACGTTGCCAGCGACGCCTCTACGAAGCCTCTCGAATCCGCTAAACTAGACATATGAAATCGGTATCCGTTCGTTTCCTGCTATGCCTGACTGTACTGGCCTGCGGACTTGCGGCGCTCCCCGCGTGCGCGCAGGAGGGCCCGCTCGACAGCACTCCCCCTGCGGGCACCACCCCCGAGGAGATCATCAAGCGCTTCGCCGCCAAGGAAACGGAATTTGCCAAGGCCCGCGACCAGTACACCTACCGCCAGGACGTGAAGGTTGAGACGCTGGATGGCAGTACCATCACCGGACAATACCACGAAGTCTACGACGTGATGTTCAACGACCAGGGCAAGCGGATCGAGAACGTGGTGTTTGCGCCGCAATCCTCGCTCGAACAGGGTGGACTCTCGATGGACCAGGGCGACTTCGAAGACATCCGGCACCGCATGCCGTTTGTGCTGACCGAGGCGGACCTGCCGGAATACAACATCTTGTATGTGGGCCAGCAGCAGGAGGACGAGATCCATTGTTATGTCTTCGACATCGCTCCCAAGCAGATCATTGGGAAGAAACGATATTTTCAGGGACGCATCTGGGTCGATGACCACGACTTCCAGATCGTGAAGACGTACGGCAAGAGCGTGCCCGACATCCGCAAGAAGCACGGCGACGAAGAGAATCTCTATCCCAAGTTCACGACCTGGCGACAGCAGATCGACGGCCAATACTGGTTCCCTGTCTTCACCCGGGCGGACGACGAACTGCACTTCAAGCTGCAGGACATCCACATCCGCGAAATCATCAAGTACGAAGACTACAAGCGCTTCGGAGCGAAATCGACGATCCTGTTCGAAGGCAAAGAAATTCCGAAGAGCGACCAGAAGCCGGAGCAGAAGAAACCCGAAGATCCGAACGCTCCGAAGAAGTAGCTGTCAGCCATTAGCTATCAGCCAAAACCCGAAGCGTTGGCGGGGAACTGACTGCACCTCAATAGCTGGAATTCCAAGTCTTGACTGAAAGCTGACGGCTGAGAGCCGACAGCTCAGTAGAAGAGATACTTTCTCCACTTATCATCCGACCTACCCATCAGCCGCATGATGTGGCGGCTGGTGTGTAGGTTGAAGGCCCGGGGTTCGCGCATCAGCTTCATGTGGGCTTCGATGGGCGTCTGGTTGCCCTTGCGGCGGTTGCAGCCGTGGCAGCAGGCGACGAGATTTTCCCAGGTGGATGAGCCTCCGCGGGAGCGCGGGATCACGTGGTCCAGCGTGAGTTCACCCGATGGCAGCACCGTGGCGCAGTACTGGCAAGTGTTGCGATCGCGCAGCAGGATGTTCTTCCGCGAGAGCGCGCGGCTCTGGTGCGGAATGCGGCGGTACTCCAGCAGGCGGATCACCGAGGGGAGGCGCATCGCTACACGCGCCGAATGCAAGAAGTGTCCATTCTCTTCCTCGGTCATCGCGACGCCCTTGAGCACGAGGACGAGCGCACGACGAGCCGCGCATACGTTGATGGGCTCGTAGGACGCGTTCAGCACGAGGACAGGCGCAAGCAGGGCATGGCCGTCCCCGGGCCGGTGCATGGCCGCCGGCGCGAAGAGGCCGGCGGCGTGCCGGGATCCTGCATCGGGTTCCGTCCTCAGAGACATAGGTTTCAACGTTTCAAGATTTCAACGTTTCAAGGTTTCGCTCAGGCGCTACTTTGAAACCTTGAAACTCTGAAACCTTGAAACCTTCTTCTTTCAGCGTACTTAGATGCCAATTTCAGCGTGCCCGCCACCGTCGCGACCCATACCTGGCGGGCCCCAGCGCGGCGCAGCACCCGAGCACACTCGGCCGCCGTAGTACCCGTCGTATAGACATCATCCACGAGAAGCACGTCCCGGCCAGTGACTTCTGCGGCACGCGTGACGGCAAAAGCTCCGCGCAGATTTTCGCGGCGCGGGTGGCTGGTCAGGCCGACCTGGGAATGCGTGTCGCGGGTTCTCAGCAGAAGACCCTCGGCAAGCTGCAGGCGTTCCGGCTCTGGGTACGACTTCAGCGCGGTTCTTGCGATCAGTTCCGCCTGATTGAATTCGCGCTGCCGCCGTTTGGACGTGTACCGCGGCACCGGGACCATCAGGATCGGCTGCTGGTCATACATGCTGCGCTCGAACATCGCATGCTCAAAGTCAAGATCGAGTGCGGACAAGGCCTCTGCCAGCATGCGTCCCAGCACCTTCGCGGCGGGGCGCACGCCGTTGTACTTGAGCAGGTGAATCAGTTCCCGCAGCCCGCCTTCATAGCTGCCGTACGCCACAGCCCGTTCAAAAGGACGTTCGATGCGGCGGCAAACGGGGCAGCGCCGCAGACCCTCAGGGTCCGTCTCCACATAAGAAGAAAGGACTCGCTCTCCGCAGACCGAGCACATCTTCCCGCGGACCGGAAGAACAGCGGCAAGGCAATCGGGGCACACTGGGAGCCGCGAAATATTCAGCAGGGATTCCCCGCAAAGGCGGGAATCGGAAGGAAAGAGAACGGAGAAGGGACTTTCAGCGGCTCGGCCAGCCCAGACTCGGTTAACCCAGACTCGGTTAACCCAGACTCGTCCCCCATCGGACGAAGTCTTCTGCAACACAATAGGAGGCCCCGATAGCGCGACCCTGGCCTGGCTAGCCCGGATTCGGTCCTCACTACTGCTGAAGACGGCCTCCTCATCATCCTGCGAACACAAAACCGCACAAAACCGCCGCGGACCATCGCTCTCGCACGTTCCTACAACACCAGCAGTATAACGGCGATGCCGCCGCTAGGCAACGTTGCGGTTGGACGTAGGTGCCGGCTGCTTTCCCGGCATCATCCTGGGGGCATCCGAAAGCCGTTCGCGCACCTGGGTAAAGATCAGCCGGTAATCCCGCCGAAAGCATTCTCCACAGCGCACAGGCTTCAGCAGGAACAGCGGCAGGATATAGCGCTCCGTCAACGTACGACGGCGAGAGCGGAAGCCTACTTCGCTGCCACAGTCGCGACAACGGTACGGTGGAGTCAAGGGCGTATCGGGGGAAGCGTTCATAAGCACCTCGGAATGACGGACGACGAAGGGGTGAACTACAGATTGATCCTATTTTACACCACGTGGGTTGGCGCGCTCAATTCCTTCGGGATGGCAACTTTGATGCGGATTTGACGCGAAGAAGGCCACCGCGAGACCTGACCCTTCGAGCCAGACTACACATGAACCTTCGATGTCAGCGCGTGGTCCACGAATGTTCAATCTTCGGCGGATGTTGCAAGGTCTGCATCACCACGCAGAACTGCTCAGTTTTCGCCTGCAACGCGCTTAACTGCTCTTTCGTGGCCTGCGGGGCGCGGACGTCGAAGATCACCCGGATACTCTGGAATCCGACCGGCACCTGCTTTGAAAGCCCGAGTGTTCCTTGCAGGTCCAAATCGCCTTCGACCGTGACGTCGATGCCCTCGGTCGGGACTCCCATGGCCGCGGCTACCATTTGGCAAGTGATCTGCGCGCAGGCGGCCAACGCTCCCAGCAGCAGATCTCCGGAACACGCACCGGTCCCTGCGCCGCCAACGCCTTGGTGAGCCTGCGCGTCATAGATCGCGCGCCCCAAGTCGATCGAGCAGGAGATAGGCGCATCGGTCTGCTTGCCGTGCGCCGTGAGGGTGATTTGGGAGCTCGCTGGGTCCTGGCGGTACTGGTCTTTCAGCGGCCGCTGCACCGATCGAATATCCATGAATCCCTCCGAAATCTGGGGGTATGGCCGCGCCGAACGCCGGGCAACGCCGCTGGCACAACGGCGTGGAAAGAAGGATGGACAACGCCCGTAGAACAGGTTGTGCGGGAAGCGCTGAACCGCGATGAAGCTCAGGGTCTTCCGGCGTGAAACCTGCTCAACTCAATCCGCTGTGCCGGGATCGATCAGGCCGCGCACCGCCGAGACGCGATTCGCCGGAAAACCACCGCGGCGCGCGTGCTCGCGAACCGTCTCCTCATCGGGCGCTTGGTACACACAATAGATCTTGTCGCCGGTCACGTAGGAGTGGAGCCATCCGATTTCCGGTCCCATCTCCTTCAGCACGCCTACCGACTTCTTGGCGACTGCCTGCAGCTCCGCATCCGACAGATTTCCTGCCCTCGGGATTTCTCTCTCGATCACAAATTGCGGCATGAACACCTCACGGAACGGTGATCTTAGCAGATTCTTCCGAAAGCGTTCGAGCCGGGGCCGGCAGCACAAAGGAACACGAAGCAGCGCCAAAGACCACGTCTAGAAATGAGGACCTTCGTGATCGTCCTCGTCCTTCGTGGATCACGTCTTTTCTCTAGTGCGCTGCCTGTGGACTGAATCCGTTCATCCCCAAGCGCCAGCCGAGAAACGTATATTCATCGGCCTGACCCGATGCCGTGCCCTGCGTCGAAGTCGACCCGCGGCAGAATCGGGTTCGAGGATGCATTGGCCGCTTGCAGGGGTGCGGTCATCTTCGTCAACATCCAACTGGTCACGCGCGGATCGTTCGCTCCCGTCTCGAGCATGACGGCGGGATACTGGGCTCCATCCCGCACATGAGCGTACGGACTGATCGCATACATCGCGCGAAATTCGGGTTCCACCTTCACGGTTCCGGCAAAATAAGCCCGGAAAATCAGGGCATGAGTGACCTCCACGACCGGTAAGGAACCTTGGCAGCATATTTTCGCACAGAGGCGAAACTTGGACCCGAGCACCGGCGCTTCCCTCGTATAATTCGTTCACTCTTGGCCCGTTGAAAGGGGTGCCCATGTTCCGGAGAATCGCAGTCGCTGTCTTGTTGGTGAGCATCTGTCTGGCGCAGGACAATGTTTCGCGCATGGAGCAGGTCGTGCGCTCCTACGTGGATGCGAAGCAATTCATGGGGTCTGTCCTGGTCGCGCGCGACGGGAAAATCATCCTCGACAGGGGCTACGGGTCGGCCAACCTGGAATGGGATGTTCCGAATTCACCTGCGTCCAAGCTTCGCCTCGGCTCCCTCACCAAGCAGTTCACAGCAGCCTGCATCCTGCTACTCGAAGAGCGCGGCAAACTGAAGGTCGAGGATCCGGTAAAGAAATACATGCCCGATGCACCCGCGGCTTGGGACAAGGTGACGATCTTCCATCTGCTGACGCATACTTCTGGAATTCCCAGCTTCACCGGATTTCCGGAGTATGCTTCGACGGAAGCGATTGCGACCACACCAGAAAAGCTGGTGGCTCGCTTTCGCGGCAAGCCGCTCGAGTTTCAGCCAGGAGAAAAGTGGAACTACAGCAACTCCGGATATGTCTTGCTCGGCTATTTGATCGAGAAGATCAGCCAGCAGAGCTACAAAGAGTTCGTGCAGGAGAACATTTTCAACCCACTGGGCATGAAGGACTCAGGATACGACTCCCACTCGGAAGTGATCCTGCATCGTGCTTCGGGGTATGCGCCCGGCCCTAAAGGTCCAACGAATGCTGGATACGTCGACATGAGCATCCCCCTCTCAGCAGGCGCGCTCTACTCGACGACGGAAGACCTGCTGCGCTGGGAGCAGGGACTCATGGGCGGCAAACTGCTCTCCGCCGCATCGCTGCAGAAGATGACAACTCCATTCAAGAACGATTATGCGTTTGGGCTCGGCGTGCGCACGGCAAACGGACACAAGGTGATAGAACATGGCGGCGGGATCGAAGGCTTCAATACCGATCTGGCTTACTATCCCGAAGACAAGCTGACCGTGGTCGTGCTCGCGAACCTGAACGGGGATGCGCCCGAGGCCATCGCCGGTAAGCTGGCTGCCGTGGCCCAGGGGGAAACTGTGCTGTTGCCCTCGGAGAGAAAGGAAGTCACGGTTCCGCCCGCGGTCCTCGAAAAATATGTTGGCACCTATGAGTTGATGCCGAACTTCAATCTTGTCATGACCGTGGAGGGCGGCCACCTTATGACGCAAGCGACTGGTCAAGAGAAGTTTCCGCTGTTTGCCGAATCAGAAACGAAGTTCTTTCTGAAAGTCGTCGATGCGGAAGTGGAGTTCATCAAGAACGACACAGGCGAAGTGACCCAAATCATCCTGCACCAAGGCGGACAGGACATGAAGGGCACGAGGAAATAAGCTTCGGCCGTTCACATCCTGAACCCAATCCGGGTCCAGGCTTCACACCTGCGCTATACTGACCCCGGCGTACAGGACGCCGCCCGTCCGCGGACAGGACTGAGTCCACCTGAGCGAATTCTAGAAATCTAAGGTTCTTACGAACCTCCTTTTCGCCCCCGCAGCGGACCCCGGGCATGACCACGAAGGAGGTCCGTTATGCCGAAGCAGTTTCGCGATCGTCACTTCCCTGTTCGCCCCAACCTCGATCACCTCAAACATCAGGCCAAGGATTTGCTCCGAGCCGTGAAGCAGAACGATCCGGCGGCGGTGGCAGAATTACGCAAACATCATCCCAAGCAGGCCGCGAAAGAAGTCGATCCTGCATCCGCCAAACTGGCCGACGTGCAAGCGGCGTTGGCGCGAAGCTATGGAGTCGCAAGCTGGCCGCGGCTGGTCACGGCCTGCCGCATGACCGACGCGATCTGGCGTGGCGACGCCGAAACCGTCCGCGCGCTGATACTGAAAGATGCGCGCCTGCTGCACGAGGCCGCGCGCGGTGTGGCCGACAGCAACTGGGGTCCGCCGATGTCGTACGCGGCAAACGTTGGGCAGGACGCGATCATTGCGATGCTGCGCGAGATGGGTGCAGACGACTTGCAGCACGCCTTCGACCGCGCCTGCCTGCAGGGCCAGATCGAAACCGCGCGCCGTCTGCATGGGATGGGAGCGCGAGTGCTTCCGGGCATGGTGATGGGGCCGTGCGAAACGCTGAATCCCGAGGGCCTTGCACTTCTATTCGAACTCGGTGCAGAACTCACTGACGAGCACGGCGACCGCCTCGCGCCCATCACATTGCTTCTGCAAACGTATTGCCGGGGCCCCGAAAACAAACATCGCTGCCTCGAGCTCGTCGCGCAGCGAGGCGTCGCTCTGTCCGACACGCCACCCATGGCGGTGCATCGCGGCCGCATCGACCTGCTCGAAGCGCATCTGCGCCGCAATCCACAGCTATTAACCCGCACGTTTTCACACGAGGATATCTATCCTCCGGAACTCGGATGCCACGCCGACCATTCCCTCGCGCTGCACGGCACGCCGCTGGCCGGAACGACTCTCCTGCATATGTGTGTGGATTTCGACGAGATCGAGATCGCGCGCTGGTTGATCGCGCTTGGCGCCGACGTAAACGCCCAGGCCGACATCGACGCCGACGGATTCGGCGGCCACACTCCGCTGTTTGGCTGTGTCGTCTCCCAGGCGTACCTCTGCGGCCTGCAGCGCGACGCCGCCTTCGCCCGCCTGCTGCTCGATCACGGTGCCGATCCCAACGCACGTGCCTCGCTGCGCAAACGTTTGCGCTTCGTCCCGGACGAGTCTATGCACGAATACCGTGATGTGACGCCGCTGTCTTGGGGTGAACGCTTTTACAACCCTGGCTCCCACGGTCACAGCTGGGTGAGCAAGCCCGCGATGCAACTCATTGCGGAACGAGGGGGACGTCTCTGATCCTGGAGAACCCAGGAGAACCCACGGCGCACTTGTCTTGCAGGCTGGCCGCGTGCTAAGGTGCGCCGTTCCTTTGTTTGTGTCATTGTTGTGTGAGTCTGACAAGCCAATCGATGATGTTTTCATCCCATGCTCTACAAGGATCCCGTCTATGAGCAGTCCAGCATCCGAGGTGCCCGTCAATAAAAAGCACGTGCCCTATGTCCCCGAAACCATGGAGATGAAAGAGTTCACCATGCGGGCCGTCCTGCTTGGACTCTTATTGACGATCGTGCTGGGCGCGGCCAATGCGTATTTGGGCCTGCGGGCCGGCATTACGATCGCCGCCACGTATCCAGCGGCCGTCATCGCGATGGCGGCCATGCGGGCTTGGAAGGGATCGCTGCTGGAAGAAAATATTGCCCGAACCGCTGGATCCATCGGGGAGTCGGTGGCCGCGGGAGCGATTTTCACGATCCCCGCCTTTCTGATTGCCAAGGCGTGGCCTTCCTTCGAGCCCGGCGTCGCGTATTGGAAATCGACGGCGCTGATCATGGTGGGCAGCATTCTGGGCGTTTTGTTCATCTCGCTGGTGCGGCGGGGCATGGTGGAAGATCCGGAGTTGCCCTTCCCGGAATCGCTGGCGGCGTCGGAGATTCACAAGGCCGGCCAACGAGGCGCGCAGGCCGCGAAGTACCTCTTCTGGAACATCGGCGTTGGGGGCGTGGTTTATCTGCTGGGGCGGTTTGGTTTATTTGCCGCGGACAAGGACCTGCTGTTCGGAGTGGGCAGCCTGGGGCGCAGTCAGGTGCGACTGGGTGCAGTTGGCAGCACGAATGTACTCGCGACCGGCGGAGCAAGCATGGTCGCTGCTCCGAGCGTAAGTCCTGCGTACTTAGGGGTGGGCTACATCATCGGGCTAAGACTGGCCGCCCTTCAGTTCTCTGGCGGTGTGCTGGCGTGGGGTCTGATGGTCCCGCTACTGATGTATTTCCTCGGCCCGCAACTCAAACAGTACATTCCCGCAGATACGCCTGACGACTGGGCAACCATGGCGACCGCGGTGTGGCGATTCATCGTTCGTCCCATCGCTGTCGGGGGCATGTTGGTGGGCGCGGCTTACACGCTCTACAACATGCGCGCAAGCCTTACTGCGGGACTGGGGAAGGCCTTCTCCGATCTTCGCCAAACGGCGGAACAGCAAGCCAAACTCTCGCGCACCGAGCGCTACATGAGTTCGAAAATTGTCTTCGGGCTGATCGCGCTCATGTTTGTGATGATGTGCTTTCTTTACGTACACATCTCGGGACTGCTTTGGCCAGCAATACTAGCGGCGGTGGTCATGCTGGTTGTGGGATTTATCTTCGCAACCGTTTCCGGCAACCTGGTCGGATTTATCGGGTCCTCCAATAATCCAATCTCCGGCCTGACGCTATCGACGCTGATTGTCGCCGCTTTGCTGATGGTGGCCCTGGGCGTTCATGGAATCTCCGGTGTGGCCACGGTGCTTGGAGTCGCCGCCGTGGTTTGCGTCTCTGCGGCGGTGGCGGGAGAATTGTTGCAGGACTTCAAGGTCGGCTACATTCTTGGAGGCACTCCCAGCCGGATTCAGACTGCGGAATTGATCGCGGTTGTGGTGGCAAGTTTCGTGATGTACTGGCCGCTCTACCTGTTGCACACGGCCTTCGGCTTCGGAAGCCGGGAACTGTCGGCGCCGCAAGCGGGACTGATGGCCACTCTCGCAATCGGCATCGTGGGCGGCGATATGCCGTGGCCTCTAGTGGTTGTGGGCGTCTGCTTCGGGATCGCGCTGATCATGATGCAGGTGAAGAGTCCCATGCTAGTGGCGGTGGGAATGTATCTGCCCTTTGAAACGACGTTCGCCATCTTCCTCGGCGGCGTCTTCCGCTCGATCGGGGACTGGATGGCGAAGAGGCGCGGCTTGAACACGGCTCAACAAGCGCGTGCGGAGAATGCCGGGGTTCTCACAGCTTCCGGGTTGATCGCTGGCGAGGCAATCTGCGGCCTCCTGTGGGCAGGCGTAATTGCATTGTCGTACGCCCAGCAACCAGGGTTACACTCGGCCGCCGTCTGGGCTTCAAGAATCAAGGCAGCACAGATCTTCGAGCATCCGCTGTACCTCGGGGGAATTATCGTGATGACTCTGCTGGCTGCATTGCTCATCTTTCTCCCTCTTTCCAGCGCAGGCGACCCGAACGAGCCCGCACCGCCAACGGCGATGATGTAGGGGTAGGCTGAGGCACGCTTTTGCGCGTGAAGGGAGAGATGAAAGTATCAGCGCATTTAGTCGGAGTTCTGTGCCCTGCACTTGCGTTTGCACAAGGTGACAAGCCCGCTCAGCTGCAATACAAGGGGCCGCTGTGCATCGCAGATTTGTGCCTGGAAGGAACTTCGCATCTTTCCGAAAAAGATCTGGTCGTTCAATACGGATCGGGATTGAGAATCGGCGAATTCCCTTGCTACGCGGTGCCAGAGCAGACGGCATTTGTTCATTTCGGAGTGGAACACGATAGCGCCGGGCAGATTGTCACCGTCTTTATCAGCGACGCGCCAAACTGCCAGAGCCAGACCAAGCCGCCAGCGCCGAAAATCTCCTTTCCCTGTTTTGAAAACGAAAGAGGGAATTCTTCTGGGCGATTCAGAGGAGAAAGTCCTTAAGCTTTATGCACCGCCCTGCTCCACTCGTGACGGCGATGATGCGACATGCAAAATGGTGCCGAGCAAACCGCGCGCGCAGAGTCGCGCCATTTGCAGAAACTGCGTTAGTCTGCGATGGCCCCAGCGATGAACTGATTCAGGGTATCTTTTTACATCCGGAGCGGTAAGGTCGCCGCCATCTAGGTTTTCATCCTGCGAACGAAGTCAGAGGACGTTCCGGGAGATCCGAGCGGAGGAAGAATTCGAGCCTCCATGTGCTCCTTGCAATACGCTGTTCCATGTCCATTCTTGAGAACATAACGTTGCTGCATGAGCGAATCGCGGAAGCTGCGCGACGCACAGGGCGCCGTCCCGAGGAAATCGTGCTGATGGCGGTGACCAAGACGCATGCGCCAGAGCGCATTCGCGAAGCCCACGCCGCCGGGTTGTGCCTGTTCGGGGAAAATCGCGTGCAGGAGTTTGCCGGGAAAGCGTCCGCACTCGCCGACTTGCCCGGAGTCAAGTGGCACATGATCGGACATCTGCAAACGAACAAGGCAGGCAAGGCCGCAGAACTGTTCGGCGCAGTCGACTCGGTCGACTCAGTGAAGCTGGTCGAGAAACTCGATGCGGCCGCGCGGAGTATGGGCAAGACGCTGGGCGTATTGATTGAAATCAACGTCGGCGGCGAAGCCGCCAAGAGCGGCGTCTCACCGGATTCGCGCGACCTGGAAAATTTGTTGTTGGCTGCGCCTCGATTCGAGGCGCTCGAGGTTCGAGGGCTGATGACGGTACCCCCGTTCACCGACGATCCCGAAGACGCGCGGCCCTACTTCCGCAAACTCCGCGAGCTGCGAACTTCGATCGCGGCGCGCAGACTTCCCGCCATCAATATGGATACGCTTTCCATGGGCATGTCGCACGACTTCGAGGTCGCGATCGGGGAAGGATCGACCTGCGTGCGTGTGGGAACGGCCATCTTCGGGGATAGACCAAGGCCTTAACCACAGAGGACAGGGAGGACACACTGCAGGGCGGGCGATGAAAGCAATCGACGATGCGTTGGCCTGGATTCTGTTTGTTGTCGGACTTGCGGCGATCCTGATGATCGAAATTCGACATCCGGCAGGAGCCGTTCCGGATACGCCATTTCTGTGGATTTTGGTGGCCATGTTGAACATGTGGCGGCTTGGCTACGGCTATGGTGTTAACTGAGAGTCGCCTGCATCGGAGGTAAGCTTAGCGCGCTGGTGGCGGAAATAGTGCGATTCAAAATGTTCGGGGTGTTGATGTTAATCCAGGCAGTTCCGATTCTGGGTGAGACGATCTTCTCGCTGGCGGGAAACAACGATGCCATTCATTCGTGAGGATGCTTCCGGCGCATCAATTCAGGTGCGAGTTCATCCCCGCGCGAAGAAGAACGCCATCATCGGCGAACTCGGGGATGCGCTGAAAGTCTCCCTGACACTCCTCCAGTCGACGGCCGGGCCAACGAGGCCTGCATCGATTTTTCGCGAAACTTTTGAAGGTGCCGCGCTCTTCCGTTACCATTGCCTCCGGCCAGAACAGTCGGAATAAAGTGATTCGCGTGGCGGGCATTTCCGCCGCTGAGTTGCGCAACCGAATTGGACAGTAGCGCCGGCGTCTCGCCGGCCGTCGCGAGCGTATCTTGGGCTCGCAGCGTGGGGCGAGAATGCGTAGCAAGAATTCTGTCTGACGCTGCCGGCGGCGCGCCGACACCACATCACATTAGGAGCCACTTTGTCCTTCTCTGAACGTTTCCACGAAATTCGCACGGGATTCGAGCGGCCTTTCTGGGTTGCCAACATCAGCGAACTGTTTGAGCGGCTTTCGTATTACGGGGTGTTCGCCGTGTTGGCGCGCTATTTGCACGAGGGTCTTCACTTTGACGTCGAGCGGGCCAGCAGCCTCACGGGGATGTTTGGCGGCTGGGTGTGGTTTCTCGCCGTCATCGGCGGGGCGGTCGCGGACCGGCTCGGCTTCCGGCGCGCACTTTCGCTGGCGTACCTGAGCCTCACCGTGGCGTACTTCATGTTGGGTTCGATCGGCTCGGACTGGCTCGCTCCCTTGCGCGACCACGTACCTCTGGTAACGCTGGTCGCGTTCATTCTGATCCTGCCGGCGGTGGGCGTCGCGCTGGTCAAGCCTTCCGTGGTCGGGACGACCGCTCGGGCGTCCAAAGAAAATGTTCGCTCGGTCGGATATTCGATTTACTACACGCTGGTCAACGTCGGGAGCACGGCGGGTCCTTACCTTGCCTCATGGGTCCACAAGCACGGGAGCGTGGAAAATGTGTTCCGCCTCGCGGCGCTAAGCGTGTTCCTGATGCTCTTTGTTGTCCTGCTGCTGTTCAAGGAGCCGCGACGCGCAGACGAGGGCGAGAGGGCAAGTCTCCGCCAGGTGGGGAAGAACTTCCTGACCGTCCTCTCGAACCCGCGCTTTATGTTGTTCCTGCTGATTTTCACGGGATACTGGGTGGTCTTTTGGCAGGAATTCATCGCGCTGCCGCTCTACATTTCCGCATACATCGATCCGAAGGCCGACACCGAGTTGATTTTGGTGACCGACCCTCTGGTCGTGATCGCATTCACGATGGCGATTGGATTCCTGACAAAGCGCATGCACGCGTTTCACGCCATTGTGCTGGGGACGCTGATCTCGAGCCTCGCCTGGATTCTGCTGATCGTGCATCCGTCGGTGTGGATGGCGGTGGCCACGCTGGTTGTGGTCGCGATCGGCGAGATTACTCAACAACCACGCTATTACGACTACATCTCGCGCCTGGCGCCTGCAGGACAGCAAGGTACCTATATGGGATTTGCGTTCCTTCCCCTCGGCATCGGATCGTTCATCGCGGGCAAATTCAGCGGCTGGCTCATGCATCATTTTGGGGAAGAAATGCACCGGCCGGAACTGGTCTGGTGGTCGGTGGTTGCAGTCGGCGTCGCCACCACTGTGCTGCTCTGGATCTATGACCGGCTGGTCAGGGTAGAAGGAACCGTCGAGGTGAAATAGGTGGCGCGTACGGCGAAGTCGTTAGAGCAACCACTCTCCAGGCAATGCCGTGGCGCTCCCTCTGAGGTCGCCGCGCAGATTCGTCGCGCGCTGAAAGGCGGCGGCTCGGCGGAGCATGCTGCCGGCGTACAGTGGTTCTTCAAAGAAGAGATCAAATCGCATGGCTGGTACACGGCTGAGCTGCGACGGGCCGTCCGGCAATACCGCCGCGAGATTCTGCGGGAACACGACTTCGATTTTCTGCTGAGAGTGGCCGACAAACTATTCTCCGGCCGGGTGCTCGAAGAAAAGGTTGCCGCTGTGTTCCTGCTCGAGAAGATGAACGCGCAGTTTGGCGACGGCGAGTTCAAGCTGTTCGCATCGTGGTTGGACCGCATCAGCAGCTGGGCCGATCACGACGGATTGGTGCACTACCTGATTGCACCAATGCTGGTTGCGAAGCCAACGCGGGTCAATGATGTGTTCCGCTGGGCGAAGTCGCCGAAACGGTGGCACCGGAGGGCGGCCTGTGTGGCACTCATTCGCTGCGCGCGGGTAAAGCTGTTCTTCCGTCAGAGCGTGAAACTCTCCAACCTGCTGCTCGCTGACCAGGACGACATGGTGCAGAAAGGCCTGGGCTGGCTGCTGCGGGAAACGGCGAAGTTCGACCCGAAGCGCACGGTGCCGTATCTCATGAAGATTCGCGGGCGCGCTCCGCGACTGGTATTGCGGACCGCGTGCGAGACTCTGCCGGCCACTCTCAAGAAGAAGGTCCTGGACTAAAACTTCGATGATGTCTGATTACAGTCGTAACGCGATGTGCTCATCACTTCAGCCGATCGGAGACTAGACAGAGCGCTGATGTTTCACCGCATTAAAGGCCCCGGCTTGGCGGGGCCTTCGTGCATTCAGACCCGAAATTTGTCACTCACGGCCCAATCCCAATCCGTGCCTCAGAAATAACTCAGCCAGGCATCGTTCCGTCTCTGCTTCAGTCCTGCAAACCACCGGCACAGTGGATACAGCGCCAGCACGACGACGGCCCACACCAGATAGACGACTGGCAAAGAATATCCCCAGCCGGGCGGCCGTGTGATGGGGAACTGCCCGAGCATCGGCGACTCGAACATCCAATGCACCTGCCCGTAACGCGCGTAGCACACTGCGATGGCGATCAGGTGGAGGAGCGGCACGTGCAGCAGGTAATAAAACATTGGCACTTTGCCGATGATGAGCGCGGGCCTCAGCCGGTGCGGCGTTCCGGTATCGACTGCCCACAGAAACAGCACCGCAGGACCGAGCGTCATCAACAGGTAGAGCAGCGACGGCGGGTACTTGGTGGTATTCAGAAATGAAAGCACCGTAGAAACCGCCGATCTCTGCGTAGACCACCGCTGCGGATCGCCATAGACATTGAGGGCGCGCAAGATGATAAAGGCCGCACTCAGCCCCAGCCCCAGCCGCAGCAAAAACGTCCTGCGCCGCTCGGCGGGCCAACTGTAGATCTGTCCAAGTCCGTAGCCCGCTGCCGTCACGCCAATCCACGGAACCAGCGGATATCCGACGAACACGGTGCGTGCCGGTTCGTTGACCAGAAAATTGGGCGAGTGCAGAATGGTCCAAAGCCAGTTGGAAGATTGCACGGAATCGAACAGATTGTGGGTCGCAATCATCAACACTCCGAACGCCGCTGCAACAGGCATCGGCAGATAGACCAGCCCCGAGAGCACAATCATCGCCCAACCCAGCGCCCATAAGACGATGATGAAGACCACGTGATAGTCGAAGTTGAACTGCCATCCCAGGCAACGGGAGACGACCAACTCCAGAAAGATCAACCACAGACCCCGGGTAAACAGGAATCGTGATAACTGGCTCTTCGATTTCTTGCGCCGCGAGAGATAGGCACCCGTGCCGGTCAGCAGGAAGAAGACCGGTGCACAGAAATGTGTCACCCAGCGCGTGAAGAACAGCGGAATGGTAGTCGTGGCCGGATCCGTGGGATTCAGGCCGGAGTTCCCGAAGAAATCCCGCGTATGATCGAGCGCCATCAGAATCATGATGACACCGCGAACCAGGTCGATCGACTCGACGCGGACCCGCTGGACTAGCTTGATCGGGACGGATTCGGCGATTGCAGCCATCTGGCGGAGTTTATCAAAACCGGGTTGGGCCGGATTCGCCCAAATCCTTGCTCTTGTTTACAATAGAGGGTTGCCCATGGACCTCGTTGCCATCCAGTCTGCGCTACGCGAACGCAACATTGATGCGTGGCTTTTCTACGACCACCACCATCGCGATCCCATTGCCTACCGCGTGCTTGGCCTGCCCCCGAGCCTGATGGTGACCCGGCGCTGGTTTTACGTGCTTCCTGCGGAAGGCGAGCCCATCAAGCTGGTCCACAAGATCGAAGCCGGACACCTCGATTCCCTGCCCGGCAAGAAACATCAGTATTCCGGCTGGCAGGAACTGTTCGACCAACTGAAATCCATTCTCGCGCAGCACCGCGACCTTGCCATGCAATACTCGCCGAACAACAGCGTCTTCACCATTTCGTTGGTGGATGGCGGCACGATCGACCTGCTGCGCGGCCTGGGTAAGAACGTCGTCAGCTCCGCGGACCTGGTGGCGCAGTTTGAATCCACCTGGAGCGAGGAGCAGATTCAGTCACACTTCGCCGCCCGCGACAGCATCGACTCCATTGTCTCGGCAGCATTCAAAGAGGTCGGCAAGCGCGCGCGCAACGGCGGCACAAAGGAACACGAGATTCAGCACTGGTTCATGGAAGCCTTCGCGCGGGAGAATCTGCTCACCGACGATCCCCCGATCGTGGCCGTCAACGCCAACGCCGGCAACCCGCACTACGAGCCGCACGCCAGCCGTCCTGTCCCGATTCGCGAAGGCGACCTGCTTCTGCTCGACGTCTGGGGTAAGAAGAACACGCCCAACGCGGTTTACTACGACATTACGTGGATGGGCTTCGTGGGCGCCGCCCCATCGGGAAAAATGCAGGAGGTTTTCCAGATCGTTCGCGACGCGCGCGACGCGGGTGTGGAGACCGTCCTTGACGCGATCAACGGCGGACGCCGCATCGCAGGATGGGAAGTCGATCGCGCCACCCGC
Organism: Candidatus Sulfotelmatobacter sp.; assembly: GCA_036521895.1. Classification (GTDB taxonomy): domain Bacteria; phylum Acidobacteriota; class Terriglobia; order Terriglobales; family Acidobacteriaceae; genus Sulfotelmatobacter. The sequence goes on along the minus strand of DATDGW010000167.1, from coordinate 9,140 downwards.
GGACACATCAAGAAAGCCGGCTACGGCGATTATTTTATTCATCGCACCGGACATTCCATCGGCACCGACGTCCATTCCAACGGAGCCAACATGGACGATCTGGAGATTCACGACGAACGGCAGATTCTTCCCAACTCCTGCTTCTCCATCGAGCCCGGCATTTATCTGCCGGAGTTTGGTGTGCGCAGCGAAGTGAACGTGCTGGTGCGCGCCAAGTCCGCCGAAGTAACCGGGAAAATTCAACGCGAGATTGTGACTATCTGAATGGCTAATTCCACGACAGACAAAACGCGGCCCGCCCCGCAGGAACAAGTGAACATGATGTCGGTGGTCGCCCCCGCCGTGGGCTGGCTGATTCCAGGCGCCGGACACATCATCCAGAAGCGCTGGATTCGCGGCTTGCTACTTTTTGTGTCGATCGTGACCCTGTTCGTTCTCGGACTCGCGATGCAGGGCCGCATTTACAAAGCGAACGGCGGCGACATTCTCGACATTCTCGGATTCATTGGCGACGTAGGCGCGGGCGCCCTTTACATCGTGACGCTGGCCGCCGACTGGGGCCAGGGCGCGATTGCATTCGCCACCGCGGACTATGGCACGAAATTTATGATCGTCGCGGGATTGCTGAACTTTATCGCCGTGGCCGATGCCTATCACATCGCTATCGGGAAGAAGCAATGAAGGCGCTCTCAGCTGTCAGCTATCAGCTCTCAGTTAATACCTTTACTTGGAGTTCGGCGCAGTGACCATCACACTCAATCATTTCAGCGCGGCGGCGGTGTTTGCCCTCTTCGCCTCCATCGTATTCGGCATCACCCACCGCGAGACCACGCGCGAAATGGTGAAGTACGGGCTGTATTGCTTCGCCATGTTTCTCGGCGGTGTGCTGGTGGCCGGCTGGGCCATGTGGGTGTTGCGCAGATAGCTATCAGCCATCAGCTCTCAGCAGACGCGGCAGTGATCACCTCAACCCGAAGAAAACCGAAACCGGGCGGGACTAGGGTGCTCAGCGAAATTCCGCCAGGGCTTTTTGACGGCTTACCAACTGAAGATCAGGAGGCCATTGCCGAAGGCGTCGGGAGTCCGATTCGCCTCAATGGGTACGACAAGGATGGTCGCGCAGAGTTGGAGCTCCCGGACCGCAACGGCACGATCCACTTCATTTTCGTGACGTCAAGACTTTATCGCTACGTATGCACAAACTGAAAGCTGAGGACTTAAAGGCGACAGGTTCTCTTCACCCCTCCCACACAAACGCATCAAAAATCCTCTTCGACTCAAAATTCAGGCGCCGGTAAAGAGCGACGGCCCGCGCGTTCGCTTCCGTCACGGTCAGCGACAGCAGAACGAAATTTTGCTTCCGCAGGCTGCCCTCCGTGGCCGCCAGCAACGACTCTCCGATTCCGCGTGATCGATACTCCGGCAGAACGCACACTTGCGTGACGTGGCCGACATTGTTCCGAACGCGCGAGCACAGAATTACCCCAATCAGGCTGTTGGCTTTGCGATCCAGTGCTACGAATGAGGACTCGGCATCGAACACTCCGCACCCCGGGAAACGCACGATGTTATTGAGGAAGCGCAGCGATCCGCTGAGCGTGTGGTATTGATCGTTGATCTGCGCGTCCACGTGGCCGCGATACGCCGCGGTAATGACCGCGGCAGTGGGCTGGTAATCGCCCTCAGTCCACGGCCGAATCTCAACCTCGGGGTGCGTCGGAGCCTTCTCCGTCGCATCTTTCCCCAAGATCAACGTCATGAACAGGCGTGGGTGCCGCTGGAATCCCGTTTCCAGAAACGGGCGCGACACCGCGTTGGCTTCGTGCGCCAAAAGCTGCGCCTCGACGCGATGAATCCCGGGAGACTGCTGCAAGGTCTCGATCACATGGATCAGCAGCTTCAACTCCACTTCGCGAGCATTAGGAAGCCGGGTGCCATTGATGACGTAGAGGTCGCCAATCACTGCCTTGCTGCCTTCGTACACAAAAAAGGAGTAGCCGAAAACGCGGCCGCGATCCACGGCCGCATAGCCGGGCAGGATTTTCGCGTCGACGTAGCGGAGAATCATCTCCGCCGAGCCGGAATAATCCCACGAGAGCAGGCGCGACCATACTTGCGTCTCGTCGTCGAGCAACGGACGCAGGTCCACGGAAGAAAAATGCCTGAGGTCGAGAATCTCCAAAGGGCTCCCGCAGCGGCTGCCGCCAAGCACCGGCGGCAAATCTCGCGGCAAAATTTCGAGTGTAGTTGGTTCGCCCGGCAGAGGCAAACGAGGCGAATATAGGGCGGCAACACCAGGTTGCAATCGTCGCGCCTAGTGCTGTTGTGCCCGCTTCATCTCGCGCTTTCGCTCGAAACTGCGAGCCGCCATCGCCAGCCCGATCCGATCAATGGAGGCCAGAACCGCAGCATCCTCAGCATTCAAAGAGTGGCAATCGGCAAACTCTTCCGGTGCGGCAAGAAGGTTGGCACGCAATGACTCGTCTAGGTAAATGCGCGCCAATAAAGCTTCCAGGCGCGCAGAGCCTCCGCTCGAGGCTCTATTAACGGGTTCGGTTGACCACGAAGGCGTCTGATCCTGCCGTGCCCGCCCTCTTTGCATCGCCGCTCGGGCCAGTTGCAGTTCCAGCAGCAAGTCACCCATCGGCGGGTAAGCGCCGTCCCGCTCCAGCACGACCGTCAGAGGCCGCGGCGTCAGCGCGGCCAACTCTTCCAGCATCGAGAAAACCGCATCCGGCACGGGATGCAGGTGATCATCGAGCAATCGCTGCTCGCTGCGGTTGCAGGCAGAAATCCAATGACCTCCGGCGATGTGCACCGTCCCCACGCGATCCAGTGGAACCTGTCTCAAAGCCGCCACTGGCGCGGTCGCTGGGTCGCCTCCGAAGTTCATTGCATTCGCATACAGGTTGTGCAGATCGAGCAGAAGCGGCGCATCGGCAGCAGTGGCCACGCGGCCTAGCCATTCGACTTCGGTCAGCGTACTCGCCGGCGGGGCAATCAGTGTGGCGATGTTCTCTACCATTGGACTCCTACCAACCATTCGTCGCGCTCGCGCCACATTCGCGGCTGAGTTCTCCACGGTGATCGCATTGCGCGGCACCGCCGCCAGATGGCCGATCTCCCATCCTCCGCCACGCACGAACGCGAGGTGCTCCGACCACGCCTCGGGCTGCACCATCTCCACCAGTCGCGCCATCTTCGCCAACCGTTTCTCTTCCACCGGCTCCGCGGAAGCCAGCCCTGCACTGGTTCCATGCAACTGGACCGGGATCTGCGCCGCGAGCGTTCGCAGGGCAGACACCTTCGACCGCGAAGCATCGAACCAGTCTTCGGCGATCACTTCGACCACGTCAATCTGTTCGCGGTGAGCAAAGATGCCGGCGGCCAGCTCGGTTCTCCAACTCAGGCCCACACGATCTGGTAAAAGATGCGCCATCTCAGCTTCCACAACCTCCACAGCCCCCTCCACCACCGCATCCCCCGCCGCCGCCACATCCCCCTCCACCACCGCAGCGGCTGGCCGCACCGCAACTGACTCCCGAGTTTCCGAGATTGCCGGCGCGGATACTCTGCGGGAACAGAGTTTTTACATCCGGAAAGCCACCCCCCGGGAGAGCGCCCACTCCGAATACTCCGACCAACCACGCGATCTCCTTGGTACCTGCACCCGGACGCAAGAAAGGACGGCGTCCGTTCAAATCGCTAAACAGAACGCGAATGTCACGGAGCAGCGCACGCCCTTTCGCCGTGGGGCCAAGGATGGCTACTTGCCACAGGACAATTTGAGCAACGACAGTCAGCACAATCAGAAATAGAATGTTGGTTCGACCGCGCGCCAATGCCACGCCGATCTTGGTGAGCGACACGCCGATCAGTACGCACGCTGCGACGCCGCTCAGGATGTAGCGTCGTCCTTTAGCGCCTTCGTCAGGCATCAAGTCGAGGTCGGTGGCGCGCTCGTCGTAGGCTGACGCGGCGGCGCTCGTAGAATTACTCTTCAGCGCTTCATACGCAGCGTGAGGTGCGAAGAAGAAGGACAGGATTTCCTGTTCCACCGCCGGTTGCTCAGGGTGGGGTTCGATATTTCCGCGACGGGAGACCGTGTCTCCTTCCGCAGTGAGCCACCCGCGGTCCAGCAGTACCACGATCGCCGCGCGCCGAAGTTCATTCGCCCCGCCACGCAGGTAGGCGAAGAAGTAAGGATCATCGAGCGGGACTTGAGGTGTCGGCCCAGCTTCAATCAACTCGCGCAGCCAGGTGACTGCAAGAATCACGAATCCAGACAACAAGCAATAGAAGAAAAGAAACTCCGGTCCTCGCAGGTCGAAAGGATTCATACCGATTCCGTACTCACTCTTTGATCGCGGCGGCGCGCACGTGCATGGCGGCCGCAAGCTCCATCATGGCAATCATGACCTCGTGTGCGTCCGCGTCGGCCAGAGTTGCGGTCTCGCGCAACTGTGAGAGTTTGGCCAGTGGACCGGAATACCTCCCCGGCGCAGCCTGTTCCGCTACATTGAGCAGGGCTTGCTTGGGTTTGGGAGTGTCGCGGCCCTCCAGGACCAGCAACAGCACGGCGCTCGATCGCAGGGCTCCCGTCGAATCGGCCAGCATGTTCAACGTGGACCGGCTCCCGCTCTCTCGTCCGGCATGGATTTCTCGGAGGCGCAAAAGAAGATTCAGCAAGACCTGGCGGAGGCGCCTTACCTGTGCCGAATGTGGGACGGAAGCGCCATCGAATGGGTCGGCGCCGAGCAGCACCACGCGGCGGCGAAGAATATCGCTGAACTTCTGTGCGAATGCTTCGCAAGCCGCCGGGATTTCGTCTTGCACGAGAAACATTACCCGCAAAAGAATCGCCGCCTCAGCCGCCGCAAGCTCGTTCCGGACCTGTTGTGCGCGCGCCGGGTCATAGCGGCGCAAGACCAGGATCAGGTTCACATCCGACGACTTCCGCAGCGACCCATCTGCCGCACTGCCAAAGAGAACCGCTGACAGCAGATCCTCGGCAAACGCCCGTTGCGCGCTGGCCACGAACTCAGTCAGAATCTGTTGGACGTTCGCCGGCAAATCCGCAGGAACTGTTGGAATCGAAGTGTTCAATCGAACGCGCCCTCACCTGTGTCTGAAAGAACCACCGAGAGTGCGACTTCGCGGCGCCACATGCCGCAAAGTGTAACCCGGGGAATGAGTACTTGGGGTTGTTTCTCTGTGTTCAGCCTCACGGTTGCCCGTGACGCAGGTCCCCCGGTCATGTCGGAGGCTGACTGGCCCATACCGTGATGACCTGCCAAGACGCAAATCATGCACCTGCAACGTGTTACGCGATTTTTTTTGCCTTAGACTCCGGTCGGGTTTAACCTCACGGCGCATTGTGATGCTCGTCACCCCGCCTGCACTCGGACTCATCGCATAATCACATCCTGCATTATTGAATTCCCGGAGTGATCGTCGCATCCCATCACCCCTTCGACTGAAGTGGTCGAGCGCTTCGCAGCCCGCGTGCCCACCGTAGGTGGAAATACGATTTCCACAAAATCACCACCCTGGACTACTTTCGTCATGACCTTCCCGACGAAGACGTTTATGGGAGGGAAGCTATTCGGAGAATCAGACTTTCCAGCGGACTTCAGGCTGTAGATCCCAGAGAAGTCAGGGACTTGCTGTGCCCCTGCCATAGTGCTGAACAGCAACGAGAGGAACGCAGCTGAAGCACAGTTGATCATGTTGGTCGACAGTGTACTCTTTCGTGCAATCTGCCAGCGCAGGAATCGGCTAAGGCTTGGCACTCGCAGCTGAGACCCAGTAATAATCCACGTTCTGCGGCGCGTAGTTCCCAAGGAACAGCACGCGTCGCCCGGCCGTCTGCATTGCCACATTCACCTTCCACGTCGTAAGAGCAACCAGCAGATGTTCCCCTGCCGGGATGCCTCCAGCTTCGTAGCGCACGGTCGCCTGGTTGCGATAGAACGTGAGCCCATACTCCATCTCACGGGGAACGCCGCACACCGCGAGAGGAAGCTGGTGTGTCTCCACGGCTGCCAACTCAATCGCGAGAGGACGCGCCGACAGCGTCTGATCGACGGAGACCGATCCCAGTTTCATTACCGCCGCGACCGATAGCACAACAGGAATCAGCGTTACAAAACGCAGCATGCGCAAATGCAAATGACTGGTCAGCGTCATCGCGATGGCAGCGCAGAGGGCAAACGCAATCGCAACTGCAACGAACATGGGACGGCCCACCGGCAGCCGGTGCTGGATGATGAGATAGGCAATCAACACGGACGGGATAATCGGCGCCGCAGCCACCAGCGCGTGCACCACCACGAGCCCCTTCGATACCGGTTCGTCTTCTTCCCGAGTAAGATGCCGCCGCAGGTACGCCGCCAGCAGCATCGCACCCGCTGGGATCGCAGGGAGAATATAGCCAGGAAGCTTCGACTGCGAAACCGAGAAGAACACGATTGGCACGAAAAGCCAGCAGCACACAAAAACTCTGAATTGCAATTCGAGATCAGGCCCGGCTGCAAGGTTCTTACGCTCCGCCCACCAGATCCGCACGGACTCCACGACCGCCGCGATTACGAACACGGTCCACGGTACAAACGCGAGGGCTGTTACCGGAAGGTAATACCAGACGGGCTGGCGGTGATGATAAAGATCGCTGGAGAAGCGTGCTAGATTGTGCTGCAGAATGAATTCGCGAAAGAACTGCGGGTTCCGCATCTGCACCGCAACATACCAGGGCAGGGCAATCGCGCAGAACAGGAGAGCACCCGGCAGCCAGAGGGTCTTCCCCAGCAAGCGCAACTCCCGCGCCCACACAGCAAAGACCACAATGATAGCCGCTGCCAGAAACGGGGCAACCGGTCCCTTCGCCAGCATCCCCAGCGCCATGCAGGCATAGAACAGCGCGAGACAGATTCGCTTCCCACTCTCGCGCCAAGCCCACCACGCAAGCATCCCCATGGAGAACGTCGCGGCGAGCGCCATGTCCATTGAGGCGGCATGGGCGTACCCGATCATTCCAGCGCATGAAGCCGTAATCAGCGCTGCATCGACTTCCACTCCGCGCCGAAACCGCCGGAAGAAAAGATAGACAGCGACTACGAGCAGCGTAGCGTCAATTCCCCCGGGGAGTCGCGCCGCCACATCGCTCACACCAAACACCGAGTACGCCAGCATCGCCTGCCAGTAGTAAAGCGGTGGCTTCTCCAGCCACGCACGTCCTCCGAGCACTGGCGTGATCCAGTTGTGACGCTCGAGCATCTCGCGCGCCACCTGCGCGTAGCGCGGTTCATCGGCGCCGATCAGCCCGAACTGCGCCATACCGTAGAAAAACAAAAACGCACAGAAGCCTGCGATCAACAGAACATCCGTGCGGGTGCGAGGGGTCATAGGGAAATTACTGATTGTCGATTGCTGATTGATGATTAAGAACCCGGACTGCCGTGGCCCTGATCGCTCGTCAATCAGCAAAATCAACAATCAACACTGAATTTTCTATTGTACGGAAGGTCCGCGGCGAAGCTGGAAAAGAACCTGGCGGACGGCCTCGGCGAGCGGCCCGTCGACCGAGAATCCGCTGGCGCATTCGTGGCCTCCACCGCCGAAACTCTCAGCCACGTGCGCGACATCTAGTTTGCCTTTGCTGCGCAGGCTCACGCGGTATCGCCCCTCGGGCATCTCCCGGAAGAAGGCCGCGACCTCGACGCCACCGATGGAAAGAACGTAATTGACCAGCCCTTCGCAATCTTCTTCGATTGCACCGCAGCGTTCCATTTGTTTCTGCGTGACCCACGCGTAGCCGATGCGTCCTTCTACACTGAGATTGCGAAGAGCTTCGCCGAGCAGCCGGATCTTGCCCACCGAGTGCGCAAAGTAAATCCCGCGCGCACAGTGCGCTGGATCTGCTCCCGCCAGAACCAACTCCCGCGCCAGTGCGAACGTATTCTCATTCGTACCCTGAAACATGAACGACCCGGTGTCGGTCATCAGCGCCGTGTAGAGACAAGTCGCAATCTCGGGAGAAAATTTAACGCCCGCTTCCCGCGCCAACCGGAACACCATTTCAGCTGTCGCAACAGCGTGCGGATCGATCCAGTTCACATGCGCAAACGGACGTCCGCTGACATGATGGTCAATACTGATGAGCACCCGGTTTTCCAGTCCCTCGAGCCGCGTGCGATGAATGCTGTCACACTCCAGAATAATCGCCGCCTCGTAGCTGCCCATCACACGGCTGGACTGCACCACCTGATCGGCGAACGGAAGCGAGCGGTAAACGCGGGGGACTCCGTCGTGCAGCACCACGTCGGCGTGCTTGCCCATCGCTCGCAGAACCTGACAACAGGCAAGCGCCGATCCAACCGCGTCGCCATCTGGGCGGGCGTGCGACGTCAGCACGAATCGCTTGTGCTGTCCGATCTGCCGGAGAACGTCCTCAACGCCGCTACGCCTTTTTTCCACCGGATTCCTTGCCTGTTTTGCTTCTTTTCTTGGCCCGTGCCAGCAATTCCTCCACTCGCGCTTTTTCCTGCTCCGCGCGGTCCAACCGGAAATACAACTCCGGAGCGCGCCTCAAATGCAACCGCTCCACCAGTTCATGCCGAATGTATTCCTTCGCAGCTTCCAGTCCTTCCAGACTCTGGTCCGCATCTTCGTCGGATCCTTCGACGTTCACCCGGACCTGCGCCGATCGGCCGTCATCCGCAATATGCACGGCGGTCACGCTCACCAACCCAATCCGCGGATCGGCCAACTCGCCTTCCACAAGGGTCTCGATCTCCTCGCGCAGCGCCTCGCCAACCCGGCCGCGATGATACTTAAGCCCGCGCTTCTCCACGATTCCGGCACCTCAAGTAAAACGCATGAGAATATCAGAAAATCGACCCCAAGTGTGTGATCGGCTGCGCTATTGTGGCCCGATTAGGCGGCAGAGGGTTAAGTACGGAGGTAACAATGTGTTAGGGAGTGCTCTGTTTTGCCACGAATTCTTGCCGGCCCCCGCCGGACAATCTTTTGACAACCTGCGAGCGTTCGGCGGAATAAAATCATCCTCGGTTGGGAGCCGGCAAATCGCATCCCGGTAATTTGGGCGCAGGCGCGTTCACGACTGCTCCGCCGATCAGAAT
>DATDGW010000166.1:0-5014 GCA_036521895.1 Candidatus Sulfotelmatobacter sp. | reverse complement strand
GCTTAGTGCGGTCGCGCTGGCGGCATGCTATGTGCCAGCGTGGTGGGCGTCCCGCGTAGATTCTATGATCGCGTTGAGATACGAATAATTCTTCCGCTACTAATCGGCAACCCTTTCTTATGACAACCTCATAAGTTGTGCGGGACTTGTGCGCCATTCCTGGTTATTGTTCCCGAGTGACGGGCAACCCTTCCGTAATCCGGTAAGGTAAGGGTTGCCGACCATCCACCCGGGACGTGCTGGCGACAAACGTCGCTACGATTCGAGACACTCCATGAGGTTCTAATGTGCAGTCGCAGCCTCACGCCGGCCTTCCACCAGAAACACATGGAAGTCCGTGGCCACAGGCTCGGCGCCAAGCTGCCGCATCATCAGTGTGACTTGACCTCGATGATAAGTGGAATGGTTTGCCAGATGTTGCATCAAGTGCGCCAAGCTGACTTGTGTTGTGCGAAAGGGGAGCATTTTTTCCAAGAGTTCGTTTGTTACGTGATTCACGAACTCGGTCTGTTCTTTTTCGACTTCTGCCCACTTTAACTGCGTCGTAGCGACGTTGGGAAATGCGTCCGGACTGAACATAACGTCCCGTCGCGTTCTCAAATCTGTCAAGAAGGCGGGGCTGTGGGACGGCGCTTTCCAATACGCAAGCCAAATCCACTCACCACCGATGATGTGCACAAGTGTGTCTCGCACGGAACGGAAGCTGCCGCCCAGATCGCGCGTGAACTCCTCAGCGCTGAGCGCGGAGGCCGCTTGCAAAACCCTGTTGTTTGCCCAGCGGTCGTATTCGTAGAGCAGCTGAATGTCATCTCTAGTCATGATCCCAACGGGAGTGCGATCCGTCCGGAGAATCTTACCTTGCACCGGGTGTACGGCAAAATCGGAGATGTGGCCATTTCCTTGGCAACCCGGTGAGTGACGAGCAATCCGGAAATAACCGGATTACTTCGCGTTTGCCGACAAACCAGGACCAATCAAAAGAACCCACGTCAATTGAGTCCGATGCAGCTGGTTGGTGGGATCATCAGCGAAATTGTTCGGTGCACTTTCAAATCGGCCCTGCGTCATTATTTCAGCCTCGTCATTACTTTCCTCTTGCTTACCGAGAGGAGTGGACCTATCCTATCTCGGTAACCGAGGGAGGCTGCGTGAGCAAACCGTCTGATTTGGTCCAAGGAACCCTGGACCTGTTGGTCCTGAAGATCCTGGCACTGGAGCCGTTGAACGGCTGGGCTATCAGCCAGCGTCTGAGACAGGTCTCCGGTGACATCTTACAGGTCAGTGATGGATCGCTCTATCCCGCCTTGCACAAGTTGGAACAAGAGGGCTGGATCACCGCCGAATGGAAGCCCAGCGAGAACAACCGGAGGGCCAAGTTCTACTCGCTGACGCGGTTCGGCCGCAAGAATCTCGAAAGGGAGGCCGCCAACTGGACCCGGCTTTCCGGCGCCATCACGAGCGTACTGGGACTCGAGGAGGCTTAAGAAATGCGACTGGAACACTGGATCTACATGCTGCCATTGCGATTGCGCTCGCTCTTCCGCCGTCGGCAGGTCGATGCGGAGCTAGATGAGGAGTTGCGGTACCACGTGGAGCGAAAGACTGAGGAATATATCGCCCAAGGTCTGAACCATGACGAGGCGCGCTATGCGGCCATGCGCGGCATGGACGGACTCGAGCAACGAAAAGAAGAATGCCGCGATGTGCGGCGGGTGAACAGCATCGAGAATTTCTTTCAGGACCTTCGTTACGGACTGCGGATGCTTAGGAAGAGTCCCGGCTTCACGGCCGTGGCAGTTCTAACACTGGCGCTGGGCATCGGCGCTAACACGGCCATTTTCAGCGTGGTGAACGCCGTACTTTTGCGGCCGTTGGCGTATCCCGAGCCTGACCGTATCGTGAACTTCTTTTTGGGCAACCATGACATCGAAGGCACCTCGGTCCCGATTTACATGTTCTGGCGCGAGCAGACGGAGGTGCTGCAGGACTTTGCCTTGTACGGAGAGGTCGTGAAGGGTCCGGGGGTGAACCTGACAAGCACCGACCACCCTGAATTACTCAGGACGATCCATGTCTCAGCAGGTTTCTTCAAGCTATTCGGCGCGTCGGTCGAGATCGGCCGAACGTTCACCGACCAGGAGGATGTGCCACGCGGCCCGCGGTTAGCGGTGATCAGCGATGGATTCTGGCGACGGCGGTTTGGCGCGGATCGAAGCTTGGTGGGCAAGTCCATTCCGCTCGGCGGCGAACCCTACGTGGTGATAGGAATCGTCCGCGATCTAGAACCCATTCACTCCGCCTGGAACTCGCTGGGTCCGAGCCTTCACATCGATACGCCCGCCGACGTCTGGCTTCCCGCTCAGGCGGATCCCAACAGCGCCGATCAGGGTGGTTCCTATCGCGCCGCGGCCCGCTTGAAGCCCGGCGTCACGCTGGAAATGGCCAGAGCCGCAACGAACGTCGCGCAGGCACGATTTCGGCAGAAGTACCCCAGTGAAAGACTCTCGTCTTTTAGCTTCAATGTAGAGCCGTTGAGCGACGCGGTGGTAGGGAATGTGCGGCTGGCTCTGCTGGTGCTGATGGGCGCGGTCAGCTTTGTGCTCCTCATCGCCTGTGTCAACGTGGCGAACCTTCTGTTGGCGCGGGCGACTGGGCGACGGCGCGAGATGGCCATTCGAGCAGCATTAGGCGCCGGACGGCGGCGCATCGTTTTCCAGTTGATGACCGAAACGCTGCCTTTGTCGCTGGCCGGCGGTGTGCTGGGCATCGGGTTCGGCTATTCCGTGGTACGCGTTCTGCTCGCCGGCAACTCCGTCAACCTCCCGCGAATCGGTACGCACGGCTCCGATGTGACATTGGACTTGAGGGTAATCATTTTCACCATGCTGACCGCGACGGTCACTGGAATCCTTTTTGGACTCATACCTGCTTTCAGTGCCTCACGCGGCGATGTGAATGCCGCTCTCAAGGAAAGTGGCGCGCGTTCCGGCTGCGGGCGCGGCCAAAATAAGACCCGCTCGATTCTAGTGGTTTCCGAGATAGCTCTGGCGCTGGTTCTGGTTGCGGGGGCTGCTCTCCTCATGCGCACGTTCGTCGCCCTGCGGGCGGTGGAGCCCGGCTTCGAGACGCACAACGTCCTTACGTTCGAAATGTCGATTAATCAGCCGCGCTTTGATCAAACTACAGCCGTCGCCCGGCTGCTCCGCGACGCCCAGAGCCGCGTAGTGGGCCTGCCGGGAGTGGAGGCGCTCGCGGCCACCAGGTCGCTTCCGCTTGATCCGAACCCCGACTATGAGCCAATCAATATTGAAGGCCGCCCGCCAGCCAAAGATCGGTATCAAAACTGGGCAGCAGCGCGACAGGTCTCGGCACGTTATTTTGAGGTCTTTCGCATTTCGTTACTTCAGGGGCGATTGTTTACGGAGCGGGATGACGAACGAACGCCCCGGGTTGTCGTAATCAACGAAACGATGGCGAAAGCGTTCTGGCCAGGGTACCCTCTCGGCCGCTCTCCGGTGGGAGAGCGCATTGCCGATGTCTCTTCGGCCAACGAGGAAGAATCTCCGATGCAGATCATCGGCGTTGTAGCAGACGTCAGAGACGCAGGACTGGGCAGCAAACCCGAGCCGATGGTATATGTCCCGATAGAGCAGCGTTCAGATGTCGAGAGCGCAGCGGATAATCTCTTTGCCTCCATGATATGGGCAGTTCGGACCAACGCTGAACCGTACTCGCTCAGTGCCGCCATTCAGCGTGAACTGCGCATCGCAAGCGGCGGGCTACCTGTGGCGCATATCCGTTCCATGGACCAGGTGAGAGCGGAGGCCACTGCGGACAGCAACTTCAACATGATGCTGTTCAACGTCTTCGCCGGCATCGCGATTCTTTTGGCCGCCATCGGCATCTACGGTGTGATGGCGTACGCCGTCGAGCAGCGGACTCAGGAGATCGGCGTCCGCATCGCTCTCGGAGCGCGCCCGCGTGACGTAGTCCGAATGGTAGTGCGGCAAGGCATGCGGCTGGCGCTCACGGGAGTTTTCATCGGCGTCATGGGCGCCGCGGCACTGACACCCTTGATGGCCAGCCTGCTCTATGGAGTGAAAGCGTCGGATCCAGTCGTGCTCACGGCGGTAGCCGTTCTGCTGAGCGCGGTCGCGCTAGTAGCCATTTACATACCAGCTCACCGAGCCGCGCAAGTCGAGCCTGTACTGGCGCTGCGCCTTGAGTGAACTCAGCAGAATATTGCTTCGGGGAGCTGTCCGACACGATTCGGGTGAATCGCCGTCTATTTTCACAAAAATCGTCTTCGCGCCCAGCATGCCTTTTGGCAACGTGTAGTTGGCACGGGTCTATAAATGCATCCGCGCCAGCTCTAGTCGTTGCTCCCCAAACGGGCTATGCGGAAGTTATGCCAGAAAATCGGACCGCACCATTACATCCGGCTTGCCGACAATCCGCTCGGAAACTCTTTTCTCTGCTCGCTTACAAGTCGATCAGGGCGGACGTTGCAACCAGATCCTTGAGATCTTTGGGTGGTCAGCGGCGGACCAATGCCGCATCCCAACCGGTAATAAGCGTGAGTGGAGAGGCAGCATTTGAGGGAAGTGAGTTGATCAAAAAGCGACCGTCGGGCGCGACAGTGTATTGCCAGTTCGCGATACGCTCGGCCGAGATGTGCGTCTGAAACAGGAACCTTGGCGCACCGGCCGTCCCGGTTCTCGGATCAAAACCTACCGCGATCAATTTTCGATCCGGTTGGATGAAAAAAATTTGACGGCCGTCGTGGCTCCAGCGGGGCTGCGCAGCAGCTCCAGAGGAGACCTGCGTACGTCGGCCCGGTCCAGGAAAAGGTTCAACGAGAATTCCACGCCCCGGCCCTACGTACACGACCCACTTTCCGTCCGGCGAGAATTTGGCTTCTACCCCTTCGGCAGCGAATGGCTCTATCTTGTGATCGCTTGGGGAGTAGACCGCCAAGGAAGGAAAAGGATGCTGATCCGAGACGGTCATAAAC
>DATDGW010000165.1:0-5918 GCA_036521895.1 Candidatus Sulfotelmatobacter sp. | reverse complement strand
GGGGCGCCTGGGAAGTCTCTCGACGCTTTCGCGCAAGCAGCCGGGGTTTCCCTTTGGATCGGTGATGCCGTACGGGTTGGACGCGCAGGGGCGTCCGCTTTTTCTCATCAGCACGATGGCCATGCATACGCAGAATTTGAAAGCAGATCCGCGAGCCAGTCTGCTGGCGACGCAGGAGAGCGGTGATGGCGATCCGCTGGGGGCATCGCGAGTCACGCTGGTGGGGAATGTGCTGCCTGTGCCGGAGGCGGCTTTGGCTGCGGCTCGCGAGGCCTATCTCGCGCGCCATGCCAACAGCAAGTATTGGGTGGACTTTGAGGACTTTTCCTTTTACCGAATGGACCTGGTGGACATTTATTTCGTCGGTGGCTTTGGTGTGATGGGATGGGTCACCGCTTCGGAATACGCCGGCAGTCAGCCCGACCCCCTGGCGGATTCGATGGGCGAGATCATTCAGCATATGAACACCGATCACAGGGATGCGATGGTGTTGCTAGCGCGAAAGTTTGCCCACGTCGAGGCGCAGGAAGCGACGATGACGGCGGTGGATCGGCTGGGGTTTCATCTGCGATTGAAGACACTGGATGGTGTGAAAGGCGCGCGCATTGCATTTCTGCGCGAGGTGAGGAATTCAGGGGAGACGCGCACCGTGCTCGTCGAGATGGTGCGACAGGCGCGGTGAGCGGATTCCTCCGCCCATCAGGGTCCCGCTGCTGCTCTCGTTCATGGTCTGGGATGTCATCCACCAAGATGCCTTTTCCACGCGGTTCACCAGTGGGTACTCTTGCCATCACGGGCAGGAATTTTCGCGCGTGGATTGCTATCATAGTGGGCAAGATGGCATTTCCTATCAAAGTCTGCGCCGTCTGCTCGGAGGAGTTTGAGCTGAAGCCGGGGAAGCCCGGTTTTGCCAACCGCTGTCCGGCCTGCAG
Organism: Candidatus Sulfotelmatobacter sp.; assembly: GCA_036521895.1. Classification (GTDB taxonomy): domain Bacteria; phylum Acidobacteriota; class Terriglobia; order Terriglobales; family Acidobacteriaceae; genus Sulfotelmatobacter. The sequence goes on along the minus strand of DATDGW010000165.1, from coordinate 4,986 downwards.
TGAACCCGACGCGGATGAGCCCGCAACCAAGCGGAGCATGGACGCCGATGAGCGCAAGGCTCTGGCGGAAGCGAACGAAGCCCGCCGAAAGGCGATGCGCGATCTGTTGTACCGCAAGGAAAGCTAGGGCTTTTCTGATCTCAGCAATTTCCGGCGAGTTGAGATGAATTGCACACGGCGTTAATGATGCCGAGGACTACTGCATCGGGGTTCGCATCTTGATCGTTGGTGAGCACGACGACCGTGAAGCCGGTATCGAGAAAGAAGGCCTCCTCCGCCGTAAACCCGCCAATCTGGCCGTCGTGCCAGACCACTTGGCGGTGATTGACGGTGGAAAGAATCAGGCCGAACCCGTAGGACCCTCCGCCTCCTGGGATGGGAAAGCCGTTCGGCGTGGTCATCTCCTTGAACGAGGCAGGCGAGACGACCTTGCCGTTCATGAGAGCGTTGTCCCAGGCAACCAGATCGTAGACATTCGAACTCAAGGCTCCCGCCGAAAAGGCGGCCGAGCGATCCCAAATGATCGCGGGAACCAGGCCCGAGCCGTTATTGGTGTAGCCGGTCGGCGACTGACCCGCGGGCGGAAGCGAGTAATAGGTATTCATCAACGACAGAGGCTTAAAGATGTAGTGATCGAGGTTCGCGGGGTAGGACTGGCCGGTCAGCTTTTCGATGATGGTGCCAAGGGCAAAGAAGTTGCTATTGGAATACGCGTACTGCGTGCCGGGCTGGAATTGCAGCGGAGCCTGGCTTACGGCCGTTAGAACGGTGGCTTCCGATACACCGTTCGTAACCCAGTCACCGATTTGGGGGAAGGTAGTGAAGTCGGCGAGGCCTGAGGTGTGAGTCAACATCATGCGAAGGGTAATGGCGGAAGGGAAGTTGTACTCGGGTAAATACGATGCAATGGAATCGTCCACGTGCAATTGTCCCTGCTCTTGCAGCTTCATGATGATCGCTGCGGTGAACTGCTTGGTGATCGATCCAATTTCGAAAATCGCGGCCCGCTGCGTCGGCTGAGATGAGGTCAGATTCGAAAGGCCGTAACCCTGGGCGTAGAGCACGGCGCCATTCTTGGCCAGAGCGACAGTCATCCCGGGGATGCCTTGCTGCTGTAAGGCGGCCTGTGCCACCGCGTCGACCGTGGCGCCTAAAGCAGATGGTTGTTGGCCTGACGCTGAGGATGTTGATCCGCCACACGACCCGAGGCCGGTCGCAATCGCTGACAAGACCAGGACGAGAAAAAAGCGCGACCAACTCATGCGCGTCATGGCAACACCTGCTTTCCACAAAGTCTAGACCTAGTTTCCGGTGGGAGGCGGGATTCTTTTCAAGCAGGCCAGGATTTTTGGTGCGACATCCTGGGATCCTTTGTTCCTTTGCCGCTCTGCGCGCGTCGGACAGCCGGGGGCGGCTGTCCCCACATTTACCCCCTGGTCAGTCAAAAGCAGTCGGATAGGAGTGTCCGACCTACACTGCATCAACGATTACTGCTTCAGGATCCAGGTTGCCATTTTGTCGAGCGCGACTGGAGAAATGGTTTCTTCGATCTGTGAATATTCCGCGAGGGAGCCGGTTTTGGCGGTCTGGAATAAATGGTTCAGGCCAGGGAGTTCGTCGACCTCGGCGTGCTGGTTGCCCGCCTGCGCTAATGCCTTCCGGATGGGGGGGAGGTTCTGGTTGGGAAGAACTTGCTTGTCGAGCGATCCGTTGATGGCGAGGACCGGGCAGGTGACCTTGCGCAGTGCGCTGGCGGGATCGTAGGTGAGGAAGTAACGGAACCACACCGAGGTGATCTGGCTGATCTCTGCGCCGATTTGTGCTTCCGGGACAGCACCCGCCATTTTCTCTTTCAGTTCTTTCTGCAGGACGACGTCGTCTTTTTCAGTCTCGACCAGAGCGAGCATTTCCCCTTCCTTAGCGGCGTTCTTGGCGGCCTCTTCGGGGTTCTTGCCCATCGCGACTTCGATCGCTTCGCGTTGCGCGGGGAGAACCTGATCTCCCGGAACGCCGGGGCCGGCCATCATCACGATGAAGGCCACGTCTTGGTTGCGGGCTGCGACCATGGGAGCGATCACCCCACCTTCGCTATGGCCGACGAGGCCGATCTTGTGGGGATCAATCTCGGGGCGGGTTTTCAGATAGGCAACGCCGGCTTCGGCATCGGTCGAGAAGTCGGCGGTCGTGCCTTGCGCGAAGACTCCGGTCGATTTGCCGACGCCGCGGTCGTCGGCGCGAAGGACGGCGATTCCGTGGCGGGTGAGATAGTCCGAGAGAACCAGGAACGGCTTGTGACCGAGGAGGGATTCGTCGCGGTCCTGAGGGCCCGATCCGGTGATCAGCACGACTCCGGGGAATGGACCCTTGCCTTGTGGGATGGTTAGGGTTGCGGCAAGCGTCACGTTCTGTGCCTTGTTTTGGTAGGAGACGTCTTCATCGTGGTAAGGGTAGGGCTTGACTGGATTCTGGGGACGCTTCAGTTCTAGTTCTGACTTATCCTTCACCGGCTTCAGGAGCAGCGGAAGCGTGCCTCCGCCCTGCGACCAGTTGCCCTCGATGGAGGACAGGTCGGACGCGATTTTGCCTTCGAAGCCTCCGTGGACTGTCGGCACTTCGATTTTCAGCGATGATCCGTCGCGAGTGACGGAGGTCGCCATTCCAGTGATGCCCTGGTCGAGACTGTCGAGGGTTGCGTTCAAACCATTCTCGGTGTTGATGATGTTGAAAACTACGCGCAGTTTCACGGCACCGGTATCGAGTGAACCCATCCACGCGCCATCGATGTCGGAGGGCATAAAGGGCTTGGGTTCGGTTTTGGTGGCGCGCTTGAATTCCAGCGGCAAGGCCGCACCCTGGGTCCAGGTGCCGGCGATCGTACTACCGTCAGGCGCGACTTTGCCTTCATAGCTGCCGTGGACCATTTCGACCTCCAGGTTCAGGTTGGAGTCTTTCAAGGAAATGGAACTCACTGGGATGCCGTTGCCTCCTCGCTGCTCGATGCCGTCGAGCGTGGCCTTGAGGCTGTTGTCAGGCGCCTTGGTGATGTGCAGGACGAGGTGGAGTTCCTGACCACCCGCACTGAGGGTGCCGTGCCAATCGCCGGCGATGTCTTGTGCGCGCGCGATGGTCGCCGTCAGAACTATGAGTGCTGTTAGCACCATGAATTTCTTCATCACGTCCTCCATAACTTTGCGTTCTTCGCTCCGAGTTTTGTGGGCAACGATTTTCTAGTGCGTGGCGACAGGGGGCTCTTCCTTGGCCCGTTTGAGTTGCAACGGAATACCCGAGCCACCCTGGTTCCAGTCGCCAGACATGTCGTCGAGGTTCTTGTCGATCTTGCCCTGGAAATAGCCGCTGATCTGTCTCATCTCGATCTTGATTGATGAACCTTTTCGGGAGACCGAAGTCGACGGCATTCCGGTCAGCTTTTGATCTGGGCTATCCATGACGGCCATGAGACCGTCTTCCGTGTTGGTCAGATGGAAGATGATGCGCAGCTTGCTTTGGCCCATATCGAGGGCGCCTTCCCACTTGCCGTCAATGGCGGAAGGGGGCGCGGGTTTGTGTACGGTCTTGACGGGGTTTGTCGTCTTCTTGAAATCGAGCGGGAACTTCTGTCCCTGTATCCAGTTACCGTTGATTGAGTCAGTTCCCTTCAGCGTGCCGTCGTAGGCGGCCTTCAGCGGAGCAGACGCAAACTTGAGCTTATTTCCTTCGAGCGTGATCGAGTCGATGGCGATGCCGGCAGCGTTTTGATCGGGACTGTCGACCGAAGCCCGGAGGGTTCCGTCGGCATTCTTGGCCACATGCAGGACGAGGCGGAGTTCGCCCATGCCGGTCTTGATGGTGCCTTGCCAGTCGCCGGCGATGTCTTGAGCTTGCACGAAGGTCGCCGCGAGAAGTGTCAGGGCTGCGATCGCCAGGAATCTCTTCATGGTTGTCTCCATAACGTTATTTTTGTTGCTGCAAATCGCGTTTCACACATCGTTTCGATGGGAGTTCTCCGCTGCGTACAGTTCGTCGATGATCCGCTGCAGACGGCGCGCGGCTCGCTGGTTCATTTTCCAGACCAGGAAGAACAGCACCGCGACCACTCCGTCGAGCCCAGCCACTCGAGCCACGCCGGCAGGGTAAGGCAAGGCCCGTATATACGCCGCCGTGAGGATCACAAATCCTGGAACCAGCGGAGCCAGGTACCACGGCCAAGCATTCTGTACGGCATCGCGCTGGCGCTCGAGTTCAGAGCGAAAGAAGTGCAGGCTCGTCGAAGCACCCAGGGCAGACGGCATGGTCCGGGCCGAGGCTTTGCGATGAAGTTGGAAGACCACCCAGCCCAGGCCCGCGATGAACAGAACGTAGGCGATGCGAACCAGGACTTCGCCAGTCGTGACGAAGAAATATCCGAAGCCCGCGGCTGCGAGCAGAGATGCGACGTCCTCGCGGATATTTCTCCGGCGAATCTTCTTCTCGAACATTTCCGAGCGTTGCCGCAGTACTTCGGCAGACATTTGGAGTCCCTCCACGGGCTGGCATTGCCAGATTCGCTGCGGGTTGCTGAGCAGATTAGTCATGATCGGGTCCCCCTTGCTGAAACTGGCGAGCCAGCACTGTCTTGATACGGTGAATCTTGGTGGCCACGTTGCCGGACGACAGTCCGGTAATCTGTCCAATCGAAGCAGCGTCGAGACCTTCGAGGTAGGACAGGATTACATGGCGATCGAGCGGTTTCAGGCGCTGAATTAAATTCAGCAACCGATCGAGTGCCTGGCTGCGGTCCGCGGCTGGCTGGCCGCTGGTGGCGTCGGGCAGGTTCTCCAGTTCTTCATCTTCCAAGCCGACCAGCGCTTGGGACCGGCTGCGGCGCTGGCGCATGACGTGCGATGCGGCGACGTTGTGCGCCACGCGGTAGGTCCAAGTGCGAGTGGAGCAGCGTCCGTCAAAGCTCTCGAAGCTGCGCCACAGGGCCATGTGAATCTCCTGCAGAAG
>DATDGW010000164.1:0-2506 GCA_036521895.1 Candidatus Sulfotelmatobacter sp. | reverse complement strand
GGTTCTGCATGGCGGCGATTTGGTCCATGGAGGCTCCATGCCAGCGGAGATCGTCGATCGCGTCCGCGAGCTGGGTTGGGAAGGAGTCGTAGGAAACACAGACGAAATGCTGTGGGTGCCGGAGAGCCTTGACGAATTTGCCCGTAACGTGCCCAAGCTCGCACCGCTGATGGCCATCATCCGGCAAATGATTCCGCCGACCCTCGAGAAGTTGGGAGACGAGCGGTTGGCGTGGCTGCGCAATCAGCCTCGGATGCAGCGCACAGAATCGGTGGCGTTGGTGCACGCTAGTCCGGAAAGTTGTTGGCGAGCTCCGATGCCGAATGCGATCGATGAGGAGATGGAGTCGACCTACGCTGGCCTCGAGCGGCCGATCGCGGTCTACGGACACATCCATCGATCCCATGTTCGAAGCCTGCGGGGAATGACAGTGGTCAACACCGGCAGCGTGAGCCTTTCCTACGACGGCGACCCTCGCGCGTCATATCTATTGTTGGACGGCTCGAAAGCGACGATCCGGCGGGTTTCCTACGATATCGAGGCGGAAGCGCGTGCGATTATGCAATGCGGCCTGCCTCATGCGGCGTGGATCTGCCAGACGTTGCGCGCCGCAACCTATGTTCCACCGGCACAGTGAAGCTGCTAATTGCGCAAGGCCTGCACGGGGTCTGCATTCGCGGCACTGGATGACGGGCCACTCGGAACTTGGCAGAAGACAGATCATAACTTCTGGATTGCCGACCATCCACCAATGAACGACGAAACCCGATGTCGCAGTGACGGGCGATTCAAAATTGAATCTCGACTCGGAGCAGGCTTCAAAATCGTGGCGTCTGAACCGGCGATGGCTGGAGGCTCCTCAGGAGCAGCCGCAGGAGATCGGGGCCACAAACCTCCCTGGTCGGCTTGAAACAAGGCAGCGTGCGAATCGGCGAAAGCTTGCTTACTTGTTCGCTTGTTAAATCGAAGTCAGCCCATGCTACGTAGAGACTTATTGCCGTCAGCCGCATTTTGTTTGTTTCAGTGCACCGCCAAGCAAGCTTCCGCAGCCTCCTCACGCAGTCGCTCCAACTCTTGCTCTGTCAGCTTTTCTGGTTCGAGAACAACAACAACTTTCTTAAGAGTTCCCGTGAACCGAAAGGGCATTTTGTCTACGTAGTCCTCGACCACTGGGGTTCCGGTGTCCTCCCCGATGTCGAAGGTCTCATCGAGCGAGAATCGAATGAATATGCTTCGCGGAATTCGTGCCTCCGCAACCTGCTTTTCATCCACAAACAAGACACCCGTCGCGCCTTTACCGTATCCGCCCCCGTCATACCTAAACGCAATGCGTACTAAGTGATTTCCAGCCGGGATAGGCTGGGCGGAAGCAACACGGAACTTGTGCTCGGGTTGGTTCGAAAACGCATATACAAATTCCGGCTTGCTGTCTTGCATGAGCAGACCCCAACCGCCATAACGTCCTCCGATGGTTGCCAAGACCCCACTTGCGCCGCTCTCTGGAATGGTTATTTCAGCCGCTACAGTCCACGATTTGTTCTTGAAGTCTGGAGCGGAACCCTCCGGGATGCGAATCATTCCCGGATAGTACGTAAACTCCGAGCGCCCGCGCGTGAGACTCGGGCGAATACTCGGGTCGCCTCGCTCCGCAAAACTGGAATCGAGTGGGTAGACGTTGTATTTTTTTGCCTCGGCATCGAATGCCGCTTGGAGTTCCTTGAGTTTGGCAGGATTCTTCTCAGCCAAGTTATTCGCTTGGCTGAAATCCTCGTTGATGTTGTACAGTTCCCATTTGAAGTCATCCGGGTCAGCCTTGGCTCCGAACACTATCCACGGCAGGCGCAGCGGTGTTGTGCTCGCCATCCAACCGTCTTTGTAAATCGCACGATTGCCAACCAATTCGAAATACTGTGTGGTATGACGAGTTGGTGCTTTCGCTTGGTCGAATGTGTACATCAGGCTTGTGCCGTCCAGCGGTTTCTGCCCAACACCGTCCAAGACGTCGGGAGGTGTGATCCCGGCGGCTTCGTAGATGGTCGGCACGATGTCAATGAGATGACAAAACTGAGAACGAACGCTTCCCGTATCTTTAATCCTAGACGGCCACGAGATCACCATGCCATTGCGAGTGCCGCCAAAATGGGATGCAACTTGTTTAGTCCACTGCATGGGCGAATCCATGGCATGCGCCCAACCAACCGGGTAGTGGTTGTAGTACAAGGGTCCGCCCAAATGATCCATAATGGATAGGAGATACTCCAAGCTCTCCGGCACACCATTGGCAGCAGTGCCCACTTCGTTAGTCGTACCTTGCATACTGCCCTCAGCACTCGCGCCGTTATCTCCCATGATGAAAATCACGAGTGTGTTGTCAGTCTGACCGGATTCCTCTATCGCATCAAGCAGGCGACCAATTTGATTGTCAGCGTGTGAAAGGTTAGCCGCGTACACTTCCATCATGTGCGCGAACAGACGTTTCTGGTCTGCCGACAGAGAATCCCACGAG
>DATDGW010000163.1:0-6493 GCA_036521895.1 Candidatus Sulfotelmatobacter sp. | reverse complement strand
CGGCGCCGTGACGGCGGAAGATATCCGCCACCTCCAGCCTCGGGCGCAACATGGCCGGGGTCTCAGTCCGGCTCTGTCTCCTCCATGCTCAAGAGCTCGAGTGGGCTTTGGATCTCCCGGATCGTATTGAGTGCCACCCGGGCGTATCGTGTGGTCGACGTGATCTGGCGGTGACCGAGCAGGTCCTGGATCACGCGAATGTCCACGCCTTGCTCCAGCAGATGCGTCGCGAAGCTATGGCGGTTATGCCGAGCTCGGCATAAGCGTCATTGGACGAAACCGCTCCGCGGTAGTTCGTCGTAGCAGGCGATTTGGCCTCCTCTCCTGCCGATCGTCCCTGGATTCCTGAGGAACTTCATTTGCGAGATCATTGGATGGCTGCGTGCAGCAGCTTCCATCTTGCAAAAGGAGATTCCCATGACGACCCTTCGACAACGCATGGCCGACGACATGCAGGTACGGAACATGTCTCCCCATACCCGGGCGTCCTATCTCCTGCAAGTCTCACAGTTCGCTCGCTACTTCGGCAAGTCGCCGGACAAGTTGGGTCCCGAGGACGTCCGCACCTACCAGGTCTATTTGACAAACGAGAGGAAGCTGGCTCCTGGCTCCATACACGTCGCTGTTGCGGGGCTGCGTTTTTTCTACAGGGTTACGCTCAAGAAGGAGTGGACCTTCCGTGAGGTTCTCCCTCTTCCCAAGAAACCGCAGAAGTTGCCCGTTGTTCTCAGCCGCGAGGAGGTTCTGCATTTTCTTGGCTGTGTGGAGCGCATCAAACATCGCGTCATCCTGACCACCTGTTACGCCGCTGGGCTACGCATCTCGGAGGCCGTTCGCCTGAAGCCCACTGCCATAGATAGTCGGCGGATGGTGATCCGCGTGGTGCAGGGCAAAGGCCAGAAGGATCGCTACGTCATGTTGTCGGCCAAGCTGCTGCAGATCCTGCGCAGCTATTGGAAGGCCGTGCATCCGAGGGACTGGCTCTTTCCAGGCGGGCACCCAGGCCAACCGATTACGAAAGATGCCGTCGGAAACGCCTGCAAAAAAGCACATCGTGCTTCGGGCCTAACCAAGCCTGTCACTCCGCACTCGTTGCGGCACGCCTTCGCGGTCCATCTGCTCGAATCCGGCACTGACGTGCGGACCATTCAGCTCCTGCTTGGGCATCGTAGCCTGGCGACAACGGCCCGCTACTTGCGGATCGCCACCACCAAAGTCTGTGCCACGTCCAGTCCACTGGATTTACTGCCGCATCCACCAGCAGCGATCGACCCGAAGCCGACCGCGTCCGAACACTTCTGACGGCAGGCTATGCCCCGCAGTGGGCCGGAAGTGGCGGATGTGTTCCGCCGCTACGGTGAAGTCTATCGCCTGCGCCATGGCGCTTCGCTCTGCACCGCACAGCGTCGCGCCATGAGTGCGATCGAGCTGTGCCGAACAGCTGCACTTGGTGGTCATATCGAGCAGTGCGATCGCTGCGACCACCAGCGCATCTGCTTCAACAGCTGCCGCAATAGACATTGCCCAAAGTGCCAGGCGCTGGCTCGTGCCCGGTGGTTGGAGGACCGTCGCGCTCAGCTTCTCGACACGCAGTATTTCCACGTGGTCTTCACGCTGCCGCAGCCCATTGCAGCGATCGCCTTTCAAAACAAGGAGCACGTCTACAACATATTGTTTCGGGCGGTGAGCGAGACGTTACGCACCATCGCTGCCGATCCCAAGCACTTGGGTGCGAACATCGGCTTCTTCGCCGTGCTCCACACCTGGGGTCAAAATCTACTCCATCACCCGCACTTGCATTGTGTGGTTCCCGGCGGGGGGCTTTCTTGCGACGAGACACGTTGGATTGCGTGCCGCAAAGACTTCTTCTTGCCGGTTCGCGTGTTGTCCCGCTTGTTCCGTCGACTGTTCTTGACCCATCTCCAAAAAGCCTTCGATGCAGGAGAGCTGCAATTCTTCTCCGCTTTGCAGCCATGCCAAGAACGGCGAGCTTTCCTGCGCTACCTCGCCCCCACCCGAAAGACGAAATGGGTGGTCTATGCCAAGGCGCCTTTCTCCGGACCGGAGGACGTTCTGGAATACGCGGCGCGCTACACGCACCGCGTCGCCATCTCCAATGACCGCCTGCTCGACATCCAGGACGAGAAGGTTCAGTTTCGCTGGAAGGATTACCGCGACGGCAATCGCAAGAAGGTCATGACCATTAACGCCGAAGAATTTATCCGCCGTTTTCTGCTGCACGTTCTCCCCGAAGGCTTCCAGCGCATCCGCCACTACGGCTTCCTCGCGAATCGCTACAGAGAGCAGAAGCTTGCTCGCTGCAGAGAACTGCTCAAAATGCCGCCGCCGGAGCCCAAATCCCAAGAGAAAAAGGATTATCACGATCAGTACGAGGAGCTTACTGGCACGTCTCTCAAGACATGCCCCATTTGTCACGAGGGCCACATGGCCGTCATCGAAGTCTTCGAAGCCGGGACAACGCCTCCAGCAATCATTGATACCTCATGATCATCATCCGCATGTCACTACCGATCTTCCCCTCAACTTGGCACAACCAAGCATCAGGACAGTCATTGCCCGACATCGATACAGATTGTTCCGTGATGGCCTCGATCCCCTCTCGCACGCCTCATTGGCTCTCAGATCACCGTCTCGCTGCGTGTAAAACACGTCATCGTCTCCCTCCTTGCGTACCTTCCGCTCGCCTTAACATCGCCGTCGAGATTCAATCCCCATAGTATCCGCGGCACCGTCCTGCCGGTTCCGTCCAACGCGTTTTTCGCCCACCGGCGCGGGACTACCTGCTGTACTCAACACGTCACTCTCGGCCGCGCCGCCGGGCCAAAAACGCTCTGCATTATTCCGAGTCCCGGATTATGCCGAGCATTGGGTTTGTTGGCGCCGATGGCCGCTACCTTTATGGCATCGGCGCTCTCGTGCCGATGCCATTACTCGGCATAATCCTGATCGGGCGCTACAGGCTGTTCAGGAAGCCCAGGACCTTGTCGTCAGGACGGTAGCGTCCCGGGCGTCCAGCGTGGGGTATCGTCTTCGCGAGGATCTTTTCCTTCAATGCCAAGCTAGCGGTCAGGTAGACCTGCGTGGTTTCTACGGATTCGTGCCCCAGCCACAACGCGATCACGGAAGTATCGACACCGGCCTCCAACAGCTCCATGGCCGCGGTATGCCGCAGGACATGCGGCGTTACGCGCTTTCGCTTTAATGATGGGCACGTTTGGCGCGCCACGGCCACGTGCTGGGCCAGGATGTAGGCCACACCGTCTGCGCTCAGGCGCCCACCTCGAGCATTAGGGAACAGCACGTCGCTGTTGCCCCGCACGGGTTCCAGTAGCCAAGATTTTAAGACCGCGACCGACTGTTTGGTCAGCGGAGTGCGCCGCTCCTTACGGCCTTTACCCATAATGTTTATGTGAGCCCCTGCAGTCAGGTTCACGTCTTCGCGCTTGAGGCCCGTAACCTCGGAGAGCCGTACACCTGTTTGCACGGTCACCAGCAACAGCGCGTGATCGCGGTGCCCCGCCCAGGTGTTCTGACTTGGCGCCGCCAAGAGCGCATCGACCTCCTCACGTGTGAGATAGCCGACCTGCGCGCGCACGTATCTTTTGGTGGGGATGGCCAGCACACGTTGGATTTGAGCCGACCGAGACGGCATCTCGAACGCCGCAAAGTTAAAGAAGGATCGGATGGCCGCCAACCGGCTGTTGCGACTGCGGGCCGTGATACCCCGGTTCTTCTGCAAGTCGTTGAGGAACGCACCGATAAGTGGAGCATCAATATCATCGAACGCAATACGATCTGGGGGTTTGCGCAAACGCTTGTGCGTGAACTTGAGCAACAAGCGGAAGCTGTCGCGGTAGGAACTGATCGTGTGCGGACTTGCCTGCCGCTGCTGCATAAGACGTTCCGTGAAGAAGCGCTGCAGCAATGTGGCAAAACTGGGCGCTGCTTTCATCGTGCGCCCTCCCAGTGTTTTTCAAGACGCTCGACAGCTTGCCCCATCAGCTCTGGGAAGGCGGTGAGGTACCAATAGGTATCACACACGCGGACATGACCGAGATAGGTCGACAAGGTGGGAAGACGTGGTTCTATCTCGAGACCACAGCGATACCAGTTCAACAAGGTCTGCACGGCGAAGCGATGACGGAAGTCGTGCAGCCGCGGCCCGCGGCTTGCAGTTGGACCCCGCAACCCGATTTGTCGCGACAAGACATAGAAGGTGCGATGGACGTCCCCTTTGTCCAGCCGGTTGCCGGTGCCAGACGTAAACAAATAGGGAGATGCGCATCCTTCCAAGAAGCGCTCGCGTTGCTGCAAACATTTGACAAGAACCTTGCGCGTCGATGGGTGAATGGGCACCAGACGAGACTTGCCGAACTTAGCTTTCTGGATTGTCAGTACGTTGTTGCGTAGATCAATATCGTCCAGCTTCAGGTTCAGCGCTTCTCCGAGGCGAAGGCCTGTGACGCTCAACAACCCAAGGAGGCAGTAATATTTCCAACTGCGGGGACCTCCCGCAGGAGGCAGTGATCGAGCAGCTGCAAGGAGCCGCTTGATCTCCTGATCGGTATAGATGTATGGCCGGGCCCGCTGAGGCCGGTACGGTAACATACCATTGGGTGGTATCTCGGTGCGGGGATCTATTGCGCTTTGATAGCGGGCAAAGCCGCGCACCCAGCTTAACCGTCTCGCCCATTCCGCGGGGAGCACAGTTTTAGGTTTCTGGGCCCATTCAAGAGCAAGTTTAGACGTGATACGAGGTACTCGCTTGCGCTCCATGAAGGCGACAAAATCGAGTAATCCTGTCCCAGCCTCATACAGCTTGAATCCCAAGCCGCGCCGCATCTTGAGGTAATCCCGAAGAGACGTCCGCAACCTGGTCATCGCGCACCTCCCGGCCAAGCCAAAGCAAGGGTGTGCAGCGAAGCCAGATCGACCTTCGCGTAGATGGCAGTCGTCTGGGGATTGCGGTGGTCCAGTATCTGACCGATTTCGGGCAGTGAAGCGCCTCGCCGCAACATCTCGCTCGCCAGGGCATGTCGGAACTGATGTGCACCTTTTGATGGCGAATCTATTCCGGCTCGGATGAGCGCGTGCCTAACGACAGAGAGGACTGCCACCGAGCTTTTGAAGCCCCGAATGGGTGCCCGCGAACGGAGGAACAGTCTACGCTCGGTGCAGATGGGGCGACCGATCTTGAGATACGCCGCAATAGCTTCACCAACCTCGACCGGCAACGGCAACATATGAGCGTGGCCACCTTTGCCGCGCGCACGCAACGTAGCGGCTTGCCAATCAACGTCATCCAATTCAAGGGCGACGATGGCACCGGCCCGCAGCCCCAATCGGGCGAGCAACAGTAACATAGCGTAATCTCGACTGCCGACGGCGCTACGCCGGCTGCAGCTCGCCAAGACTCGCCGCAGGTGATCCGGTGCTATCGATCGCGGGATCGAAGGCATCGACCAATTGGCTACCTTGGGAACGGCGCCAGAAAGATCGATAGTTACGTCGCCACGGTAGCGCGCGTAATCGAGGAATGAACGCAACGCTGTACACGCATATGCTGCCGTCTTGCGAGACCCACGCGCAACTTGATGTTGAACGAACTTGAGTACATCAATAACACGGAGCGCAGATAGATTCGGGCGGCCTTCACCAAAAATCTGAGTCAATAGCCCGCGGGCCACTCGCGAATAAGCAACGACTGTGACTGGTGCAACCGCGCGCTCTTCGCGAAGGTAAAGCGCGTATTGGTCCAATAAGCTGTCCAGCGGCATGCTCTGCTTGCATACCTGCCGCAGCGCGACAATTCCCTCCTTTTGAAGGAGATCCAATAGCTGGCTCAAGCCGACGATATCGGCAGTCCTTGGACGTAAATGTCGAGCACGATATCGCAAGTAGCACTCTGCGTGCTCAGCTGAAAGGTCTTCCAAACTGATCGCACGCTTCCTCAGCCATACGCTGAAGTCACGTACGAGCCGCACTTTGAGGCGTATCGTCGGCGGCGCGTAGCCTTGCCCGCGCAGCAGTCGCTCAAAAGCGGTGAGATAGGGTATCAATGGGCCCCGAGGTGTGCGCCGCTCTGTGCGCGAGCATCCAGGCGAGTTCTTCATGAAGGCCTCCCAATGGCAATGGTGACGCCTTGAGAGGAGTAAGGATTATGCCGAGTAAGGCAGGCTCAACGAGCCTGTTGCCACCGCTATCCACAAGCAACTCGGCATAATCCGGGACTCGGAATAATGGCGCAGCGAGTGGAGCGTTGCGCGCTTGCTGATGCCCGTTGCCTCAACCGCTGCTGCGCATGCGAGGTTAAGAGTAGACGGATCGAGCGGCTTCTCACCCCCACGCCCCGGAAACAGCCAATGGCGGGGCCGTTCGATCTCCCAATACGCCCGCAAGATCCCGAGCAACTTCGGTGACAGCATCACATAGCGCTGCTTGCCACCCTTGCCATGGACCACATGGATGAAGA
>DATDGW010000162.1:0-6960 GCA_036521895.1 Candidatus Sulfotelmatobacter sp. | reverse complement strand
ATCATTCATTCAAGGCTCCGGCGCGATCGAATGGCTCTGGAACACGAACTCCGACATGACCGAGAGCAACGAAACTCCCATCGGCGCCGTGCGCACCGATTACACCGAAAAGCCCGAAGCCACACTCCTCCGCGCGTTCGCCCAATTCGCCCCCTCGCTGCAAGAACATCTCCGCGACCCGCAGCTTCCCTCCATCGCCATCGTGACCTCGCAAGCAGCGCAGTACAGCGCGATCGCGGAATTCCAACTCGCAGCGCAGCAAAACGCCGTCCGCGCTTTGGCCTACGACACACATTTACCCGCGTACGTGATTGCCGAAAATCAAATCGACAAACTAGGCTCCCCAAAACTCGCGATCCTGCCCTCTCCGCAAGCACTGGGCGAAAAAGCGTGGCAGGCACTACTGACCTACGTCGACGCCGGAGGCAACCTCCTCGTCACCGGCCCCGTCGATCGCAACGAACACTGGCAGATCCTCCATCGCGCCGCCGATCTCGGACTCCCCTCCCACGTCGAAGCGCTCACCCATCACAATGCCACCATCAGCCTGGGCACGCGGTCCCTCGCTCTCGCCTTCGGGCAACCGCAACAGAACTGGCTCGACTCCCTGCGCTTCGACGACGGCTCGACTCTGAAACAGATCCCTCACGGCAAAGGCCGCATCTTCTGGACGTCCTACCCGGTGGAACTCTCCGAAGACTCGCACTCTACTTCCGACCTCTACGCCTACGTCGCAAATCGCTTGCACCTCACACCGATGTTCACCCAGCAATCGCCCCTTCCGCCAGGGGTGCTTGTGTTTCCCACCGTCCTGGCGGATTCCATGCTCTACGTTCTGGCCTCAGATTCCGCGAACCCCACAAGCATCAGCCTCCGCGACCAGGCCACGGGCGCGGCGCTCGCATTCACTCTGCCCGCAGAACACGCCGCGATGGTGGTGATTGGCAAAAAGGAAAAGAAAATCGTCGCCCACTACGGCTTCTAAGTGTGTTCGCAAGAATTTTCCGGGGAATGTGTCTGGCCCACGTTCAAATGGCTTTTCCCGCCGCGAACATCTGAGGAATCGTAATGAACTCGTAGCCGTCCGACGTGTAGCGCGAAATCAAATGATCTGTAGCCGCGACCGTCTGAGAGCGGTCTGCGCCCATCGCTTTATGTCCGCCGTCGTGAAGCAGAATGACGTCCCCACCGCGAATTTGCCGGCTCACGTTCCGCTCAATGACTGCCGACGGTGGAGCATTCCAGTCGTAGCCAGTCACATTCCACATCACGGGCTCGAGACCCAGCTCGCGGGCCACCCGCAGCACCGCAGGCCGGCGCCCGCCGAATGGCGGGCGGAAGAGACTGGAATGCTCCCCGACAGCGTCGTACAAGGCAGACCGGCAAGCGGAGAGTTCCTGCCGTACCTCAGTCACACTCTTCAAAGTCAGCAGTGGATGGGTAAATGTGTGGTTGCCTACAGCGTGGCCAGCCTTGACGACCTCGCGCGCGATCTCGGGACGTTGCCGCACATAGCGGCCGATCAGAAAAAAAGTTGCGCGCACGTCGTGCTTGGCCAGAACTTCCAGCAGCCGCGGCGTGTGCGGATCGTTCGGGCCATCGTCATAGGTGAGTGCCAGTTGTTTCGTTCCCCGAGCGAGACTGGTGAACGTTCGCCCGTACCACTGCCCGGTGGGCGCCAGGGACTGATATCCCGCAGTCGTCAGCGCGGCTGTGGCGGCGGCTCCCGCGAGCACGGTTCCGAGCATGCGAGGATTGTAATTGTTGATTGCTGACTTTTGATTGCTGATTGGCCTGGACGCCTTTTCAATCAGAAATCAACCATCAGCAATCAGCAATCCGAAATCGCCAATGTACTGTTAACTCTTCCCGCAATTGCCACTCCCCGCTATCCGAGATATCCTCTCAATTCCGAGACATCGCACGAACTCATGGCCAATCTTTTCGAACTGCCCCGATACATTGCTGTGGAAGGCCCCATCCGCGTTGGCAAAAGCACGTTGGCGCGCATCCTCGCCGAGCGCCTGAATGCCCAGCGCGTGACGGAACCGGAGGCGAATCCGTTTCTCGATTCCTTCTATGAAGGAGACCGCGGGGCGGCCTTTCAGGCGCAGTTCACATTTCTGGTGCGGCGCTTCGAGCAACTGCAGGCGCTTGATCTGGGCCCGCGGTCGCAGAAGGTTGTGGTCTCGGATTTCATTTTCGAGAAAGACAAGCTCTTTGCCTGCCTCAATCTCACCGACCACGAGCTCGACACCTACAACCGCTACTACAACCATTTCCGCGACCTGCTGCCCACACCCGATCTGGTGATTTATCTGCAGGCGACGCCCGAGGTGCTGAAGAAGCGGCTGAAGAAGAAGAATGCTGCGAGCGAGCGGGCGGTGAGCGACGAGTATCTGGAAGAAGTGGTCAAAGCCTACGAGCACTTCTTTTTTCACTACACATCGTCAGACCTGCTGATCGTCAACACGTCGGACATCGATTTCGTCGACCGCAACGAAGACTTGCAGGAACTCCTCCGCAAAGTCACCGAGCCGATCAAGGGCACGCAGTACTTCCTGCCGCTGGGCGGTCAGGATGCGGTGGGCGCGTAACGAGAGAGCTCGCGGCTCCCAGCTTCTGGCTCCTGGTCGAAGTCCAACTCCCGTAAGCCGCTATGGATCGAGGTCCGTGATGCGCTCGCGGTCCATGATCGGAATTTGGCGATTCGCGGCGGTCCCGCGGGAGTTCGGGATCAGGGACTCTTGGAATCTGCCCTCGCCCGGCCGCGCCAACACTACGCTTGCGCTGATTCCCCCAGCATCGTCGAAATGGCCGCCCTCTACACAGCGGACATTGTCCGTAACCATCCTTTCGTGGATGGCAAGAAGCGAACGGGTTTTGTAGTGGGTATTGTGTTCCTCGAACTCAACGGCTTCGACTTCAAAGCCGGCGAAGCCGACGCTGCACAGGCTGTCATGGGTCTGGCCGCAGGGAGGTTTGACGAGGCCGGCTAGGGCGACTGGCTGCGCCAAAACAGCACGCGGTGGCGCGGTCAGATTAAGTAAGAAGGACGAGCGTTCCGCGATTTCGCCTGTCGTCGTTGTTCGCATGTCATTGGGAACATTGATAATATTACCCCGTCGACGCACGCCCTTTCCCCGGCTACAATAACCCCAGCGTCACCCAAGCTGTCGACGCCACGATGCGTGCACAGGCTCTATCCGCCAGAGGCGGAGGGGCACTGGAGGACATCATGAGTTTGACCCCGATCGGCGAGCCTCGCCATAAGGTAACCACCGCGTCTCTGCGGGATCAGAAACTCCACCACGAACCTATCACTTGCCTCACCGCCTACGACTACGCCTCCGCGCGCCTGGTGGACGAAGCCGGCATCGACATGGTGCTGGTCGGCGATTCGCTGGCGCAAACCATGCTTGGCTACGAAAACACGCTCTCGGTCACCATGGACGAGATGCTGCATCACGTAAAAGCCGTGCGCCGCGGCGTGAAGAACGCGTTGCTGATCGCCGACATGCCCTACGGCTCCTACCAACTCGACTCCAAAACTGCGGTCAGCAATGCCGCCCGCTTTGTGAAAGAAGGCGGGGCCGAGGTCGTGAAGATCGAAGGCGGAGAAAAACGTGCCGACTTGATCCGGCAGATTATCGATGCCGAGATTCCCGTGGCCGGCCACATTGGCCTCACACCGCAGTCGGTCAACGTGATGGGCGGCTACAAGGTGCAGGGCAAGAGTCTCGGCGGCATCGAACAGCTCATGCGCGATGCCATAGCTCTCGACCGCGCTGGCGTGGCCTGTCTTTATCTCGAGGGCATTCCGCGCGAAGTGGCGGCGATGATCACGGCAGAAATCAGCGCTCCGACCATCGGCATTGGCGCCGGCCCCGATTGCGACGGCCAGGTGCTGGTGTTCCACGACATCCTGAACCTGACGTTTGGGCCTCCGGCGAAATTTGTGCGGCGCTACGGCGACGCGGCTGCGCTGATTACGCATGCAGTGCAGGCCTTTCGTGCGGACGTGCGCTCGCAACAGTATCCGAAGGATGAGGAGTCGTATCACCTGCCCAAGGAAACCAAGGCCGGACTCGAAACGGTACTAGCGCGCAAGCGGGCGATGGGACGATAACGCACGCTAACGGCGGAACCAAGTGGGCACTGATCCCGTACGTCAATACAGGCGTAGTCGTCCCCGCGTAGCCTCGTGCCGGATTGCACCCGATGGTGCTACGCTATGGAAAAGGAGGGCTCCATGGTTCTCTCAATGATTTTCTTCCATTTCTTCTTCGGCTTGCCGCTGGTCATGTATTTCCTGCCGTCGATCATTGCGCTGGCCCGCAGCAAGCGTGACCTCCTCGCAATCTTCCTGCTCAACTTGTTCCTGGGATGGAGCGTCATCGGATGGATCGTCGCGCTGGTCTGGGCGGCGAAGAACGACGTTCCCGCGATGGTGAGGTAACTTCGGCCCCGTGATCGGCAAGTCTCTTCGCATCGGAACGGCGGTCGTGCTCGCGTGCATCGCGTTAGTGGCGTGCTCTTCGCCCCAGGATGCCGCCAAGCTTCCCGCGCCTGAGGTCGTCCTGCAAGCCATTCCTGCGGCGGATCAGGCTCAGGTCGACCGCATTCACGACATGAAGAATTGGCGTAATCCATACCTCATCGTTCGTCCCGACGGTGTGGCCTTGCTCGATGCCGCCGACAGCGCGGAGATCCGTCTGAAGCCCGCCGAGTTGCTGCCGGCGCTGGCGGCGCTGCCCGCATCAAACTGGCCCTACGGGCGCATAGTAGCGGCGACCGAAAACACCAAAGTTTCCGAGCCGGAGCAAGTGGAAATCCGCCGCAACCGAGGCATTGTGGGCGGAATGTTGCAGGACGCACACGTCGCCATCAAGTGGGTGCCGTCGTCATGAAACCTAGTCATTCCCGGCTCATCTATTCTTGAAAGGTCCATTCTTGAAAGCCTTGCTTTGAAAATCTGCACCACCATTCGCGAAATGAGGACCGCGGCGCGCGCCCTGCGGAGCGCAGGCCAGCGACTGGGTTTCGTTCCAACCATGGGAGCCCTGCATGAAGGTCACCTATCCCTGGTGCGCGCGGCGCGTGCGGCTTCCGATGTTGTGGCGGCGTCCATCTTCGTCAATCCGACCCAGTTCGGACCGAGCGAGGACCTCGCGAAATATCCGCGGTCATTCGATCGCGACTACGAAATGCTCAAGCGCGAAGGCGTGCAACTGCTGTTCGCACCTTCGGTGGAAGAGATGTATCCCGCAGGCGCCGTGACCTGGGTGACGGTGGAAGGCCTGAGCAACAAGTTGGACGGGCGTTCGCGCCCGGGCCATTTTCGCGGGGTCACCACCGTGGTGGCAAAGTTGTTTCACGCCGTCGAACCGGATGCGGCATTCTTCGGGCAGAAAGATGCGGCGCAGGTAGCCAACATCCGCCGCATGGTGCGCGATCTGAATTTACCGGTGGACATTGTGGTTTGCCCGATCGTCCGCGAGGCCGACGGGCTGGCCATGAGTTCACGCAACGCCTATCTCAACTCCGAGCAGCGGAAACAGGCGCTGGTGCTGCACCGTTCCTTGCAGCGCGTGCAGGCGTCAGCAGAAGCAGGAGAGAAGAACGCCGCCAAACTCCGTTCCGCAGGCGTTGAGGAATTTGCACGAGAGAATTCCGTGCGCATTGACTACTTCGAACTCGTCGACCCCGACACGCTCGACCCTGTCGAAGACGTGTTCCGTGGCGCGCTGGTCGCAGTCGCAGCCTATGTCGGCAGCACGCGGCTGATCGACAACCTTGTGCTGCGCTCTGTCTGAGCGCCCGCCCCTGCCCACAACGCTTGGGTTGCGTCCGCCGTGCTAGTACGCAAGGTAATCCGGATTGTCGTACCACCACGGGCTGTAGTAGTAGGGTGGCCAAGCCCAGAACGGACTCCAGGCCCATCCCAAACCCCACCCCCATCCGCAGCCCCAGCAACCCCAACCACCACCCCATCCCCAACCGCCCCAGCCCCATCCACCACGCCAGCCCCATCCACCCCAGCCCCAGCCGCCGCGCCAGGCTGCGCCGTGAAAGTTCAGGCTGCCGGCTCCCACCAAGGCAGCGTGGTTGATCGAAGCGTTCGTCCCAGTGCGGACCCCACCGAAAGAATGAAAATTCCCGTCCGCGATGCGCGTACTCGTACCGCGCTCCGAGGCCAAGCCGGCGCCGTGAGACGCGCTAATCGTTGCGCCGCGACCTGCCGACATGCCTCCGTTCCCGGATCTGGCAAATGAATGGAATCCCGGGGAAGTGTCCCGCACGCCTCGGCCTTCGGAGGACCAAGCTCTTCCAGCGCCGGAACTTCCATAGCGATTGCCGCCATACGCTCCGCCGCGATAGGAAGATCCGCCACGGAATCCGCCACCACCATAGCCTCCGCCGTGGAAACTACCGCCACTGTAGCCGCCGCCTCCGTGGAATCCGCCGCCCCCTCCCCCGTGGAAACCACCGCCGCCACCACCGCCACCGTGACCACCGCCATGTTGGGCGAAGGCCGGGACCGGCAAGCAAACGAGCACCCAGGACGCGACGCTTACAAGAAGAGACTTGAGCAAGGTGGAATGCTGCATATCAGTACCTCCACCGAAACGGCGATCGCATGCCCGGGAGGGCCGACCGTCTCTGCTAATCCTACCCCTATTTAGAACCCTATTCCAGACTGGAAGTTGTCCCAACCAGGCGCGAAATCAGGCGTGCAGGCGCGGAATGCGGCTGGTCGCGAAATCGCTTCGCCAAATCGCAGGCGCGGTTCAAAGGCACACCCGACTTTGGATGGCCGTCCGCGCTCGTGGGAGCGCCTTGTTCCTCCGCTGTCGTCGGTTGGTAAGGCAAATCTTCAATCCGGTCGAGACCTTGCCGCGTTCTTGCGATCCAAACTCCAAGCCACTGCGCAAACTCTTTGTTTTCCTCGACCTTCGG
>DATDGW010000161.1:0-15707 GCA_036521895.1 Candidatus Sulfotelmatobacter sp. | reverse complement strand
GTGTCTACACCGGGGAGGTACTGGTTTGCATAAGCCGTAGCCAACTACAAATGGGCAACCGGTTGGTTGGGATCGAGTTCGGTTGCCTTACGGAAGGCCTGGGTCGCCGCTTCATAACGGGAGTTGCGGTAGGCATCCACGCCAAGATTGAGTTCAGATCCGTACGATTGAGCCTTCACCGGAATCATCGTTAGGAGAAGCAGCGGAAGAACACCGATGCATCTAGACATGAATTTCATGAAGTCTCACTCCACGCTCTTCGGCCGAACCTACGCGCGGATTGTACTCTTCCCATTGGGCACCGGCGTCGCCGAATCGCGCCCTCCTAGTCGCACCCATTCATCACAATTCAGTCCGCGAGCTGCACTCGTTTGCCGCTTCCGCGCCAAACGTAGAGAATTGCCCAACTCTCGTAGCCGGCGAAGACGATTACTGGATGAGCGGCTCGAATCGTCTTTTCACCGGAAACGCCGCGATATTCCCCCGGAGGCTGGCTCCAAATCACTGGCGTAGGCCCGTTCGCACTATCGAGCAGGGGTGGTCTCCCAACCCTTCCCGACCGGGCGCGCCACAATGAGATCTACCCTGCTCTGCGAGTCGGCAGTGACCATCATCCCGAGAGCCCACGGCGGATTGCCGTCGCCGTAGAAGTCGACCCTAGACAAGCCTGGACAACTTATCTCCGTGATCCTTTTGGAAAGACTCTTTATCGTCGTTCTCGAGGTCTGCCGCCTTCACAATTCTGGCAGTGCGGCACTTACTCAAAAGTGCTTCACGAAGACCTCCCGGTAACGCGCAGGGGCTGACTGGGCGTGAGCGGCCGCTTGCCCAAACGCAGATAGACGCGACAGCAGTGCAAGGGTCAGAGTGACTCTAGTTCGCATAGTCTGATCTCCCGTGGAGAAGAGGCCGTCCAAGGCTCGCAGCCACAAACCACACAACAACCCCCAGCATTCCGAACCAGCCCAATATGCGCACCACGGCGGCGATCTGCGTGTCATGGGCGAGGATGCCGAGGCTAGTGAAGATGGCATGGAAGTCGTGTTCCACAAAGTCCGGGTCGCCGGTCGTGACCAGCGGCAGCACCTGGGCTCGGGCATCGGCCATGTAGGTTGCGGTGTAGAGCCAGTTCTCGAAGAAGAAAAACAGGCAGAAGACGAAGCCCGGTGTCTGGCGCTCGGTGAAAAAATAGACAGCCAGCAGGAATGGGACCAACCACTGGAGCAGCGTGCCTCCCCAGAGGCCGATCGTCGGGCCGAACCAGCCGAACAGGTTGTGTCCGCCCTCGTGGACGATCAAATTCGCGTTGTCGATGAAGAGATAACCGCCATGCGCCGAAAACGCATAGGCGAGGAACGCCACGTAGAAGATGAGCCACGCCACTAGCGCCGGACGGGAGACGGGCTTCCACGGTTCGTCGAGAAGCGATTGCAGATATGCGAGCATGCGCGTCTCAAACCATTCTACGGGGATGAATTTGGGCGGTGCAGATTACGAACGTGCGCGCCATTTGCGGACCTAGGGTGTGGAGGTAAGTCTGGCGCAAGAGTCATTAGGGCTTGTGGCCGTCGCATGCAGGGGAGGTTTCTTGCTAAAGTGATCTGCAGACATCGAACCTCGGAATCTTTATGAAACTTCGGCACTGGATTACGGCGGCTGTGCTCCTCTTGCTGGTGGGCGCCGCCATCGCGGGAATGATGTGGACGCGGCAGCCTGCGAGCACAAGCGACGAGGTTGCCCCACCGCCCGGAAACCGGAAGACGACTAGGAGCCAGGAGCACGCGGCGCCGCAGCATGCGTGGGTGGACCAGAGTCCGCTGCAAACGGCCCGCAGAGTTGGATCGCTAGCCTATTCCCAAGACGAGAAGAGCCTGGCGCAGCAGATTGAGAAGGTGGCGGACCATGAAGTGGACCTGGCCTTCTTCGATGCCTTCCGCGCGGCGCAGGAAAATCCTCCGGCGCTCACGCCTGCACTCAAGAAGTTGTCCGAAACGAAGAATCGGTTGCAGCAGGCGGTGAAGGAAGACCAGGACAATGTCGACGAGTTGACCAAACGAATCGCCGCCGCCCCCGCGTCGCAGAAAGAGAACCTGCAAGACCAGCTCAACGTGGCACAGGCGCAGCTGGAACTCGATCAGGATGAAGCGGACGATGCTGCGGAAGCGCTGGTGGAGGCCGGCGGCGATCCGCAGGTGGAAGTCCAGCGCCTCAAGCAGGAACACGACGACGAGGAAGCTCACTTATCGGCGCATCCCATCGTGGCGGAAAATGAGGCCGAGAGCTACTACCAGGGGCACACTCTGCTTGTCGTCTTTCGAGCCTGGAAGGCACTGCGTGACAAGAAGGCAACGCTCCTGGAAGCGCAGCGAGCGGCCAACGCCGTGCAGGCCGACCTGGCCACACTGCACACATCACTGACCGCGGAGGCCCAGCAGGAGAGCGCAAGCCTCGCATCGGCCAAGGAACAGGCGAAGGGCTTCGCGACAACCGGCAAGGCGTCGAGCCGGGATGAATCGAGAGCGGCGGCCCAAGCTGCGCTCGATTCGCTGAAACATCACCGCCAGGATCAGAAGAACCTGGCCGATCTAGGAAAGAGAATCGCCGATCAGCAGAAGCTCAACGATCTCTACGGCAGGTGGATCGACCTGGTCGAGGTTCGCGAGCGAGCCGCGCTGCACAACCTGATCGCGGTACTGCTGTGGATTCTGGTCGTGGCGCTCCTGGTGTACCTGGCCAACCGGCTGATTGAGCGCTACGCCGCGAACCTTAAGACTGAGAACAAGCGAGTCGAGACGCTGCGCACGCTGCTCAAATTTTCCGCGCAGGCCGTGGGGATCATCGCCATACTGTTTCTGATTTTCGGATTGCCCAACCAGACCACAACCATCCTGGGGCTCGCGGGCGCCGGGCTGACCGTCGCCATGAAGGATTTCATCATGGCATTTCTAGGATGGTTTGCGCTCATGGGCAAGAACGGCATCCACGTGGGCGACTGGGTCGAGATCAACGGCGTGGCCGGCGAAGTTGTCGAAATTGGGTTACTGAAAACGGTGTTGCTCGAAACCGGCAACTGGACGGATGCGGGACATCCCACAGGCAGAAAAGTTTCGTTCATGAACAACTTCGCTATTGAGGGTCACTTCTTCAATTTCACCACGTCTGGTCAATGGATGTGGGATGAACTGAAGGTGACGATTCCGGCGAGTCAAGACCCGTACGCGGTCATTGATGGAATCCGGAAGCTGGTCGCGACAGAAACGGAAACTGATGCCCACAAGGCAGAAGAGGAATGGCAGCACACCACGAACCGCTACCGCGTGCAGACATTCTCGGCCGCGCCGGCGCTGAATGTGTTACCGAGTGGAGATTCCGTGGAAGTGCAGGTCCGCTACATTACCCGGGCGTATGAGCGGCACGAAATGCGCCGGCGACTGTATGAGGCAGTCGTGCAACTGATGCACGGAAAGCGGGAGAATGTGAAGACGTAGGCTTTACCTTTTCGTTGTGATGTGGTGATCTTCCCGCTCGCGGCTTTATGTCCGTTCAGAAGACATGACCTCCAGAACCGATCTCGGCACAATCATCGTTACAGGAGCCAGCCGCGGAATTGGCGCGGCCATTGCCAAACTCGCCGGCGAGCTCGGGTACGCAGTTGCGGTCAACTACTCGACGGGCGCGGCGGAGGCGAAGGAAATCGCGAGCGGGATCGCGGGTGGCGGAGGGTGCGCGATTGCGATTCAGGGCGATGTCTCGCGCGAAGAGGACATCGTGCGTCTGTTCGAAAGCGCGGAGCGAGAGTTGGGGCCGACCAAGGCGCTCGTTAACAACGCCGGCGTGACGGGGGGATTCGCGCGCGTTGACGAAGTATCGAGTGCGGCGATTGCAAGAGTCATGGCGGTGAATGTGAGCGGGACCATCCTTTGCTCGCGCGAGGCAGTGCGGCGGATGTCGACACGGCACGGCGGGACCGGAGGCGCGATCGTAAACATTTCTTCGATTGCGGCGCGTACCGGGGCGGCCGGAGAGTGGGTGCACTACGCGGCGTCGAAGGGCGCGATCGATAGTTTCACGATCGGACTGGCGCGGGAAGTGGCCACGGAGGGCATTCGCGTGAACGCAGTCTCGCCCGGACTGGTCGAAACCGGACTGCACGCCGCGAACGGCGAACCGGGCCGACTGCAGCGGATGATGGGAACGATTCCGATGGGACGGCCGGGTTTGCCAAACGAAGTGGCGGAGGGCGTGCTTTGGCTGTTGTCGCCGGCGGCGTCGTTCACGACGGGTGCCATTCTGGAGATTGGCGGAGGGCGGTGAGGAGAGCAGTTCTGAGTTCTCAGGTTCTCGAGCGGGCGTTATTTTCCAAATCCTTTCTCAGCAACACCTTGATCTTTTCCGGCAGGCGCGAGGCGAGCAGAATGTCGCGTAGGTGCGCGGGCGGCAGACGGCGGGCGAATTCCAGCGCGCGGGCCAGGGGAGTGTATTCGTTGCGCAACAGCGCCATTCGAATCTCGGGGCGCACCGACCACGTGGCGTGATGACACACGGCCTTGACGAATGCGGGCGTCGCGGCCGGGCGCAGCAAGGCCTTGACGATTGCGGCTTCGTTGACTCTTGGATTCTCCAGCGCGGTCTGCCACACGCGCGATTCCTTGTCGAGCAGTAAGGCGGCGGCCACCATCGGGGAGGAGCGGCGTGCCAGCGCAATGCGCTCACCCAGAGTGATGGAGGCGAGGCGCGCCACCAGCAGTTCGTCGGCAACGCGCTTCAGGTCGGCCGCCACGGCGGGGATTACGGAGAACTGCATCAGGTCGAACGTGTAGAGTTCGCGGATCAGGCGCAGCGCGATGCGCCGCGGAGCGCGAGGATGAGCGGCTACGGCAACCTGGACTTTGCGCGACTTCATCACTGCAGCATGGCGGCTGATCTGCTCGATCGCTTCGGAGGGCAAGTCGCGATTGTTGACGGCAGCGAGGGCGAGATCTGCGGTTAGAGGATTGTCTGCGGTGCTCGCGAGGTCGAAGGATGGCGTCCCGGTGTTGGACTCCGTGCCGGGGGCAAGTTCGCTTTCGAATTGAGAATCCGCCGGGATCATGGAGTTGTAATCACGGAACAGGGCATCACGCTTTCATATCGTCAGAAGAGCTGTGCGCTCTATGGATGCCCCATCTTCTGCGATGCGGCTCTACGCGCCATGCGCAGCGCTCCTTCGACTGCTTCGACGACCTGCGGATTCACTTCCACCCGCGGATCGAAAGCGCGGAGTTCATTGTAAAAAACCTGTCGCACCAGCGGAGCGTGACGAAAGACGCCCCCAGTCATGGCCACCGGGACGGAGGCGCCGTGTCCCTTCGCGAAGAGGTGGCGAATCACCACCGCGGCTACAGCGGCAAGTTCCTTGCCCGCGCGTGTAAGAACTGGAGTCGCTAGGTCATCGCTGTTGGCAGCAACTGCCGGGAAAAGTGCGGCAAAGTCAGGAGGGGGGATCGAGTTGGCGGCGCGGGCAAGATCGGCGAGTGAGGTCACACCCCAAGCTTTGAGTAGAGCAGCGGACAGAGGAGAGTCGGGCTTGCTCTCTGGCCTACCGTCGCGCGGATCAGCGGCGCGGAGAACTGCGTTGACGGCGGCGCGCCCGATCCAGTGCGCGGAGCCCTCGTCGCCGATGGCAAATCCCCAACCACCGGCGCGGACGGTGGCTCCCTGCGGGTCGCGGCCATACGCAATGGATCCGGTGCCCGCGATGACGATGACGCCCGGACCGGCGTCGAAGGCGGCTTCCAGGGCGATTTGCATGTCACCAACGACATCGATGGGAGTGGTCAGAATCTCGGCTAACGATCGACGCACCACGTCGGCCAATTCTGGACGCGCGGCGCCGGAACCGCCTACGCAGGTGCGCACCACTTGCTCAGGAGTAATGCCGGTGGCCGCGCATGCCTGGCGCACCGATTGCTGCAGCGATTCGCGGGCTTGCACTTCTCCGGCGCGAACGATGTTGCTCGGCCCTGCCGTCGCGGTGGCGAGCAGGTGGGATTCATCGCCGACCGCGCATGTTGTCTTAGTACCGCCACCGTCGATGCCGAGAAAGTAGGACACGGTCTATTTCTAACACAGAGCTGTCGCCGATTTCTGTGGTGCGCGCCTGGCTTGCTTGAGGACTACAGAATCTCACTCGCGGAAAGGGCGAATTGCTTCCATAATTAGCAACGTGAATTGGCAACGTGGTGTGAGCTTACCTGTCTGGGTGCAGCGAAAAAGCTTTTAACCGCGGAGTTCGCTCAGAAACGGCGCAGAGAACGCGGAGACGAGCCTAACAGGAGTGTCCGATCTTCTTTGCGAACCCCGCGGGATCTGCTTTGCGATCTCAGCGGTTCAAAGCTTTCTGTAGGTATAACGAACCTATGGGTCTGAATCATCTCGATTTCGCGATCATCGCGCTCTACCTGGCGGGCATCACTCTGTTTGGGCTGCGCTTCCGCAAGAAGCAGCGCTCGCTGCGCGATTATTTTCTGGCCGGACGGGACATTCCGTGGTGGGCGATCGCGCTCTCGATTGTTGCGGCCGAGACCAGCACGCTGACGATCATCAGCATTCCCGGCCTCGCCTACGACACGAACTTCACATTTCTTCAGGTCGTGATGGGATACGTGGTGGGGCGCATCGTCATCAGCTTTGTGCTGCTGCCCCACTATTTCCGCGGTGATCTCTACACCGCGTATGAACTGATCGAACGGCGCTTCGGAAGAGGGCTGCGCTCGCTGACTGCCGGTTTGTTTCTGGTGACGCGGGGCGCAGCGGAAGGCGTGCGCGTGTACGCTGTATCGATTGTGGTATCGATTGCGCTGGGTACGGGCGAGGTAGCGTCGATCGCCATCATCACGGCATTGACGGTCGTCTATACGTTTGAGGGCGGGCTGGCAGCGGTGATCTGGACCGATGTAGTGCAAACTGTGATCTACGTTGGCGGAACGCTGGTGGGCCTGGTAACGATCCTGCACCTCGTGCCCGGAGGATGGAGCGCGATTCATGCGGCCGCGACGGGCGCGGGCAAGATGCGGCTGTTCGATTTCAGCACGAGCGTCTGGATTCCTTATACGTTCTGGGCGGGGGTGATTGGCGGGACTTTCTTTACTGTAGCGAGTCACGGCACCGATCAACTTATTGTGCAGAGATTGCTGGCGGCGCGCGGGCAAAAACAGTCGGCGACGGCTTTAGTATCGAGCGGGATCGCCGTGCTCTTTCAGTTTGCGCTGTTTCTGACTGTGGGGATCATGCTGTGGGCTTACTACGGGGTGCCGTCATCGACGTTTGGAAGGCCCGACCGCATTTACCCGACGTTTATTGTCACGCGGATGCCGCATGGAATCTCGGGGCTGCTGATTGCGGCGATTCTGGCGGCGGCGATGTCGAACTTGAGTGCGGCGCTGAATTCGCTGTCGTCGACTTCAATCATGGATTTCTACGTGCGGCTGCGGCCCTTGGCAGATGAGAAGACCAAGATGCGCCTGTCCCGGCTGGCTACGCTCGTATGGGCCTTCGTGCTATTCGGTCTGGCGTTGATCGCACTCCAGAAAGGGGGGCGCGTGGTAGAGGTGGGCCTGCAGATTGCCTCGGTGGCGTATGGGGCATTGCTCGGCGTATTTCTCCTAGGCGTCCTCACGCGAAGGGCGAACCAGCGCGGCGCCATGGCGGGAATGGCCTGCGGCTTTGCCATGGATCTGTATCTGTGGCGGTGGACTCACGTGCCGTGGACGTGGTGGGTGCTGATCGGGACGGCGGTGACATTCACCGTGGGATGGATTGTAAGCGCAATCGTTGGCGAGTCGGCGGAGGGGGGACGGAGACTCCCAAGTTGATCCTAAACACTTCGAAATAATTGCCGGAAGGGTCGAGACAAGACGTTCTGCAGTGGGTTGTATCTATGGGTTGTATCTAATAGTAGGCGAGACTTGATCGACGGTGCGAAATGATGATGTTCCCTGCCCCATCGCGACGTGTTCTAGCGTTATTGGCTCTGTCCTGTTTCCCGGTTGCGCCCCTGGTCGCACAGGCGGAAGCTCCACAAGCCCCGACACAGGGCTCATCCCCGGCTCAGAACCGGGGCGCCGCTCCAACCAAGCTGGTCGGGCAGCCCGCGCCAGCATTGCCCGGCCCCGAGGTGCAGGAGCCGACTATGACCATTCACCAGACCGTGCGGCGGGTAATCGTCGATGTCATGGTCCGCGACGCCGATGGCAAGCCGGTGCACGGACTCACGGCCAGCGATTTCTCCATCACGGAAGATAAGGAGCCGCAACGCGCCCTGTCGTTCGATGTCTTTGACTTCGACAAGGCATCAATCTCTCGTGGGCCGAATGCGCCGCCCCTGCCGCCCAATGTCTTCGAGAACATCCCGAAGGCTCCCGAGCGGGGGCCGCTTTATGTGTTGCTGCTCGACCTGGTGAATACGGAAACCGCCGATCAGATGATGGCGCGGCAGCAGGTCCTCACGTTCATCAAGAGCAAGCCTGCGGGTACGAGATTTGCCGTGTTCGTCACGACCGACAAGCTGTACCTGGTGCAGGGATTCACCGAAGACAAGGGCCAGTTGTACGCCGCGTTGGACCCCAAGCGTCCCCAGTCCCATGTGCCGAAGGTTTTCCTGCTGGCTCGAAACTACGGCTACGGCGATCCCGACACCTCGTTGGATATGCTGACGCACATCGGCGAGTATATGGATGGCATTCCTGGCCGCAAGAATTTGATCTGGGTCGCGGGAACTTTTCCCCTGTCGATTTCGCCTCAGGAGGGGAACTCCCCGTTAGCGGACAACATCAAAGCGGAGATCAATGCGCTAGCACAGGCCCAAATCGCAGTCTTTCCGGCGGATGTGAGCGGTGTCGACCCGAATCCCGCCGTAAGCACCTTTGTCGCAAGTAAGGCGGCGGAGGAGCAAATCGCCGCGATCACCGGAGGCCGTGCGTTTTACAGCGACAATGGCCTAGTGGATATTCTGAACACAGCTACCGCGGACGGCGGGAACTACTACACGCTCACCTATTCCCCTCAGGCGTACGTCGATGACGGGAAGTGTCACAACATCGAGGTGAAAGTCGACAAGGAAAAATATCAGCTCTCGTACCGGCGCAATTATTGCCGCGTTCCGCTCGTATCTACTGAGGCGGAGCAAGACAAAACCAATCCTGGGACGGTAGCAGTCGCAGTTCCGCTCCAGGCTGGAGATGTGCTGCAAGGAAACATAAAGCCGGGCGCACCGATGCTGCACGATCTGGTGTTCTCTGCACATTTGCGGACTGAGGGCGGAGTTGTGACGGCGACTCCGGCGCAGATGTTGCTCCTTGACGAACAATCTGGGTTTTACCGCACGCATCGACGGAACAAGCCACTGAAGCCGCTGGCCCCGGTGAAGATCCAAACCTACACCATCGACTATCGCGTGCTCGATCCCCAGTTCAGGGCGCTGGCGGAACGCGCCGGACGACAAGGGACGCTCGAGTTTGCGGTGGCTGCATTCGATGATGACGGCAAAGTGCTGAACGGTATCGTGAATGATGGAGTGCCCGAGGAGTCGGCCGAGCCCGCGGAAAACAAGGCGGGGTTGTACCGGCTGCACCAATCGCTAATTGTTCCCGTAGGTGCAAAGTCGATCCGGGTCGGGGTGCGTGACCGCATGAACGATCGCATGGGGACGCTGGAGGTTCCGCTGCCACTGGCGTCGGAACCGGTGCGGCGGGCGTCGTCGGCGCACTGGAACTGATTCTTCGCGAAGATTGCGCTCTCACCGTCTCCATCCTCGCGTATACTCCAACTCCAACATGGCTGAGGTCACTGCCGTTGCCACTTCCCGTCCCGAACTCTCCCGCGATCTGGGAGTAAGTCACGCTTCTGCGGTGGTCGTGGGAACGATCATCGGCAGCGGAATTTTTCTTGTACCCGCCGAAATGATGCAGGCCGTGGGCTCGGCCAAGCTCGTCTATCTGGCGTGGGTGGTGGGCGGAGTACTTTCATTTGCTGGAGCTCTTACCTACGCCGAACTCGGAGCGATGAAGCCGCAGACCGGCGGCGAGTATGTGTACGTGCGCGATGCGTACGGCCCGCTGGGCGGATTCCTGTATGCGTGGACATGGTTCGTGATCGCGAAACCCGCTTCGGTCGCGACCGTAGTCACGGGACTGGTACGGATTCTGGGAACCTTCGGGGTCTTCTCTTTCTTCTCGGCGAATGTCATCAGCACGCCGTTCGCGGTGACCTGGGGACAGATGTTCGCCATCGCCGCCGCCATTCTCATCTCCCTACTGAACTACTTGGGCGTTAAGAAAGCCGGCGAGTTCCAGCTTGTGTTTACGGTGCTGAAGGTCGCCATCATTCTCGGAGTCGTGTTTGTCTGCTTCAGCGGGATCGGCAGCGCCACCGGCCGGGGATGGAGCAATTTCGCGAGCACGTTCGCGGGCGCAAAGGGCGGCGTCGCCGGATTCATGGCTGCTCTGGTGGCCGCGCTCTGGGCCTATGACGGATGGAACGATCTGAACATGGTGGCCGGAGAGGTGAAGAATCCTGAGCGCAACATTCCCATCGCGTTGATCGCGGGTGTGGCCACCGTCGGGCTGCTGTACGTACTGGTCAACCTCGGAGTGCAATACGTGCTTCCCGCCGATGCGATCGCTGCTTCCCCGCGGCCGGCGTCGGATGCGGTTGCACTCGTTATGGGACGAATGGGGGCCAGCATTGTTTCCGCGGGCATGGCGATTTCGATGCTGGTCGGGCTCAATGGCACAATCATGAGCGGTGCGCGGGTGCCGTTCGCGGTAGCGCGGGATGGATACTTTTTTCGCGCGCTGGCGGAGGTGCATCCGCGATATCACACGCCGTCAGTCGCGATCGTGGTGCAGGCTGTGCTGTCGATTCTGCTGCTGCTGCTGGGAGCAAATTTCCGGCAGCTGTTTTCTCTGGCGATTTTTGCGGAGTGGCTCTTCTACCTGATCGCGGGCAGCACGATTTTCGTGTTCCGGCACCGCGAACCGCAGGCGGCGCGTCCATATCGCATGTGGGGTTATCCCCTCGTGCCCGCGATCTTCATCGCGGTTGCGGCCGCGCTCCTGTGCTACACCTTCGCGAACGACTGGCCGAACTCGGGATATGGGGTCTTCGTCATTCTCGCCGGAATTCCGGTGTTTGCGATCTTCTCCTCCCTGCGGCGAAGGGAAAACGCAGGCTCTTCAGCGCGAACGGAACGTTAAAAGACACTCGCAGAACACCGAGAAAAGCATCCTCGGTTTCGCCGGTGGTTTCCACGGGTACGTCCGTGTTTCGTCCCGGTTTCGCAGGGTCACCGCGTGTTACCTTGGCGGTAACGCCTGTCCCGCGCCTGTTTTGGGCCGATTCCCTCAAAAGTGCGCTTTCGAGGTTACCTAAGGTCAAGAGCCGTTGACACGTTTACCCCCTGTCCTATCTCCCGTATTTTTAAGACTCCAAGTCCTGGTCGTTCTCCCCAAACCGGGAACCCTATGGAGTGAAATTGCATGGCGATGGCTTATCGCGGCTTTCAACTCGGATTACTGCCCGAACGCAAGGTCAACAAACGGGCACTGGCGACCGCTTATGGACTGGTGGCGCTGGCCCTGCTCATCGTAGTCAACCTCGGGCTGATCCTTCCGGAAAAGATGCAGATCGCGCAGTACCACGTCACGGAATTGATTCCCATGCCGTCATTGCGCCCGGAGCCGGAGCCGATCAAGCTGGTGAAGCCGGAGGTTCATCCCAAGCTGCTGCCCGCGGTAAAACTGCCGGTATTTGAGCGGCCCAAGTTGATCGTACCGAAAGAAGTCCGGCGGGAAGCGCCGCAGCCCGTGGAAGCTCCCAAGGTCGTGGTAAACCAGTTCAAGGCTCCGGAATTAAAGGTGGCAGCGGGTGGGGCGCGTCCGCAACTGGTGCATACCGGAGATTTTGGGGGCAGTTCGCAGAAGCCGACGGTGAATGCGGCCGTAGAAAAAGTCCAGACGGGCGGGTTTGGCGATCCCAATGGCTTGAAGGGCGAGGGTAAGCAGGGCGCGAAGTTGTACGCCGCGCAGGCTGGTGGTTTTGACATGCCCGCGGGTCCGGGACAAGGCAACGGCTCTGGCGGAGCAAAAGGAATCAAAGGCACGGTGGCCAGCGCGGATTTCGGCAACGGCATCGCGACCGGAGGCAAGGGTGACGGGCGCAGCAACGGCCCGGGCGTCACGACCGGCGGATTTGGATCGGAGCAGGTGGTGCACGGTGGACCGAAGATTGCGCCAGTGGATTCCGGCCCGGCGAGCACGCCGGTGGAAATCACGTTCAAGCCCAATCCGGTTTACACCGAGGAAGCGCGCAGCCTGAAGCTGGAAGGCGAAGTGCTTCTCGAAGTGAGTTTTTCTGCGAACGGCACGTTGCATGTGAATCGCGTCGTACGCGGTCTGGGTCACGGGCTGGATGAAGCCGCGATCGCTGCCGCCAACAAGATCCGGTTCAAGCCGGCGCTACGCGCCGGGCAACCGGTCGATTCCACGGCAGTGGTTCACGTGACGTTCCAGATGGCGTACTAAAAGGTTTTGGCGAAGCAACTCTGGCAATTGACCAGTCAAGGGAAACGGTTCGCGTCTGAAAACTGGTTCGAAGAAACTTGGAGAAAAGAGTCATGCGTACTTGGAAAGCGATACTCACTGCGGCGTTGCTGGCATCGATGAGCGCGGCCGCACAGCAAGCGGCGGAGTCACAGCCGTCCGCACAGCCGCCTGCGCCCGATACGACGCAGACAGCGCAATCGTCTCAGCAGACTGCCCCGGCAGAAGCCCAGCCGGCTGCGGCACCGGCTACTCCGCTAGAGCAGCCAGCGGCTGCGCCCGCTCCCACGACCATGGACCAGGTTGTGAACCTCTTTATTCAGCGCGAACACGGTTTGATTAAGGCGCTGGCGAACCGCACTCCGGTGGTCGAGACCTATCTGCAGAATCTGACCGCCGACCCGCAACTCGGCCCGGTGCCGAGCGCGGATCATTACTTTCTCGGCCGCATGGATATGGGCGAGACCGTCGACCGCAAAGATTATCTGAAGGAAGAAGACAAGAGCATGCAGGCGCGCCTGTTGGGCGGCTTTGGCAAGCTCTATAAGGTCCAGTACCAGCCGCTCGGTTTCTCGTGGATGGTCTATGCAGACCGCACGGATTTCGACCGCGAGCACTATGACTTTCACTATGCCCGCCGCGAGTTCCTGGGCGACGTGCGCTGCCTGGTATTTGACGTAACGCCGAAACCGAAGTCCGGCCGGGGCCGCTTCCTGGGCCGCATATGGGTGGAAGATCAGGGATTCAACATCGTGCGCCTGAACGGAACGTACTCTCCGGCTCCGCGCAACGCAATGTTCTTCCACATGGACAGCTGGCGCTTAAACCTGATCCCGGGCTACTGGGTTCCGTCTTTCATCTACAGCGAAGAAGGCGACTTCAGCGCCGGCGTGAAGAACAAGCTGGCCTTCAAGGCGCAGACCCGCATCTGGGGTTATGACCTGAAAAAGGGCGGCAAGGACGACGAGTTGACGCAGATCCGCGTGGACAGCGTGACCGACGAAAGCGCGGCCGCGCAGGATGCGTCTCCTCTGCAGGCTGAGCGCGTATGGCAGCAGCAGGCGGAAGACAACGTTGTCGAGCGCCTGACCAACGCCGGCTTGCTCGCGCCCGAGGGCGACCTCGACCGGATTCTTCAGACTGTCGTGAACAACCTGGAGGTCACCAACAACATCGACCTGCCGCGCCCGGTTCGTACGCGCGTGCTTCTCACTTCCCCGCTGGAAACGTTCAGCGTGGGCAACACGATCGTAATCAGCCGCGGCCTGGTGGACGTGCTTCCCGACGAGGCCAGCCTGGCTGCCGTGCTCTCGCATGAACTCGCGCACATCGTGCTCGGCCACAACCTGGGCAGCAAGTACGCGTTCAACGACCGCATGCTGTTCTCGGACGAGGGAACCTATCAGAACCTCGGCTTCAAACACATTCCGGAAGAAGAAACCGCCGCCGACAAAAAGGCGGTGGAACTTCTGAAGAACTCGCCTTATGCGCAGAAGCTGGACAACGTGGGCCTGTTCCTGAAGGCGCTGCAGCTGCGCGCTCCGCAACTAAGCGCACTGCTGACTACGCACCTGGGCAACCCACTGGCGGAAAACGGAACGGTGAATCGGTTGACCGCGCTCTCCACGCAAGGCCCGGCGCTGGACAACACCAAACTCGATCAGATCGCAGCTCTGCCCCTAGGCGGCCGCGTGAAGATCAATCCCTGGGACGACAAGGCGGAAATGGTGAAGGCGGCTCCGGTCGCGATCACCTCGGCGCGTGACAAGATGCCGTTTGAAGTCACGCCCTTCTTTCCGCGGTTGATCCGGTACGGTACAGGCGCCGCCGCTCCAGCTGCGGCTCCGGCTACCGCTGCCGCCAACAATGGCTCGGGCAACTAACAGGCAAGGCTTCTACTCCAAGTTGAAGTAAGACGTGGGCCGGGATCCGGAACTTCCTTCCGGGATACCCGGCCTTCGTTTTTGGACAGAGTATCTTGCCGGGGTGGGTTCAACCCGACGCTATTACTGCGGCTTCTTGTCTTCTGGACTGGTCGTGGCGGCTTTGGCGATGGCATCCAATTCCTTTAATCGCTCTTGCCGGCGGAGAGCCTCCATTTCGCGCAGCTTCTCTCTGCGGAGTTCCTGCAGGTTCTTTCTCTCTTCCCGCCAGATTCTGAACCTCTGACGCAATGAGGAGCCCGCGGCGGCGAGCCGCGCCTTTTCTTTTTCCACCCGCTCCGCGTGC
The DNA here is from genome assembly GCA_036521895.1 of Candidatus Sulfotelmatobacter sp. GTDB lineage: Bacteria > Acidobacteriota > Terriglobia > Terriglobales > Acidobacteriaceae > Sulfotelmatobacter. Next base: position 900 of record DATDGW010000161.1, on the reverse strand, counting down.
CCTTCCGTTTTCAGCATGGCCCATTGTTGTTTTCTGAGAGCGAAGCGCATGTGCATTTCCTGCTCGCGCTCGTCCTCCAGATGATTGATGAGCCGCCGGTTGGAAGCGACGACGTCTACCAAAGCGCTGGTCGTCCAGGCAAACGTGAACAATCCGGAAATGCCAATGATGGCGCTAATGATTCGCCAATGCTCTCCAACGTCAATCCTGCCCATGCCGAGCGTGGTGTAGCAATTGGCACAGTAGTAGATCGCATCGTAAGGGTGCACGATCAGATCCATCTGATTGAGGACGAAGGCCCAGATCATGACTTCCACAAGATGTAAATTGAGCATGAGGAGCACGGACCATCCGAACAGCAATGAGGCCGCGAGCAGATGGGGTCGCTCTGCACGCAGACGTCGCTCGCCGCGGTGTTGCAGGCTCTGGATCCAGTGCAGGCCGGCACCATGGAACAGCGCGATGAAAACCAAAACGACTGCACCAAGGGCCAGCGCCGCCAGGGGTTTGAATTCATCCGGGATCTTATCCAGGAGTGTCGGAATAGGGCCCCACAGTCTCCGGTGTCGCGCCGCACACGGTCCTACAAACTATGGGTGTGGCGCACGCTGTGCACAACTGTCGATTTTGACAGGTGCCGCACCATCGGCCGGGCACGTCGACGCATGGGAGTGCCACGAGTGTGATTTCAGCGCGACCTTAGCAGGCCAGTTGTCGCTAACGCGTAAGCGTCGTCGATGAGCCACTGATTTTGCGCGAGACGTCTATGTGCCTGCGATGCCCTTGTTCTGCAGGATTCTGACGACGACCCGGCGGTTCTCCGCTTGTCCCTCCACCGTGGCATCGGGCGCGACCTGGGTGCTCGTTCCCATGGCACCGGGAGCGAGAACGTTCGTCAAC
>DATDGW010000160.1:0-3836 GCA_036521895.1 Candidatus Sulfotelmatobacter sp. | reverse complement strand
GCGCAAGATTACCGGCCAATGTTGAGGTAGAGGGACTCGCGGCGTCCGGTGTGAAGCTGTATTCTTTTTTCGTTTGAACCTGTTTATGCCGGGAGGGTGAAGGCCCGGCCAGCAGATCGATCGTTTGCAGGCGAGAGTCAGCGGCGGGCCTTCACGCCAGCCGTGATTCTCTTTATCGCACTACCTGAAACGCAAGACAAGCTTGAGCCGGGGTAATTCCGCTCGATCTCCTGCCGCGACTGTGCCCGCTTTGCCATAGCGACACAATCATCGGCCACGGGCGGCGACTGCGGCAAGCGCACGATGCCAAACACCAACGCATTTGGATCCGCCGCGGGATCTGCCATCCGTGTGGGAAAACCTTCACCATCTTGCCGGAGTGGCTGACGCCATCCGGGCATTTCACCTTGCGGTGTCGGCAGCAGGCATGCGAGCGAATCAGTGCCGGTGACACTGCCGAGCAGTCAACACCGCACTGTAGGGACCCCTCACGCGTGCCGGATCCATCTACGGTACGTCGATGGTGCTGGCGGCGATTGCTGAGTGTGTGGTGTTGGGCCGCCGGCAGCAGTGGCCACCACTTTCTGCCGGGACCCACCATCCTTGCCTGGGATCTGACCGCGTTGTGCCGTATTCTGCCGATCGAGGCAAGAAGTCCGTGAAGCGCGAGGCACTCGACGACCTGAAGCGGCAGATTCCGCTGTTGGACTATCTCCAGGCACATGATTGGCGACCGGGACGGCAACTCAGTCGCGGCCGGTGGATGGGACTTTGCCCGCTGCATCGAGATCACCATCCCAGCTTCGTGGTGGACCCCAACAAGGGCTTGTTCTATTGCTACGGCTGTGGACGTGGCGGAGACGTGATTCGCTTTGCCGAGATTTATCACGAGGTGAGATTCCCGCAGGCAGTAGCGCTGCTCCGCCAGTGGCGTGGCCTGGCACCGTTATTGCAGGATGTCGCAAACTTCTATCGCCTGCAACTGCACCGACACTACGAGGCAGTTGGCTATCTCGATCAACGCGGAATCCGCTCACCGGAACTCATCGACCACATGCGAATCGGTTACGCGCCCGGCGCGTGCCTGCGCAGTTGGCTGACGGAACTGGGCCACCCTTTGACGGCCCTGTCACAGGCCGGCTTGGTTACGTCCGCGGGCTACGACGCGTATGTGCATCGCATCGTTTTTCCGCTGGACGGCAATCTCTATGGGCGCAGCATCTCGGCTTCGGCGCCGCCTCACCGGTTTTTGCCCGGAAGTAAAGGCGGCCTGTACCGCTGGGACGAAGTTCGGCGTTATCGGGAAGTGATCCTTGTCGAGGGTCTATTCGACTATGCCGTGCTGTGGCAGGCGGGTTTTCGCAACCTGACCTGCAGCATGGGAACTCATCTCAACCGACACCAGTTGTGCCAGTTGTCCGATTGCAACCGGACCGTCTACCTCGCTTTTGATGCGGACTCAAACGGCAGTGGCCAGCAGGCAGCGCAAAGCCTGGCAGACCGACTGCGCGAGCAAGGCTCGAACGCTCGTAACGTCTCATTGCCCGAGGGCCACGATCCGAACTCGTGGTTCCTTCAGGGCGGTGATGCGCGACAGTTTCAGTCGCTTCTGGAGAACGCCCAGCCATGAAGTTCCGTGTAATCGATCTGCAGACCTCGCAGAACTCACGAAGTCCGGTTCACGTCATCGAACAGCGCACCGGGCGGGAGGTGGGCTGGGTTAACCGCTATCTGGATCGCGAGTACGTACGCCGGTTGGCCGACAGGAGTCTGCGCCTGTATGCGCACAACCTGCTGCACTTTGTCCGCTGGTGGGCAGGCATCCATCGCACCGGCGATGTCTTGGAACGAGATCTCACCGAATCGACGCTGCTGGAGTATCTCCGTTTTGAATCCGGTCTACAACCACGGCCTTCCGGTTCCACCATCAACGCACGCATCGCCGTCGCTGATCGCGCTCTCCGCAACGAGTTTCCCGATGCCCCTTGCCAGATTGCCCCGGGGTTCCATCAAGCTTATCTGCGCCGTCGGCCTATGGGCTTGGCCAGACCGCGCTGGGCAATCAGCCGGCTTCGGGTTAAGGAACCCAAACGGAGCATCGTGCCGCTATCCATCGATGAGGTGGCCCGTTTCTGGTCAAGTTTTCGTACCACCCGCGACCTCGCCATAGTCGGTCTGATGCTCCTGCAAGGACTCCGGTCGGCGGAGGTCCTTGCTCTGAACCCGGAAGATGTGCTGCTCTCCGAAGGGCAGTTGCGCGTTCGCGGCAAAGGCGGCAAGTTGCGATTTGTCCCGCTGGCGCCAGAGACCGTTGAACTGCTCGAACATTACATGCGGCTGGAGCGGCCCAATCCTTGTAGCGCTGCACTTTTCGTCTCTTTGAAAGGACCAGCCCGCGGACAGCGCATGACACCCGCCGGCCTGCGATCCCTGTTCCGGTATCATCGCCGAACGACCGGAATCAAACTCGCAAACCCACATCGGTTTCGGCACACGTTCGCCTCAGACATGCTGCGGGCCGGCGTCAGTCTCCCCGCACTTATGCGCTTGATGGGCCACTCCGATATCCAAACCACGTTGCTCTATGTGCAGGTCACTCCGCAAGACGTCTACCTCGAGTACGCGCGCGCCGTAGCCCAGCACATACGGCCTGTGCCCGGAAATCGATCATGAATCGCACACGACGGCCTCCGCTTCAGCATCCGTTGGCTGATTCCTTCGACCACGCCGTCGCGTCGCTTGGCGCCGCGCTTAATCCTGAAACCATTCGTCACTACCGCGGAACCGTCCGCAGCTTCCTCACCTTTCTCGGCGCCACATATCCCGACGTCAGTTCGCTCACGCAACTCCGCCGCGATCCCCACATTCTCGGGTGGATGTCTTCCCGACGCTCCCAAACACCGGCACTGACGACTAATTCGTATATCAACCTGTTGATTGCCCTCCGCTGGACCTTCCACGAACTGGCGTGGCTGAACGATCTTCCCGAACTTACTCATCTGATCCGGCGCGAGGACATCCCCCGCCTCCCCTACAGACTGCCCCGTCCGCTTAGTCCCGAACAGGATCAACTGCTGCAACAGGAGTTCCTCCGCCGCAACGACCTGGGTGCGAATGTCTTCCTGCTGATCCGCCAGACTGGCATGCGCATCGGTGAGTGCGCCGATCTCGCATCGGACTGCCTCCGTTCCACTGGCCCGGACCAATGGGCCGTCCATGTGCCGCTCGGCAAACTGAAAACCGAACGACTGGTCCCGGTCGATCCGTTCGTCTGCAAGTTCGTCCAGAGGCTGCGCTTCTTTCGCTCGCTGGAACCGCTTCCCGACGATGGCTTCCTCTTGCCTCGACCGCGTAGCAAAGAGGCGCTCATTCGACAACTACGCGATTATCTCCATCAGGTCTGCCATGAAATCGGTCTTTCGACACGCCTCGTCCCGCACCAATTCCGGCACACGTACGCATCTGAGTTGCTTCGGGCCGGTGTCGGCTTGCCAGCGCTGATGAATCTACTCGGTCACGTCGATCCAGACATGACCATGCGCTACCTGGATGTGACCTTGACCGATCTGAAACGGGAATTTCAGCTGGCGCGCTCAAAACCGCGACATCTGACACCGCAGCCGAAGGCTTCCTTCAGCCCCCTGCGAACCGGCCTCAATGGTGTCATCGATGCGCTCTTCGGTGCCCAACAAGCCTTGGAAATGTTTCGCCGCGCATTGCCAGACGGAGCCACCCGCACCTGCCTCGATCGACTCTCGAATCGACTCACAAAAATCATCGCCGAAACCAAAAACCTCACCAACGGCTCAGATCGGGCAGATATTGGCCGGTAAAGC
>DATDGW010000159.1:0-2101 GCA_036521895.1 Candidatus Sulfotelmatobacter sp. | reverse complement strand
GACGTCGTATGCCTGGAAAACACTCGGTTTCATATGGGCGAGGAAGAGAACGATCCTGATTTCGTTGCGAAGCTCGCGGCGCTCGGCGACATTTTCGTCAATGATGCCTTCTCGGTGGCGCATCGCGCGCATGCCTCGGTCGAGGGGCTTGGCCACGAGCTGCCCAGCTATGCTGGCCGTACCATGCAAGCCGAACTCGAGGCGCTGACCAAAGTGCTGGAGACGCCGAGTCGTCCGCTCGCGGCGATCGTGGGCGGCGCGAAGGTCTCCACCAAGCTTGGCCTGCTCCGCAATCTTTTGGGCCGGGTGAACGTCCTCATTATTGGGGGCGGAATGGCGAACACGTTCTTGGCCGCACTGGGTCATAATGTCGGTAGATCGCTGTGCGAGTACGCTCTCCTCTCCACGGCGCGCGAGATTGTGGCTCACGCGGAGGCGAAAGGCCGCGAGATCGTGCTTCCGGTTGACGCCGTGGTGGCACAGAAATTGGAGGCAAACGTCCAGTCGCGGGTCGTCTCCGTGAATGCGATTGGTGCCTTCGATATGATTCTCGATATCGGCCCTCGTAGCGTACAGCGTGTTATTTCGGTGTTAGCGCAGGCGAAGACGCTTGTGTGGAACGGGCCGTTCGGCGCCTTCGAGGTGAAGCCATTCGACCAGGGTACAATTGAAGTCGCGAAAGCGACGGCGGAGCTGACCGAGGCTGGCAAGCTCGTCTCGGTCGCCGGCGGCGGGGACACGGTCGCGGCCCTTAATAGCGCGATTGTGGCCGAGCGATTTACTTATGTTTCGACCGCCGGCGGCGCCTTCCTGGAATGGCTGGAGGGTAAGGCCCTGCCTGGTGTAGAGATGCTCGCCGCAAACCGTTGCCCGTAAACATTGCGACCTACTGCTCGCGTCCTCGATGCGTGAGCGCCTCCCAGCCACGACGGAGACCAAAAATCTCGATGTCGTTCTCGCTCCTACGGTAGGTAGCGCTCTTGATTACGGCGTTGAGGCCCGGAACATCGCCGCCACCGGTAGAATACCGATACGCTTTATAGCCATTAGCTGCTCCTCACCAACATGCGCGCTTCCGCCAACGTTAATGAGCCAGATCGGCCAACAGTGCCGTCAAGCCAATGAAAGCGGGAATGGGTTGAGTGATGACATTTGTGGAACGGCGTCGCACAAAATCGACACCCAAGATACTGGGCAATGGTCATCGGGAGAAGTAAAAGGCGATGCGGCCTCATATGCATGAACTTCAACCGCTTGATCTGAGAAAGTGGCTGGTCCACAGTCAAAAAACTTTGTCACAAGCGGCTGCGATCAGTCAAAACAAACATTTGATCGGGCGGCGGGCAGATACCACATGACAAGCTCAGTTTTGGTGGGCGATGTTGGCGCTACTAACGCAAGGTTCGCGCTGGTATCGAATGGAAACTTGAATGCAATCAGCAGCTTTGAGGTAGCTAAGTTTGGGCAATTTGCGGATGTGCTGGCGATTTTCCTAAAGGAACATTGTAGTCAGACGCAGATCCATCAGGCGTTCCTTGCTATTGCAGGTCCTGTAAAAGGTGAGCGTGTCCCTCTGACAAACTCTTCCTGGGTAATTGACGCCGGTGAGCTGCAAACGGGTTTCGGCCTGCAGGTTCGAATTCTTAACGACTTCGAAGCGGTTGCTCTTTCGCTACCCGGTCTTACATCCGCCGATTTGGCTGGCGCTGTCCGACTCAATCACCCGCACCGGGATTTGGTGAGAAGTATTGCAGTTTATCCAGCTTTCCCTCCCACTCCTTAGAGTCGGCCGGAGGCGCTTTTTTGACCTTAATATTTGGCCAAATTTTCGCGTATTTCGCATTCAGCGACAACCATTCCTCAAGCCCTGGGTCCGTATCGGGCTTTATGGCGTCCACAGGGCATTCCGGCACGCAAACACTGCAGTCAATGCATTCGTCCGGGTGGATCACCAGCATATTCTCACCCTCGTAGAAACAATCCACGGGGCACACCTCGACGCAGTCCATCGTTTTGCAGCGAATGCAGCTCTCATTGACGACGTAGGTCAATCATGCGTCCTTTCGGCAGTTCGCAGTGCTGAACTCTCCTCGCTGCGCTC
>DATDGW010000158.1:0-9693 GCA_036521895.1 Candidatus Sulfotelmatobacter sp. | reverse complement strand
CATCGTCTTCCGCCGCTGGCGCCTCTACGCCGAGAAGAAAAAATTCGGCCCCCTCACCGACTACACGTTCCGCAACCACGAAGCCCACAGGCCGTAGTCGCAGCGCGTAGATTCATAGCGTAGCGACACAACGTAGCGCCGGCGTCCCGCAGGCTGTCCCACGGGCGTCTTCTGCAGGCGTGCGGAAGTGGTCCTCCTTTCGCTACTTGCGGGTTCAGTCGCCACGGTTCCAAACGAGGCGTGTCATTCCGGGCGGAGGAATCCGCTTCCCCCAACTGTTATAGAATTCCAAGTATTCTATGAACCACAAAATTGCTATTGGTATTCTCGGCGCCACCGGCGTCGTCGGACAAAGATTCATACAGATGCTGGAGCACCATCCCTGGTTCGAAGTGACCTGGCTGGCCGCTTCCGACCGTTCCGAAGGCAAGGTCTACTCCGAGGCCGCGCGCTGGCGCCTCAAGACGCCGATTCCGTCGGCCGTCGCCCGCATGACTGTTTCACCCGCCACACCCGAAGGCGCGCCCAGGATTATTTTCGCCGCCCTCGACGCCTCCATCGCCGCCGAACTTGAGCCTCGTTTCGCCGACGCCGGTTGTGCCGTGGTCTCGAACTCCAGCGCCCTGCGCATGCAGGAAGACGTACCCCTCGTCATTCCCGAAGTCAACGGCGGTCACATCAAGCTGATTGATATCCAATCCTGGCGCAAGAAGTCTGGCGGCTACGTCGTCACCAATCCCAACTGCTCGGCGATCGGACTCGTGCTGGCCCTTGCCCCTCTACACCAGCAGTTCGGCCTCGAGACGGTGATGGCTGTGACCATGCAAGCCGTCAGCGGAGCGGGGTATCCCGGCGTCGCATCGCTCGACATCCTCGGCAATGTCATTCCCTACATCCGCAACGAGGAAGAGAAGATGGAAGAGGAGACCAAGAAACTGCTCGGCCAGCTCAATGGCTCCAGAGTGATTCCCGGCGCCTTCGCCATGAGCGCGCAGTGCAACCGTGTCGCCGTCGAAGACGGACACACCGAATCGATTTCCATCCGCCTGCAGAAAAAAGCCAAGCCGCAGGAAATCATCGCCGCCTGGAACGACTACCGCGCTGAGCCGCAGGAACTGCAACTCCCCAGCGCACCAGAACGCCCCGTTGTCTACCTCGAAGCCGCCGACCGTCCGCAACCGCGATTCGACGTCGACATGGGCGCGGGCATGACCACTGCCGTCGGCCGCCTTCGTCCCTGCGGCGTGCTCGACTGGAAATTCACCGTGCTCTCCCATAACACGATCCGCGGAGCCGCCGGAGCCGCAGTCCTGAACGCGGAACTGCTCAAAGCCAAAGGCTACCTGGGATGATGCGATCTGAGATGACCGCACTCCTAGCGGACGACTTTGGCGTCGTCGAACAGTTCGGATCTTTTCGTCCTCCAAACCGGTGGCGTCATCCCGAGCGAAGCCGTTCGTCAGGCGGAGCGAAGGATCCAGCGCGTGTCGCCTCCGCAGCCCTGTGGTCCAGCGTCCAACACAGTTCTCTTACTTCTCTCGGGAAGCCCCGCCCATGATCGTCATGAAGTTCGGCGGCACTTCCGTCGAAGATGCCAAAGCCATCGACCGCGTCGCCTCCATCGTTCAAGGTCGCCTGCCGCAAAAACCGGTCGTCGTCGTCAGCGCCATGGCGAAGGTCACCGACACCTTGTTGACCATGGCCAAAGCCGCTGGCGCCGGCGAACGCAAGACCGCGCTGAAACTTTGCCGCTCGCTGCAGGAGCGCCACTACAACACCGCCAGCGAACTGCTCGGCACCGCGCGCTTCACCGAGTTCCATTCCGAGCTTGGCACAGATTTCGAATCGCTCGATGAACTCCTGCGCGGCATCTCGGCCGTCGGTGAAATCACCCCCCGCACCACCGACCACGTCGCCGCTTTTGGCGAAATGCTTTCCAGCAAAATCGTTGCCGCCGCCTTCGCGGCCCGCGGACTCAACGGAGCCCACGTCGACTCCCGCGACGTGCTGGTCACCGACAGCGCCTACATGCAGGCGGTCCCGCAATACGAAGAAACCAACGCCAAGCTGCAGCAAACCGTTCAGCCCCTTTTGCAAGCTGGACAAGTCCCGGTCATGGGCGGCTTCATCGCCGCCAACCGCGCCGGCATCACCACTACCATTGGACGCGGCGGCTCCGATTTCTCCGCCGCCATCTTCGGTGCCGGTCTCGGCGCCGACCGCATCGAGATCTGGACCGACGTCGACGGCATCCTCACCACCGATCCCCGCATCTGCCCCGCAGCCCGTCGGATCAAAGTCATCAGCTTCGACGAAGCGGCCGAACTTGCGTACTTCGGCGCGAAAGTCCTGCACCCCGCGACGGTGCTTCCGGCCATCCAGAAGAATATTCCCGTCTACGTGCTGAACTCGCGCAATCCATCCTGCGAAGGTACCCGCATCACCACGCGCGCCCCGCAGGGCAAAAACATTTTCAAAGCGATCGCCGCGAAGAAGCGCATCACGATTGTCGACGTAGCCGCTCCACGCATGCTGCTGGCCCATGGATTCCTGCGCTCGATCTTCGAGGCCTTCGACCGCCACAAAGTTTCCATCGACGTGGTCTCCACCTCGGAAGTCAGCGTTTCGCTGACGGTCGATTCGAATCAGGCGATTCCAGCCCTGGCCGCCGATCTCGCCAAGTTGGCCGACGTAAAATACGAAGGCCGCAAAGCCATCGTCTGCCTGGTCGGAGAGAATCTGCGCGCAACTCCGGGCATCGCGGCGTTAGTCTTTCGCGAGCTGGCCGACAAGAAGATTCGCATGATTTCCCAAGGCGCTTCGGAAATCAACCTGACCTTCGTCATCGAAGAAGACGAAGTCCCCGACGTGATCCAGCGCCTGCACAAAACGTTCTTCTCGGAACTGGACCCGGAAGTGTTCGCATAAGGCAGCGAGTACCGTGTTTCTCTGTGTCCTCCGTGTCCTCTGTGGTTAAATCTCTCTTGGTACCCCGAGCATGAATCTCCTGATCCTAGGCCGCGGCAAGACAGGCTCCCTCGTTGCAGACGTGGCTGCCGAACGCAAGCATCGAGTCACCGCTGCCGGCGCGCAAGAAAATTCAGCTTGCGCCGCTCTCACCGAGGAGAAACTCCGGGACATCGACACTGTAATCGACTTCACAACTCCCCACGCCGTCGTGGCCCACATCGAAGCCTGCGTAAGGGCCGGCAAGAACATGGTCGTCGGCACCACGGGTTGGTACAAAGACATCGACCCAGTCCGCGCCCTCGTCGAACACCACAAAACTGGATTCCTCTACGCCCCCAACTTCTCCATCGGCGTAAACCTATTTCTCGAAATGGCCCGGGCCGCCGCCACAGCCCTGCGCCACGACTACAGCGGACAGATCTTCGAACGCCACCACGTCCACAAAAAAGACGCCCCCTCGGGCACCGCGATCGCCATCCAGCAAGTCATCCGCGAAGCGAGCGGCCAGAGCGAAGGTCCAGAGATCATCTCCTTCCGCGAAGGCGACGTGGTCGGCCTGCACGAGGTCGTGTTCGAGTCCCCCGCCGACCGCATCTACCTCTGCCACGACGCCAAATCCCGCCGCGGCTTCGCCCTAGGCGCCGTCCGCGCCGCCGAATGGCTCGCCGGCAAAAAAGGCTTCCACAATTTCAAGGATGTGTGGCGGGAGTTGTAGGAGCCACATCAAGAGCTGGCCGGCCGCTTGCCTTCGTGCCCTTAGGGTTCGCGGTTCCTGAAACGTCGCCTGAGCCGCAGCCGCAGTTTCCCTCCACCCGCACTCGCGCTATCCTATTCCTATGCAACTCCGTGGCTGTGGTACCGCGCTCGTTACTCCGTTTCATCAGGACGGCTCCATCGACGACACGGCCCTGCGCAATCTGGTCGCGTGGCAGATCGAGTCTGGCATCGATTTTTTGGTTCCCTGCGGCACTACTGGTGAGACTCCCACTCTCACTCACGACGAATGGCTCTTCGTGATCGACACTACGATCGAAGTCGTGGGCGGACGCGTCCCCATCATGGCCGGCGCCACCTCCAACGCCACTCACGACGCGGTGGAGAAGGCGAAAGAGATCGCCGCGCGCCCCGGCGTCAACTACATCCTCACCGCCTCGCCCTACTACAACAAGCCGACACAGGAAGGCCAGTACCGCCATTTCAAAGCGATCGCCGAAGCCGTCGACGACAAACCCGTCATTCTTTACAACGTGCCCGGACGCACCGCCGCCAACCTCGAACCTTCAACCCTGGCGCGCCTCGCCGAGATTCCCAACATCGTGGGCGTGAAAGAAGCCAGCGGCAACATGACGCAGATCGCCGAGGCCATCGACGCCGTCCCCGAGCATTTTCTGGTCTTCTCCGGCGACGACGCGGTCACGCTCCCGGTCATCTCCCTCGGTGGCGTCGGGGTCGTGTCCGTCGCCGGCAACGAGATTCCGCACGAGATGGCCGCGCTCACCCGCGCCGCGCTCGCCAACGACTGGACCACCGCCCGCGCCCTGCATCGCAAATATCTCCCGCTGATGCAAGCCAACTTTATCGAGTCGAGCCCACTCCCCGTGAAAGCGGCTCTCGCCATGATGGGCAAAGTCGAAGAAGTCTACCGCCTGCCGCTGCTCCCCATGCGCCGCGACACGCGCTCACGCCTGCAGAAAATCGCGACCGAAGTTGGATTGATCTCCAGGCCCACCGCTCCCGCCGCCGAGGCCGCCGACTTTTTCATCTACGAAAACTGGGCCGCAGGCCCACGCAAAATCGTCCTGCACCGCGGAACCTGCGGCCAGTGCAGCCACGGCAAAGGACGCCCCGCCGGCCACGACGTCAACCACGCCCGCTGGCACGGCCCGTACGCCACATTGCCCCAGGCCCGCGAAACCGCCCACGCCATGACCGGCGTGCTGATCCGCAGCGAGTGCAAGTGCGTGTAAGCACATTGCTGATTGTTGATGTTTTGATTGTTGATTGAAACCCAAGAGAATTTCTCTCCCCGGGGGCTTCATCCTGAACGGAGCCGTGCTTCGGGCGAAGTGAAGGATCCGCGAGCACCACAACCGCACCCTCCCACGCTTTGACAAATCTGCAAGCACCATAAACAATCAACCATTCATGTCCTCCCTGAAATCCTCCATCGAGCGCCTCGCCTCCCAGGGCGAAGTCGAACACGATCCCGACGCGCGCAAAACGTTCCTTGAATTCCGCGACCAGCTCACCCAAGGCAAAATCCGCGCCGCCGAAAGACGCGACGGACACTGGACCGTCAACACCTGGGTCAAGCAAGGCATCCTCCTCGGATTCCGCCTGGGAGTTCTTCAGGAAATGCCCTTCGGCCTCTCCTTCGTCGACAAAGACACCTTCCCTGCCCGCCAGTTCGCGGTCGCCGATCGCGTCCGCGTCGTCCCCGGCGGCTCGTCGGTGCGCACTGGAGCTTACGTCGCCCCCTCCGTCATCTGCATGCCACCCATGTTCATCAACGTTGGAGCCTACGTCGACGAAGGCACCATGGTCGACTCGCACGCGCTGGTCGGTTCCTGCGCCCAGATCGGCAAGCGCGTCCACCTGAGCGCTGCCGCACAAGTCGGCGGTGTCCTTGAGCCCATTAACGCCGCGCCCGTAATCATCGAAGACGACGTGCTCGTAGGCGGCAACTGCGGGATCTACGAAGGAACTCTGGTGCGGGCACGCGCAGTGCTAGGTGCTGGAACAATCCTCACCCGTTCCACGCCGCTCTATGACTTGGTGAAAGGCGAAGTCTACCGCGCCACCGTCGACGCCCCGCTGGAGGTTCCGGAGAACGCAGTAGTCGTCCCCGGCTCACGCGCCCTAAGAAAAGGCGCCGCCGCGGAATGGAATCTTTCGCTCTATACTCCGGTCATCGTGAAGTACCGCGACGAAAAAACCGACCGCGGCATCGAGTTGGAAGACTGGCTCCGGTAATTACTTCCTGCAAAACTTGTCGTCGTGGTCGTTGCAGCAGAAGGTCGTCTCACTCATGATGGGCCGATTGCAGATCGCAAGTTGGGGCTTACTGTGGGGAGCAATAGGGCAGGGCGCTCGGTATAGTTCTTTGGCTCCGCGACTTCCGTTGTGGATGATCTTCGCTGCGCTGCTGCCACCTTGGTTGACGGTCTACACTATTTCGTTTTGCCGACAGCCACCACTTGGCCCGCGACGATTCCGTCACTGCTTGATATTCGCAATGGGCTGGTACGGGGCTATGGCCTTGGCTGCGGAGACTCTACCCATGTTTATCCACACTGAGCCAATCCCAGATCGGTCAGCTATCGCCGGGCGGATTCTCACCTACCTGGGTGCGCTCAGTTTCATTACCTTCATTCGTGTGTGTGTGCTGTACGGTCCCTATGAAACCTCAACCCGCAACTTCCCCGTCCCATTCAACGAAACCTGAATCTGCCCCAGCTTCCGAATCACGGCGTTCGCCTGCTCTAACGCATTCACGCCGTACGTACTCGTAATCCCGATCACCGTTGTCCCGGCTGCGTGCGCCGCCTGAATTCCCGCGGGCGCATCCTCGATTACCAGACAATCCGCCGGACGGAAACCCAGCAACTCCGCCCCCTTCAAATACGGCTCTGGATCGGGCTTCCCATGCGTCACATCGTCTGACGTGACTAAGGCCTTGGGAACAGGCAGCCCACAATGCCGCAGCCGATTGGTAGCCAGCAGCCTCGACCCCGACGTCACCACGCCCCACAGTCTTTCCGGAATCGATTGCACCAGATCGATCGATCCCGGCATAACCGTGACTCCCCGCTGATCGCCCGCCTCGTGATTCTCAATTTCCGCCGCTTCCGCCTCCGCGTCCAGATGTGGCGCCACCCGCCGGATCACCTCCACCGTCCGCACCCCGTGTGCGATGGCCATGATCGCGTCGCCGTCGACTCCTTTCTTCGCCGCCCACTCCCGCCACTCGCGGTCCACCGCGCGCGTCGAGTCGACCAGAACTCCGTCCAGATCAAAAAGAATGGCTGAGCAAGAAAAGGTAGGCATCTATTAATATTTAATCACACAGTAGCGCCGGCATCCTTGCGGCTGTCCCGAAGGCGTCTCCCCCTCGGACTCGGCAGGCTAGACGCGGTGTCCGGCCCTCTGCCAACGCTCCCGGAATCGACCAAGAGTTCGTCAGAGGCTTAGCTCGTGGTCGCCGGGAGAATCTCCTGACCGTGCTCAATCCGACTGCGCGCCCGCACGCGCACGGCCAAGTGCCGCTGCCGAAAGTGATGCTTCGCCCGCTCTCCCCACGCCTTCACAAACCAGTAATTCAATCCCGCGCCGATCGCCGCGCTGGCCAGCGGAATCATCCGCCCTGCCCACTTCTCCACGACTTCCGCGCTGGCCTTCGCCGCAATCCTTTGGATGACGCGCGGCACGAATTTGTTGACGACTTCTTTCTCGAGAAATTCGCGGCTGATGTCGACACCCGCCGCGCTCGCCGCTGCGACCCACAGTTCTGCAATGTCGTCGTCGGTCTTGAACTCGAATCCATACACCAGGCTCAGCTTCTCGATCGTCCGCATCGTGATCGCCGAAAGAATGCCCAGGTCCGGCACGATCGTGATCAGCCCTCCCAGCCCGAGTCCCGCGCCTTCGACCGCCGCGACCTTCATCCCGCTGCGGATCACCGAGTCGGCCACCGCATCAATCTCGCCGATCTCCAGCGAATACACACCGTGATACCCGCTGATCGGCATGCGATACGCCGCCCGCAGTTGCCACAGAAATTTTCCCGGATTCACGCGCACCGTCGAGTAAGCGCGTGTCAACCCGCGCACCATCCCCGCCTCAACCCGCCGCCGCAGCCACGATTTGCCCGGTCCCGCCATTACTTCCACCTTACCGCACGCAGAGCGAGAATGCCATCGAGTCATGAGCCTTGAGCCACGAGTTGCGAGCGATCAGCCGCGGGCACACTCGGCCTCGCTCGCCGCTCGTAGCTCGAAGCTCACCGCTATGTGCTAGCATCATCTTTAATCAATGCCCACTGGAAAACTGCAAGTCATCCCTCTCGGGGGCCTCGGTGAATTCGGCATGAACTGCATGGCCGTCCGCTGGGGAGACGACATTCTCGTCATCGACGCCGGACTTATGTTCCCCGAAGCCGAACTGCTCGGTGTCGACATCGTTGTCCCCGACATCTCTTATCTCGTCGAGAACCGTCAACGCATTCGCGGAATCATCCTCACTCACGGCCACGAAGACCACATCGGCGCACTCCCCTGGATGCTCTCTGAACTCAAGGTCCCTGTCTGGGGCACCGAGTTCACGCTCGCCTACGTCGAAGACAAGCTCGACGAGCACGGTCTGCTCGACGACGCCGACCTGCGCGAGATGCGCCCCAACGAGCGGTTCAAGGCCGGAGCGTTCACCATCCATCCCATTCAGGTCACGCACAGCTTGGTCGATTGCGTGGCGCTCGCCCTCCACACGCCGCTCGGCGTCATCATTCACACCGGCGATTTCAAAGTCGATCCCACGCCCACCGACAACAGACTCTTCGACCTGCACACTTTCGCCGAGTACGGCAAGGCGGGCGTGCTGGCGCTGTTTCAGGACTCCACCAACGTCGAGCGCAAGGGATACACCCCCAGCGAGCGCGCCGTCCGCCGCAAGTTCGACGAAGTTTTCGCCCACACCAAGCGCCGCCTTTTCATCTCGTGCTTCTCTTCCTCGATTCACCGCATCAATCTCGCGGTGCAACTCGCCCATCAGCACGGACGCAAAGTCGCTTTCCTCGGCCGCTCCATGAACAACTCGGCTGAGATTGCCGAAGATCTTGGCTATATAGAAGTCCCTGACGGCCTGGTCATCAATCCCGGCGAGATGAAGAATTTTCCGCCGGAAAAAGTTTGCGTGCTCATCAGCGGCACCCAGGGCGAGCCCATGTCGGCGCTCTCCCGCGCCGCGGTCGACAACCACAAGCACGCCAAAATCGAAAAGGGAGACACCGTCGTCCTCTCGAGCCGCATCATCCCGGGCAACGAAAAAACCATCTACCGGATGATCGACCACCTCTTCCGCCGCGAAGCCTACGTCATCTACGAAGACGGAACCTCGCCGCCCATCCACGTGAGCGGACACGCCAGCCAGGAAGAACTCAAGCTCATCATCAACCTGCTCAAGCCGCGCTACTTCATTCCCGTGCACGGCGAATACCGCCAGCTGAAGCTGCACGCTGAAATGGCCGGAGCCATGCACGGCTCCGTCGGCAAAGTCATGCTGATCGAAAGCGGAGACGTTCTCGATTTCGACGAACTCGGCGCCCGCAAGACCGCCCGCATCAAAGTCGGCCGCGTCTGCATCGACTCCGGCAACCGCACCGACGTGGTTGAGGATTTGATCATTAAAGACCGCCTGCACCTCAGCGAAGACGGCATCGTGCTCCCCATCATCGCGATCAACAAATTGTCGGGCGAAGCCGAATCCGCGCCAGAAATCGTAACCCGCGGCTTCAACCCGGGGGACGACGGCCTGATGCAAGGCGCCAAGCGCATCGTCGAAGACACCCTCGCGCATTCCAGCGAGGAAGAAAAAGGCGACTACGGCGTAATCAAAGAAAAAATCCGTGCCGACCTCAAGCGCTACATCTCCAAGCAGACTCAAAAACGCCCTCTGATCATGCCGGTAATCCTCGAAATCTGATCTCCTGACGCAGGGACGGACGCAATC
>DATDGW010000157.1:0-2695 GCA_036521895.1 Candidatus Sulfotelmatobacter sp. | reverse complement strand
TTTCTGCCGGTGCGCCCGGTACGGTGGAGGGCGCCATGGCTCATATGCGGGCGGATCACACCTCACCCGAGGAAGCGGGACGGATCGCACAAGCGGCTGGCGTGAAAACTCTGGTACTTTCACATATCGGTCCCCCGTTTGTCAGCGATGCTTCCTGGCAAGGAGCTGCGGGAAAATATTTCAAGGGAGAGATTGTTGTCGGCCACGACTTGACGGTGATCTAGCGCAAGGGCGCGCAATGGCGGGTCGCGTCCCACAAGGGGTGACTTCCGGTTAGGGCCCATCGCGTCGGCTGCAACAACGCGGCACTACTCCTGCAATCGGGGGGTAAGCTGACGTGCCCCGAGCGGATTCGTTTTGTTCGGCCTCCTCGTCTCCTCGTGCGATAGCCTCTCGGCGCGGATCACCTCGCATCCTGCTGCATTCCGCGCCCGTGTATCCGTGCGCGTTGAACTCCCGCGACGGGCGAGGCGGTCCAGCAGTTTGAGCGTGGCGCGGTCGACAAGCGCCGAATAACAAAGAGGGCGACCACCTGGTCGCCCTCTCGATTCGTATCTGCCTCAGCTTTTGAGCTACTTCTTCTTCCGCGGTCGGCCGGTCTTTTTGGACGACTTTTTCATTGCTGCTTTTGCCGGCGCGGCGATCGCAAAGTGCTCCAGTTTCTTTCCACTCTTGAGTGCTGCTGCAAGCCAACGCGGCTGGAGTCCACGTCCCGCCCACGTCTCGGAGGGGTTATCCGGATTGCGGTATTTGGGGGCGATCTTGCCTGCTGCGCCACCCCGGCTGAAACCCTTACCAGCCCGCCCGAGCTTGGCCAGTTGGGATTCGAGCGTCCGCCGCGTCTGGGCGACTTTCGTGCCGAGTGCGGCGTCCACCCTCGTGCGCAGGTCCATAAGTTTATCAACCGACATTGATTTGAGGTTCATTCCTCCCCTCCGAGATGGGATGGTGTCTGATGCTCTGCTTAGGCATCGACGGGCATATACACAGCAACTACGGAAAATAAAAGGGGAGGTAGGGGAATAAAGTCTTTATGGTTCGTTTCTGCCCAGGTTGTCTGGACGTCTCACGAAAGGCGTAGAGATTGCGCCAAGTTCGCTGGGTCGCGGGTTAGGGCGTCGATGATGTTCCAACCCCGCTTCCTGGCGGTGGAGATGAATGAGCGGACGGTTGCGAAGTCGATGGCACCTTGCAACGACCGAAAGCCACCGGAGATTTTTTGCCGAAGCTTCATCATGCGGCCGTCGCGTTCGGCTTGATTGTTGGTGAAGGGAACCGCCGGATCGTGAAGGAAGCGCAAAGTATCCTGTTTGCGTGTTGTGAGGCGCAAGAGGAGATTGTGTCCGGTTCGGCGCGGCGCACGTCCGCGCCGTTTGCTGCCTCCCTTCGTGACGGCTTGCGCCAGCGGCGCTTGGGCCTCATGGAATATCAGCCCTTCGGTCAGGATGGTGTCGTAACGACGCTCGAAGCATTCGATAAGCAGCGGCTTCAAAGGAACGCCCCGTTCCCGCGCGAGGTTCGCTGCATGACAGGTGCGGCGCAACAGCCGCTGCATTTTGCGCGCCCAGTCTTCCTTCTCGATTTCCACGAGAGCCTTCAATTCTCGCAAGTGATGGGCATTGCACAAGGCGTGCAGCACTCCTTGCATCGTGTAGTAGGGCTTCCAGTGGTCGTGAACCACGATGCCGGCGACGTTCGCCAACAGACTGCCGCGCTTGGCGCAGACCCGATAGAAGGTCAGCAAAGCGGTCGAGGCGACATGCAGCCATTGCGTCCGGCCGCCAATGCGAAATCCCGTCTCGTCCATGTGCTTGACCGGCGCGCCCGCCACGAGATCGCGCACCGCATCGGCAAAGCAGCGAAACCGCTGGGCGCAAGCCTGGCTCATGCGGGCGATGGTCGCCGACACCATCTTGACGCCGAACAGGTCGGCCATCAGTTGCGCCAGCCGGTCTTCGGGCAACAACTGATAATGCAGCAGATAGACCACGACGGCGCATAGTCGCGGCCCGTATTGCACCGGCGCGTTGATGCCTTGCGGAAACGCGGCCCGTGTCTGGGCGCCACAATTCGTACAGCGGCAATCATGAATGCGGTGTTCGGTGACGACGAGTGGCGCCGGTGCCGGCAAATCGAACACCTGTCGCGCACCGCGGCCCGTCGCCATCTCCGGCGTCAGCGCCAAACTGCAAGTCACACACGCTGACGGGTAGTGGTCCACGATGAGGTCGGGCTCGGCAACCTGCCGCAGGGTCTCCCCTTTATGACCTTTCTGCCCGCCCGTCTTCTTGCCAGACGGCTCCCGCAGGCTCTTGACCCGGGCAGCCTTGTTCAGCCCGTCGCTCGACGGCGGCTTGCCGCTGTTCGAACTGTTCAACCCCAGACGCCGTTCAAGTTCGGCGACCTGCGCTTTCAGCGCCGCAATTTCAGCTCTTTGCGCCACCACCAGCGCAATCAGTTCTTCCCGCGATGGTTCAGTTGCCGATTCGGGATTCATCGAATCCTTGAATCGAAACCCGATTCCGCTGTCCAGGAAATTCTACCGGGTTGACTTCACCAAATCCGCAACCGAACCTGGGTAGTTACTGGGAATCGGAAGATGGTCGAAACAGTGGAACAGCCCGTCGCCACTGGATCGCTTCGTCGTCAAACACCCGAGGTTGGAGCCGAGTGCCCGAATCGGGCCCGCTCGGAT
>DATDGW010000156.1:0-3499 GCA_036521895.1 Candidatus Sulfotelmatobacter sp. | reverse complement strand
TGTAAGCGGAATCCCTCCGGAAGGAGTTCGGTAATGTGCGCCTGCTTCGGGCCGGTGGCGCCCGGGAAGAAGATGGTTGCGTCCGGGCCGAATTCGTAGATCACTTGGCGGCATGCTCCACAAGGCGAGCAAGCGACCTCTTGATCGTTCGCCACCGCTACCGCCTGAATCTCGATCTTCGGGCCGAGTTGCGCAACCGCGGAGAAGATCGCGGTTCGCTCTGCACAGTTGGTCATTCCGTAGGAGGCATTCTCAACGTTGCAGCCAGAGAATATTTTTCCGTTCGTGAGCAGGATCGCAGCACCCACGTGGAGATTCGAATACGGGGCATGTGCATTCTTCATCACTTTGACCGCCGCTTGTTCGAGCTTTTTCCGCATGCTGGCTGAAACTGTTTTCGTGGGCATTGAAGATATCAAAGACGCCGCGATGCGCCGCGAAGTAACCCGCTGCAACCGACGAATCGAGCGCCATTGTAAACCCTCCAAGATCATCCAAGGCGATTTCTTGCCGGGGGCCTGCCGTGGAAACAGATCCGGTGACCGAATTCGCGTTGTAAGATCGCCTGCCGTACAATTGCAACTCAAGCGATCCGTCCGTGTTCAGGCCTCACGGCAACGCAATTCTGATAGAGCAGGAGAAGGCCTGGCTGCATATGTCGATTGAGCACAACTACAAATCAGCAGGCGAGATCGCGACAAGGGAGCCACACCCTTCGAACCCGATCGCAACGCTCGCCGGGCGACCGCTACTTTCAAACTCCGGCATTCCTCTCGATTTGAACTGGGTACAGGGAGTTCGCGTGAACACGAGCGCCGTGGAGCGCCGCGCTCTGACGCAGGTGGCGCGCCGGACGGTAAAGAAAGAATGGCAGGCCGCGTGGCTTTTGCGCGCGATCGCCTGCATGGACCTGACAACGCTCTCCGGCGACGACACAGATGAACGTGTGCGACGACTGTGCGCGAAGGCGCGACAACCTATCCAGCAGGATCTCGTCGAGAAGCTTGGGATCGAGGAACTTGGCATTAAGGTTGGCGCTGTTTGCGTTTACCACAGCTTCATCGAAACCGCGCTCCACGCCCTGGAGGGCAGCGGCATTCACGTTGCAGCGGTGTCCACGGGATTTCCTGCCGGACTGTCGCCGCTCACCGAGCGCGTCGCAGAAATCCGCCGCTCGGTGGAAGCGGGAGCGCATGAGATCGATGTGGTTATTACGCGCGGCCATGTTTTCGGCGGACGCTGGCAGGCGCTCTACGACGAAGTCGCGGCGTTCAAGCAGGCCTGCGGCCGCACCCACATGAAGGTCATCCTGGGCACAGGCGATTTGCTGACGTTCCGCAACGTGGCGCGCGCTAGCTTCGTCGCAATGATGGCCGGCGCGGACTTCATTAAGACTTCGACAGGCAAGGAACCGACTAACGCTACACTTCCGGTGAGCCTGGTCATGGTTCGCGCCATTCGCGAATACGCACAGCAAACCGGAATGGCGGTTGGCTTCAAGCCGGCGGGAGGAATTCGGACGGCCAAGCAGTCCCTCGACTGGCTCGCCATGATGAAGGAAGAACTCGGCCCGTCGTGGACACACGCGGAACTGTTCCGCTTGGGCGCGAGTGGATTGCTCGGAGACATCGAGCGGCAACTGGAGCATCATGCAACCGGACGTTATGCTGCCGAGTATCGTCATCCGATTGCGTAGCAGCACCAGCGGTAGAGGCACCTAGACGAGAGCAAGCGAGCCGAGCCCCATGAGCATTGCCGAAAAATTCGTCAGCATGGAGTACGGGCCCGCTCCCGAAGATCCCAAAGAGGCGGGGGCGTGGCTGGAGCGCCACGGCCGCCGTTTTGGGCATTTCATCGGCGGAGCGTGGCAGCCGCCGGCGAGCGGGGAGTATTTCGACACACTCGATCCTTCAAACGGCGAGAAGTTGGCTGCGGTCGCTCAGGGCAGTGCGGCTGACGTCGATGCTGCAGTTCGTGTTGCCCGCTCCGCGTTCCCGAAATGGCGGGCGCTCACTCCGCATGCCCGCGCGCGCTATCTGTACGCACTTGCGCGGCTGGTGCAAAAGCACTCACGGCTTTTCGCTGTCCTTGAGACGATGGACAACGGCAAGCCCATCCGGGAGAGTCGCGACATCGACATTCCGCTTGTGGCTCGGCATTTCTACTACCATGCCGGCTGGGCGCAGTTGTTCGAACAAGAATTCCCTGGCTACGAACCGTGCGGCGTTGTCGGCCAGATCATTCCGTGGAATTTTCCGCTGCTGATGTTGGCATGGAAGATCGCGCCGGCACTGGCGACGGGAAATACGGTAGTTCTGAAACCTGCGGAATTCACGCCTCTCACCGCGCTCGCCTTCGCGGAACTTTGCCAGGAAGCGGGACTGCCTGAGGGAGTCGTCAACATCGTGACTGGAGACGGCTCAACCGGCGAAGCATTAGTGAAGCATCCCGACGTCGATAAGATTGCATTCACGGGATCGACGGAAGTCGGACGCGCGATTCGCAGCGCAACTGCCGCGAGCCACAAGCGGCTCTCACTCGAACTCGGCGGCAAGTCTCCGTTCATCATCTTCGAAGATGCGGACCTCGACAGCGCAGTCGAGGGTCTCGTCGATGGCATCTGGTTCAACCAAGGGCAAGTCTGCTGCGCGGGCTCGCGCCTGTTGATGCAGGAAAGTATCGCGGAGCCGCTGATCGCTAAGATTCGCGACCGCATGAGCAGCCTGCGCATGGGTCCCCCGCTCGACAAGGCAATCGACATCGGGGCCATCGTGGCGCGCGTGCAACTGGACCGCATCGAACGTATGGTGGCGCAGGGCGTCGCCGAGGGAGCGACCTGCTGGCAACCACAAGTGGCGTTGCCTTCGCGCGGGTTTTACTATCCGCCCACGCTACTGAGCAATGTGCATCCGACTTCGATCGTCGCTCAGCAGGAGATTTTTGGTCCGGTCCTCGCCGCGATGACGTTCCGTACTCCCACGGAAGCCGTTGCGCTGGCGAACAACACGGTGTACGGCCTCGCATCGTGCGTGTGGAGCGAGAACATCAACGTCGCCCTGCATGTGGCCGCACAACTGAAGGCCGGAGTAGTGTGGGTGAACTGCACGAATCTGTTCGACGCAGCCTGCGGGTTCGGCGGATACCGCGAGAGCGGATACGGCCGCGAGGGCGGCCGCGAGGGCTTGCTCGAGTACATGGAGCCGTCCTGGTTCAAACACTCCCCGAAATTGCCTGCCGAGAATGCCCTTGCCACTGCTCAAGTTGAAGCGAGACCGGATGCCCGCACGCCTCTGATCGACCGCACCGTAAAGCTTTACATCGGTGGCAAGCAAGCGCGTCCTGACTCGGGTTACAGCATGGAAGTGCGTTCGCAGGATGGCCTCATCTTAGGCGAGGCTCCTCTTGGCAATCGCAAAGACATTCGCAACGCCGTTGAGGCGGCCCACAAGGCCAGCGCGTGGGCCAAGGCTACGGCGCACAATCGCGCTCAGGTTCTGTA
>DATDGW010000155.1:0-2437 GCA_036521895.1 Candidatus Sulfotelmatobacter sp. | reverse complement strand
CACTGCCGCATGAAACTGCTGTCTACAACACGAAAACCTTGCGTGCTTCGCCACGCTCAATCCTTCTGCGTTTTGCCGCTGAACAAATCTCCTCTTACCACTTCTCCCCGCGTCCATGTCCGAAGGTAAACCAGGCAGGTGACATTTACACTTAGTAGCGGCCGGACATATGGCATATGCTGTGAGGCGAGCTGGAAGTCGATGAATGGAGACTCCGCATGAGAGAGCTTACAGCAGACCTGTTCATCTCGCTCGATGGTTTCGCCTCTGGCGTGGACCAGGCCCCGTACTTCGGTTGCTACGGCCAAGAACTCGGGAGCTGGGTGCGCGACCACCTTGATCAACCTCAACTCATAGTCATGGGGCGCGTTACCTACGTTGCGCTGGCCCAGTTCGCGGCATCCGCGACAGATGAACTCGGCGTCAGAATGAGCGCCCTCCCCAAGTTGGTATTCTCAAGCACTTAAGGAGCCGCTTGCCTGGAAGAACACCCGACTGCTGAACGGTGCCGTCGCGGAGGAGATTAGCCCGTCTTTCGCAATAAGGGCAGAGCAAACAGTCTAACCCCTTGGTTTTCAACCAGACGATCGAAAAGGTCGGCACTACAGGCTGAGGGCTTTTGGCGGGAATTCGGGGACGCAAGCTTTGATCCGTGGCGGCGGTTGCTGCGGGAACTCTAGCTTGAGTTTGTGCAGCAGAATGGCCTGATCCGCCTCCGGTTGCGTGAAGCGCGGCATCACCAGCCACCGACCATCCGTCGTGGGTAACCAAACGTCGAGCATCTGAATGGTGGCCAACTTTTCCAGGACCGCTTTCGGCGTGAGGCCGGGAGCGAGAACCTGCAGTCGATTCTTCAGCGTAACCAGTAAGCAGTAAGCGAGAAAGGCCACCAAAATATGCGCTTCGACGCGATGGCCCAGCTGATGATACAGCGGACGAATGCCCAACTCGCTCTTCATGGCTTTAAAGGCCGCCTCGATCTGCGCCAGTTGTATATAGCGCTCCCATAGAACCGTGGGATTTTCGCCCACTAGATTCGAACGCAGCAAATAGTGACCATCCTGCAGCTCCGCCGCCGTGAGCTTTGGCCGATCGACGCGGAACTGAAAGCTCTGGCGCGTCACCGCTTCGCCTTCGCGGGGAAGTTGCAGGTGCAGGAAACGAAAAGCGCTGCCCGCTTCTTTCCGTGCCGCGCCGATACGTAACAGCAGTTGGTCCCGTCGCGGACCACTGCGCTGCATGGCCCGCAACTTGCGCAACAGCCGAACCAGTTTTTTCCTCCGCATGGCGCGCTCTTTGGCACGCCGCCCTTCGCTTTTGGCTAGCACATAGAGTTCGCCAGCCTCCGCAAACACCTTCACTTCCACCGACTCGCGTACCTTCTGCCAAGGCAGATCCAGCCACTTCTTCTCGTGTTGTCGGACCTTGCTGCGCGGCGTCCCCACCAGGTAGAAAATTTCGCGGTTCGAGTTCCGCATCTCCTCCAACACCTCTTCGCTGGGGATGCCTCTATCCATAATCCATACTCTTCGCGCCCGGCCGTAATGGGATTCAATCTTGTCCAGAAAGCTTCGCAGCGTCGTTCGATCCGAGGTGTTCCCATCCATCACTTCGTAAGCCAGCGGAAAACCCTCTGGCGTGATCACCAGCGCGATCACCACTTGTTTGCAATCGAACCGTTGATCTCGACTGTAGCCGTACCTGGCTTTGGGTATCTCTTCTCCATCCCCTTCGATGTAGGTGCTGGTCAGGTCATACAGCAACACGTCAAACTGTGCCTGGAACAGATCCTGCCAGCACCCCCGCAGATGCTGAAATAAAGCCGCTTTGTGTTCCAGAAGGCGATCCAAACAGCGATAGAGACGATCTTTTTCGGCCACCGCAAAATCTGTCTTCAACAATTCCGCCATGGCGCTCTGATCAAACCATTGCCGGTGCACACGAAACTCACTGCCGGGATCAATAAGTCGATTCACCACCAAGAGCTGCAGCACCTTGGCCCACGACACCGTCTCTCGTTGCACCTGCTCCGCTAACTTTTCCTCCCAGAACTTCTCCAGCCGCAGTTGCCGCCACAGTTCGCATCCCAGCCAGCAGTTACCGAACGCGCGCGGCCGGCGCAACTCCATCTCGCTCAGTTTGACTTGAATACTGTCGCTCGATTCGGCGGGAATTTCCCGGTCCTCCGGGAACAAGCTCAGCGTCGTGTATTGCTGGTGCGTTTCGTCGAAGACCTGCAGCGTCTTGCGCCAGATCGCTTCCTGACTATCGTTAATCTCCCCCAGATACAACACCGTCCGCTGCACCGTGTGCTTCTGCCCCACGCGGCGGTTCTCCACTACACTGAAATAGCGATGCTGCTTGCCGTCCTTTTTTCTGACTTTGGCGCGAAGAAACATCGTCCTGGCCACCATGCCAGAACTTTCGTGCCGTTGAA
>DATDGW010000154.1:0-3447 GCA_036521895.1 Candidatus Sulfotelmatobacter sp. | reverse complement strand
ACTCCGCTTTGCTCAAAATCTCCTGGGGGATGCCCGAGTCGGGCGCCGACTGGATTTGATTCAAGACATCCGCGGCGGCCTGCACTCGATCGGATGCCTTCGATTCTTTCGCCGGTTCATCGGTGGCAAATGCGAAGCCACCGAGCCACACAAATAGGGTCAGTAAAACAAGTCTTTTCATGGTTCCTCACCACGTTGGAAATGGACTGGGAATCAATAGCTGGATTGTAAATGAAGGAAAGAGAGTTGCATTCCCGCTCCGAGCTACATGTTACGAACAAAAGGCGTTAGGGGGAATGGCCCCGGTTTTCTCGTCCGGCGAAGACACGCCGACGTGAGCGTCGACTTCGAAGTCGCTTCCGAAAATTCCCCGAACTTGTGCCCTTGAAATTGGATTCCTGGGCGTGAGGGGACAAAAAAATGCGGGGCTGAAAGCAGTGACCCTAATCGCCACTCTCAACCCCGTCTCCCAGGTTCTGTGGTAGGTGAAGCGAGTATGCGTCGCTTCTGAGTTTCCAACAAGATTACGAAGGTAAGTGCCCCGAAGTTACGCCGTAGCGCGGCATCCTGCCGGCTGTCCCGTGGGCGTCTCGCCCGCGAGCTCGAAGCACGCCTACTTCGCCGCCACCAGCGAATGCGTAATGGCATGCACCGACAAAGCGATCCGGTTCTGCACGCCCACCTTGCGCATCAATTTCGCGACGTGCGCCTTCACCGTGCGCTCCTCGATCCCGAGCTGACCGCCAATCTCTTTATTGGAGCGGCCGGCCACGAGCATCTCCAGCACTTCCTTCTCGCGGTCGGTGAACGTCACCCGGCCCGCCGGAAAAATCCGCCCCGGCGCCGAGGACACGCGCTCGATGAACATCGAAAGCACTTTGCGTGGAGCCCAGACCGATCCCTGGTTCACGATGCGAATCGCCTGCGCAAACTCCGCCGGCGAAGCCGCCTCGTCAACGTAACCCTTGGCCCCGGACGCGATCGCTTTCAAAATGGTTTCTTCGTCAATTCCAGACCCGGTCACGATGATCCGCAAATCCGGTCGCGTGGCCTTGAGGCTAGCCATCACGTCAAACAGGTTTTGTCCGGAACGGTTGCCGAGCAGGATGAGATCAATACCTTGCAGCGTGCTGATCTCGGGCAGTGCCGCGGAGACGAGTTCGAACTCGGGCTCAGAGTCGAACAAAGCGCGGAACCCAACAAAGCGCAATGGATCGCTTTCCACCACCGCGATTTTGATTACTGGTTTTCTAGCGACTGCTGCTTTCATAGTTTTCCCTGTAGGGTTTGATTTCTTGTATCCAGCATAGTGATAATTCATCGCGATGCAAAGAGAAGGTGACCGAAGGGAAATTACGGGAGTAACATGGGAAAATAAGGTTGAACTTAACATTGGCAGCCGAAGTTCAGGCCGCGCGGGTTGATGCTTTCACACGTAACCCCAGGTAACCTCATCACCGGAGAACTGTTCGCATGATTGATCTCATGATCCATCGCAGGCAACGACCGATCTACCCAATCGCCATCATCACCGCATTTTTGCTTGCTGCTTGTACGCCATGGGCTCAAGACGCCCCGCCCGCCCCGCTCCCCGCGGAGCAGAACGCACCCGCGTACACACCCAAGTTCCACGGCGATCCCGCCCGTTCCGATTCCGAAGCGAAGGCGCTCGGATACATGCGCGTCGTCATCCGCGCCCAGCACCACTTCGAGAAGCAATACGGCCACTTCGCCAGCACGCTCACCGAGCTCGTGCATTCCGGATCATTCACCAAGCGCGAGGTCGATCCCAACCGAGGAGATTACACCGCCACCTTCAAAGGCAAGAAAGACAGTTACGTCCTGACCATGACCCCCAAAAATATGGACGCCCAGCACCGTTCCTTCTATGCCGAAGACGACGGCAAAATCCACGCCGACGATTCCAAACCCGCCGACGGAAGCTCCCCAGTGGTGAAGTAACGGAAGAAAATAAGGATTGATATGGGACGGGTGTATGTGGGGACGGCCGCCCATGGCCGTCCGCACCGCGCGCAGCGCGGCTAGGGGAAAGAAAACGTTTTGCAGGGTAGCAACTCTTGACTTTTGAATTCTGAATTTTGACTTCTGACTTCCTTACGAACGCTCCGCTACGGCTGCTCTTCGCTCTCTGGGATCACCTCGAGGCGCAAACTCTTCCGATCCCCTTCACCGACCCGCATCGCGCTTCCCTGCCCCTCGTAGTTCTTGAGAAATTCCGAATTGTAATAAGCCTCTCCATCCACCCGCTCCCAGGCGAGCACCTGGTACTCCCCGGGCGCAACTCCATGGAGCGCAAACCGTCCACTCTGATCGCTGACTGTCTTGCGATAGCGCTCCACCCGCCCGCGCAGTCGCATCTCCGGCACCGCGACGATCACCGCATTCGGCACCGGCTCACCTTTCGAGTCGACCGCAACTCCCTCGACGACTCCGCCATTCGCACTCGCCACCAGATCAAGCACGACCGCGCCGCCATTCAGGCTGATCCCGGCGTCGCCTGCATCGCGGTTGGCCGTCAGCGCCCATTTCAGAAACAAGTCGGCATTGGCGCCGCCCTCACCTGCGAGTTGCACATAATAGTTCCCCGGCGGAACGCTCTTCCACTCAAAGCTCCCATCCGCCGCGACGTGAGTTCGATGTGCAAATCCGTCTCCCATGCTGAACCCGCTCAGCGCCTCGTCGTCGTCATCGGCCGAGCGCAGCTGCAGAACAATCTGGCTGGCATCGAATCGCCCGCCACTCTTGCTCTCCAGCCGCAGCCGCCCGTGAATCCATCCTCCCGGTTGCGGCGCCAGCCGCAGGTCCTCCACGCTGTTCGAGACGATCTGCAGCGCCTGCCGCGCCATCATCGGCACCGCAACATTCTCCACCGTCGCCAGAATCGTGTACGCTCCCGGCGCGACATCGCGAATCACAAAGCTTCCGTCCTGATGGATCTCCGCGCCATTCAGCACCAGGCTGAAATCGCGCGACTGCAGCATGATCACCGCCGAAGACTGCGGAGGCAGATTCACCACCGCACCGCGAATGCTCAGGCTCGGACTCGGCGTCAACGAAAAGTTCACCGGAAACTCATCGCCCGCATGCAACTCGACCGGCGATGCCTGGCTGCGATCCGCTGTCCCCGGATAGTACGTCGTTGGATAGGACGTGGCAGGCTTCTCAGGCGCGCCCGTATTGCGCGCATCCGCGGCAGCCACGCCCGCCGCCTCAATCAGACTCTTGAAGTCCGGCGGCGGACTCACCGACAGGTAGTAATTCCCCGCCGGCAGCCCGGCCACGCGATATTCACCCAAATCGTTCGTCCGCTCCGCCCCAGCCTGCTCCAACTTGCTGCGGCCGGAAACGTAGGTCTGCCGCAGCACCGTCACCTGCGCGTTGGGCAGCGCATCACCATCCTCATCCGTCACACGCCCTCGCACCACC
>DATDGW010000153.1:0-2545 GCA_036521895.1 Candidatus Sulfotelmatobacter sp. | reverse complement strand
CGCCATGGGCGTTCCCGTGCTGCTGGTGGTCGAAGACAACATTCGCTACTACTCGTCGTTCCTCCCGGTGATTTACACCGAGATCATCAAACAGTCGCGCCGCGTGATTCAGGAAGGGATCAATGTCGCCCACAAACTCGTACGCATGCAGGCGCGACCCAAGATTTTGCTGAGTTCGAATTTCGAAGACGCTGCGCTGTTGGTGCAGCAATACCGCGACTACATCTTCGGACTGGTGTCTGATGTAGAATTCCCCTGGGAAGGCAAGCTGAGCCCCGAAGCGGGATTTGAGCTGGCGCGCATGGTCCGCAGCCTGACGCCCGACGTGCCGGTCGTCCTGCAGACCAGTCGCACCGAGTTTCGGCCGCGCGCACATGCCGAAGGATATTCCTTCCTACGCAAGCGCTCACCAACGCTGCTCAAGGACTTGCGGCGCATTCTGACCGATCAGTTCGGGTTCGGCGACTTCGTCTTCCGCATGCCCGACCAGCGCGAAGTCGGACGCGCGAAAGACCTGAACGAACTGGAAGAGACCCTGCAGACCCTGCCCGCCGACAGCCTGCTGTATCACGCGCAGCGCAACCATTTCTCACACTGGCTGATGGCGCGCACGGAGTTTGCTCTGGCCGCCAAACTCAGACCTCGCAAGGTGTCCGACTTCAATGGTCCCGAGCACCTGCGCCGCGATCTGATCGAGTCGATCAGCGACTACCGCCGGGAACAGAATGAAGTCCTGATCGGCGATTTCAAGCCCGACACGTTCAAGCCCTCAGAGTCGAGTTTCCTCAGAATCGGTTCCGGATCGCTCGGCGGCAAAGCGCGTGGGCTGGCTTTCGTGCGGCATCTGCTGCGCACGCGCCGCATCACGCGCCGATTTCCTGGTGTGCGCATTTCCGTTCCACCCGCGGTTGTCATCGCCACGGATATGTTCGAACTGTTCCTGGCGGAGAACAATCTGAGCGACTTCGCACTACATTGTGATGACGACAGCGAGATCCAGCAACGCTTCCTGGATGCTTCGCTGCCCGTTCCGCTGCAGGAGAATCTAAAGGGATTTCTTGTCGAGGTGGATTATCCGCTGGCAGTGCGTTCTTCCAGCTTGCTCGAAGACTCGCAATATCAACCTTTCACAGGCGTCTACGAGACGTTCATGCTGGGCAAGCGGCAGGCGAATCTGCAAGCCCGCCTCGACGAGCTCTCCGAAGCCATCAAACGCGTCTACGCTTCCACCTTCAGCCAGCATGCCAAGGCATACGTCCGCGCCACGCCTTACCGCCTGGAAGAAGAGAAGATGGCGGTGATTTTGCAGCAGGTCGTGGGAACTGCGCACGGAACGCGCTTCTATCCGGACTTTTCGGGCGTGGTGCGTTCGCACAACTTCTATCCGGTCGAGCCGATGACATTCTCCGACGGCATCGCAGCCGTTGCGCTGGGACTCGGCCGCACAGTGGTGGATGGAGGCAAATGCCTGAGTTTCTGTCCACGCTACCCGCGCAACCTGCTGCAGTTTTCTTCCGTCGAGGATATTCTTGCGAACACCCAGACCGAGTTTTGGGCTCTAGAACTCGACGGCGTGTCTCACGGCCGCGGTCCCGGCCATCTGCGTGAAGCGCGCTTCGGTCTTGACGTCGCCGAGTCCGACGGGACTCTACACTCAGTTGCCTCGACTTACTCGGCCGACAATCATGCTGTATATGACGGGCTGAGCCGCCCGGGAGCCCGCGTGGTTACGTTCGCGCCAATGCTCAAGCACAGCATTTTCCCGCTGGCGTCGATTCTGGAGTTGCTGGTGCGAGCCGGGGAAGATGCGTTGGGTAATCCCGTGGAGATCGAGTTCGCAGTTCGTCTCCCCAATACCGAAGAACCCGCGGAGTTCGGCTTTCTGCAAATCCGGCCGCTGACGCTGGCCCGCGACCATCAGGATCTCACCATCGGCGAGGTGGATTCTTCGCAATTGGTTTGCAGTAGCTCGAAAGTGTTGGGCAACGGCCGCATCAAGAATCTGCACGATATTGTTGTGGTCGATTCGCAGCGCTTTGAGCGCGGCCGCAGTCAGGAGGTCGCGCGCGCGGTCGCACACTTCAACGCCAAGTTGAGCGCGGACAATCGTCCGTACCTGCTCATCGGCGTCGGACGCTGGGGATCGAACGATCCGTGGCTCGGCATTCCCGTCGAGTGGGACGAAATCTCGGGCGCCCGCGTCATTGTTGAGGCCGGCTTTCATGACTTCCGCGTCACTCCGTCACAGGGTAGTCACTTCTTTCAGAACCTCACTGCCTTCCAGGTTGGATACTTCACCGTGAATCCGGATGCAGGGGAAGGCTCGGTCGATTGGGCATGGCTTGCCGAGCAACCCGCGATCCTAGAACAGGGCTGCGTGCGCCATCTGCAATTCACCCAGCCTTTGCGCGTGGTGATGACCAGCAGGAGCAGCCAAGGCGTGATCTTCAAGCCGGAAGGGAACTAGAACCCGCTGTGATTTCTGGATGGTTAGCGGATGACGTGGATTAGCACGCCCAGTTTTTGGTTCTTCCACGATCGGTCC
>DATDGW010000152.1:0-2310 GCA_036521895.1 Candidatus Sulfotelmatobacter sp. | reverse complement strand
GGCCAACACCTGTCTGTTCGGCCTACTGGGCCACTTCCTTGCTCTTCTTGGGCCACGTCGTTCGGATCGAGCACGTCTAGGACCAGCCGCCCCAAGAGAAAGTTGTGAACGGCAAAAAGATCACCTGGAGTGGTCCGGGCCAGAACCTGATCCATTTCGACGTAGCAAAACTCTACCGCGGCAGTCCCAGCGAGCAGCTGGTCGTCCATACGCCCGATCAAGGCTCAGCCTGTGGCTATGCGTTCCAGGAGGGGCATGACTATCTGGTATACGGTTATGCCGCACCTGACGGCGGGCTCAGCACAAATCACTGCACGCGCACTCACGAAGTAACTAGCCGCGCGGACGACCCCGACCTTCGCTGGATCGAAGCACTCCCCAAAGCTCCGCCCGCTGTTTCCGTGTTCGGTCGCCTACAGAGGATGCGGTTCAGTCAGGATGGGAGCTACGATATCACCGGCATCCCTGGGATCACGATATCCATCACTGGACCCGAATCCAAGACTCTCCCATCAGATGACGAAGGAAAGTTCCGAGCCGATGGGCTCGCACCAGGTAAATATGTCGTCTCCGCGACTGCGCCCCAACATTATGCACCCTTCCCAAGCTCAACGGTAACGGTCCAGAATCGGGCTTGTGCCGAAATATCCTGGAGCACGAGACTCGATGGGCACATTCGGGGACACGTGTATTTCTCTGACGGAAGCCCCGCCGCCGGAATTTACCTCACGGCGAGGATAGCCAACGCCAACCCCCACGAACCTTGGACTTGGCAAGCTAGTGCTTAATTGCGTAAATTAACAATTGTATTTTTGAGTTGACTGCCCTTGACCTCGCGTTTTCGCCAGCGGAACGGTTTGGCGCGCTCGTTGTGCCTTCGAATGAAGGCTTCAATGGCCTCGCGCAGCTGATCTTTGGTTTTGAAGCTTGCTCCGTTGAGGGTCTTGCGTTGCAGCAGGCTGAATACGATTTCAATCTGGTTCAGCCAACTGGCCGAAGTTGGCGTGAAATGAAATTGGACCCGCCCCTCGAACTTCGCTAGCCAATCACCGTTTCCTTTGTGAGGGGAGTAGTTATCAACAATGACGTGGATCTCCTTACCGTGCGGTTGGTCGGCCAGCACGTCATCCAGGAAGCTGCGAAAATCCTCCCGCTTCTTATACTCCGTAAATTTCGCCTTAACCTGGCCAGTGCCGACTTCGAGGGCGGCAAACAGATTCAGCGTCCCGTGACGTTTGTAAGTGCTCTTCAGCCCGCGCACTACCTTGCCGCTGTCGGTCTCCACATACCCCGAGGCCCGCTCGATGGCCTGGAGGCTCGGTTTTTCGTCCACGCTCAGCACCACCGCGTTCACCGGCGGGTTTAGATATAACCCCACCACTTCAGCAGCCTTGGGAGCAAACTCTTTGTCGGTACTCACGCACCAACTACGCCGCCTTTGCAGGTAGATGCCTTCGCGGCGCAAGACACGCCAGACGGCGTGAACGCTGGCGTCGAGTTTCTCCGCCACCGCCGGTCCGTCCCAGTGGGACATGCCGGGCGGCGGTGGTTCCTCCAGCGTGGCCAGTACCCGTTGGCGAAACGCTGTGTCATATCTGACCGGCTTACCCGGCCGCGGCTGGTCGCGTAGTCCTCTCAGCCCCCACAGGGAGAAGCGCTGGCGCCATTTGGAAACGGTAGCGACAGAGATACCCAGTTCCCGAGCGACCTGCTGAATCTCCTTGCCATCCAGACAAGCCAGAATAATCCGCGCACGCTCCACGGCGTGCGCTTCCGCAGTCCGGCTCTTTGCGAGGACCACCAAACTTGCCTTGTCATCGACCGAGCATTCCAGTTCAGGCGCGTGTCTGGGCATCTCCCAAACATTTTAATACAAATATGTATTAACGCAATTAAGCACTAGATACCGATTGCCTCCACGCGAACTCTGACCTGGTTCGTTCCAGGCCCGGGAATCGGGCCCTCCAGCAATTCGAATGGGCCGCGCGCCTTTGCCAGGTGCACTCTCATCGTTATTGCTCTGACCTGCCTATTTTCTTAACAGCTTGAAAGCGTGATTCCAGGTATTCGTACGGATTCCGTAGTTCACCCACAGGATGCACAGGGGCTCGAGCAGGCGCGCGCCCTCAATGCCACCGACGTCGATAGTGTCCCAGCCGAAGGCGGCTAGTATCCCGGTTACCGCGGTCTTTGCCGCGCCGTCATTGCCGCAGATGAACATATCCGGCGGGCCTCCTGGGAACTGCGGATGCACCATGTGCGCAAATCCGACTGTATTGAACGCCTTGACCACGCGCGCCCCGGGCGCCC
>DATDGW010000151.1:0-1799 GCA_036521895.1 Candidatus Sulfotelmatobacter sp. | reverse complement strand
GGTTTTCCTCACCGCCGCCACGGGACCGAGAAGGGCACGACTTTCAGTCGTGCCACTAAGCGGCCCCAAACGCTCCCGGCTCCAGCCGCTGAGGTTCGCTCCTAAACTTTCGAGTCAGCGCAAAAGCCCTCAGTGGCTAAGGCGCCCCTGCAAGTGATCTTCGACGGCACGAGTGAACTCGCGCCCTTCCCGGATCTCTTGCCTGTTTGCTACTGGCATCTCTTCATGACTTCGTCGGACAAATGCTGGCGCAGGACTTCGCGCACGGGTTCGAGGCGGTCTACACCGTTGGCCAACGACTCCTTGCCTTGCGTGGTGTAGATGTATATGTCGGCGATTCCCTGCCGACCGTAGTCTCCGTAGTGGCACCTCACAAGGGTGATCTGGTTCCACGGCACGAATCGCTCAACCATGCGCTATGCGGCTTCCCGTTCTAGGAAGCAAAGCGAGGGCTGTAGGTCAAGCCTGTCTACCGCCGGCTTCACATTGATGTGGAATGACGCTCGGTCTCCAGCGAGCTTCGGGCCAATCACGCTGGTCAACCTCTCAACGGTGGTGCTCAAGTCTTTGGCGTGCATCTGATGCAATTCAACCGCAATTGTGACGTCGAACAACCCAGTTTCGCTTGGGTGAGAGTGTTGTGCCTTATGCGCGAGCAAACTGCCCCCGAGCATCCGAGCGAGGCTCACGAGCGAGCGGCTCTTGCACGCGGGGCATTCGTCACCTCGACTGCTACTGATGACCTCGCAATCCAGGCAAAAGACCGCATTCAAGAGAGGGAGAACTCCTGCGTCCAGATGGTTCCTTGTTTCGCCGAACATATACACCAACTTCTGTCGCTGAGAGGGCAGCTACATTGAACAACAATACTGCGTCATTCTCAATGTGTAAGGTGTCCTCCAGTGGCTGAGCCAACTCTAGCTCCAGGCAGGACAGTTCGCAACCCGGCTTACGAATTAGGGAGCACATTGCTTCTGGGCGAGACTGTTCAAACACCGCCGTTACAGTCAAACCTCCGCAATGAGCGCCTATTAACAGCAGTAATCTTGTCCCCTTACTACGATTGCCTAGCATAAGTGCATGCCCGGATTCGGACGCTCTGGATGCCCCAGCAAACCACTAGCGGTTGCAGCGGGGGTCGTAATCTTGCTCATGGTGGCTTGGGTCGCTGTTGCGCGGCTTGCCGCGGGCCTCAGCGACCGTTGTGAATCGTTCTACCCATCGCTTGCGGAAGCAGAGAAAGACAGCGCAATCACACGCGGTTGGATACCAGACGATCTTTCGACACATAGGGGGTTCGGACACGGCGAACCGACAGCGGCAGCACGTCAATGCTCTAATGCTCTTGACGTTCTTGCGAAGCCTTTGCGAGTCGTCGGGCGCAAACTCGAAGGCACACCGATTCCCTGGTAGGTCGGTAGATCCCGACTTTGCCGCCGCCGGGAGGGTCAGGGTGGCGACGCTTCCCCAGCACTGTTCGGTGACGGCGGAGACTGGGACCCTCTTCTTTTTGAGATCGCGCCGGGACTGAAGCCCGGGATGTTCACGGACGACGTACGCGGCCCTGAAGGGCCGCTCTTCCACGGTTGTAACAGCACTGCGGCACGAAGTCGTGCCCTTTCCTCGGCTGCGATTCGCTGCGCCGTCATGCTGCTCGCGGATGTAAGTTCGCGTCGCTTTTACTTTTGTCGGTCCTGGCTAGACGCGGGGCGCCCGCGCCACATAAGTCAAAGATCAACAACAAAGTCAAAAGCGACGGACAGGAGTGCCCATCCCACCCGAGCATCTCCAACAAGAGC
>DATDGW010000150.1:0-17920 GCA_036521895.1 Candidatus Sulfotelmatobacter sp. | reverse complement strand
TCGAAGTCGACCGCCGCAAAGCGATTGCCCTTGCGATCGAAGAGGCCCACCCCGGAGACATTGTGCTGCTGGCCGGGAAAGGACACGAGAAAATGCAGGTCACGCGCGAAGGATCGAATCCTTTTGACGACGTCGAAGTCGCTCGCGAAGCCTTGAGGGCTGCCGGATTCGAATGCGAGCCGGCACGCAGGTTGAAAACTTAGCATTGGGGTGTGTAGTTCCGGTGAGAGTGTCAGGGTGAACTTGATGTCCACAAAGGCGTTCCTCTTCCTCTGTGTCGCGCTGGTTGCGAGACTGAATCAATTAGACCTCGGCGCTCGGCTCAGTAAGAGTCAGATACCAGAGGGCACCACGTTCGAGTGTGGTGCAACGCCCTCACAGACATATCCCTGTGTAAGGTTGACGATTGAGGGTGTCAAGTTTGCGGTTGGCTATGACGAAAAGACGTCGCGCGTGCAATATCTTTCGACCCCGGATAGAAAATTTGTGACCCAGGAAGACCTTCACCTGGGCGACTCGACATGAGTTCGCGAGGACGAACTCGTGGCATTCAAAGGTTGGAAGATCCTTGGTCCGAAAACTGATAGCGGCTGGGGAATCGTTGTCGGATATCCAGGGCAACAGGTGCGGTTCTCTGACGGAACCGCAGTGGACCTCTTGCATGCTCGGCACGAAGCCCCCGAGAAGTGGGGAAGTTCAAATACTGGAACTGGAGAAGGGAGGAATTTGATTGATAACTCCGGGGGTTCGGAGCCCAGAGTCAGAAACTCGAAGTTTGACTGGCCGTAACGAGTCCGACGGATGAAGCTGACACTTGTCAAAATCGCTGAGTTCATTTCTGCGGCGGGCGACTTTCCGCGCGAGGAAATTGCGCAGGGCTATTCCATCGACACGCGCACGATTCGGCCCGGTGAACTCTTCTTTGCGGTGAAGGGAGAACGCCTCGACGGCCACGACTTTGTCGCCGCGGCTCTGGACCAAGGAGCGGCAGGAGTGGTCGTCCAAAAGAATGCGCTGCACCGCTATGCAGACAAGACCAGCCTGCTTACCGTCGACGATACGCTCACGGCGCTGCAGACGCTCGCCACTGCCGTGCGCAAGCTATGGGGCAAGCCGCTCGTGGGTGTCACAGGTTCGGCCGGAAAGACGACCACCAAAGAAGCCATAGCCCACGTGCTCAACCCGCACTTTCGCGTGCTCAAGTCCGAAGGCAACTTTAATAATCATTTCGGTCTGCCGCTCATGCTCCTCAAGTTGGAACCCGAGCATGACGTCGCGGTGATCGAGATGGGCATGTCGCACGCGGGTGAGATTCGCGCGCTGGCGAAAATCGCGCAGCCGGAGATCGGCGTAGTGACCAACGTGGCTCCCGTGCACCTGGAGTTCTTTGATTCGCTCGCCGGAATCGCTCGGGCGAAATACGAATTGATCGAGTCGCTCCCCGCCAGTGGCACCGCCGTGCTCAACGCCGACGACGAATACGTCTCGCGATTCGGCCGCGATTTCAAAGGCAAGGTGATCACCTACGGAACACGAGCCACAGCCGACGTACGCTCTGAGAATGTGCACAGCCGCGACGCGGATGGCTCAGAATTCGACGTGGTGATTGCTCACACGCGCGAGCACGCGCGTTTGCCGCTGATCGGCGAACACAACATTATGAACGCCCTGGCAGCGGTGGCCGTAGGCCTAGCTCGCGGACTGAAGCCCGCGGAAGCCGTCGCCGCGCTGGCTACGCTCGCGCCGCCCGACAAGCGCGGGCAGGTTCTCCAACTGGGTAACATTACGGTCATCAACGATTGCTACAATTCCAATCCGAAGGCACTGCGTGCCATGGTCGACGCTCTGGCGGCGATGAAAGCTGGACGGCGCATCGTGGTTGCTGGAGAAATGCTGGAACTCGGGCCGGCCGGCGAAGAGATGCATGACGCTGCAGGTCAGCACATTGCCGAAAAGAAAATCGACGTCCTCGTCGGCGTACGCGGCTTGGCGCAGGCGATGGTCAACAGCGCGCAACACGCTGGGGCGCAAGCCGAGTTCGTGGCCACGCCCGAGGAGGCCGGCGAATGGCTGGCCCGCGAGGCGCGCGACGGCGATGCGGTGCTGTTAAAAGCATCGCGCGGCGTGAAGCTGGAGAAGGCGCTGGAGACGTGGAAGGCGCGGCGCGACAAGCAGAACTGATTGCTGCGAAGGACGGAGGCTGATTGCTCTACTGGCTGTTGTTCGTCAAGCTGCAACATTCGGTTGCGCCATTTCGCATCTTCCGCTACGTCACCTTCCGTACGGCGTTCGCCAGCCTCACCGCTCTGTTCACCGCGCTGATCGTGGGACCGCTGGTCATCGGCCGCCTGCGTGAATTTCAGATCGGACAATACATTCGCGAAGAAGGTCCCAAGGCCCACCAGAAGAAAGCGGGCACGCCCACCATGGGCGGACTGCTGATCGTCATCGCCATCGTCGTCCCTACGCTGCTGTGGGCGGATCTGACCAACCGTTTCGTGTGGATCGCCGTTTTCTCCACCCTCGCCTACGCGGCCATTGGGTTCGCCGACGATTACAGCAAGGTGTCGCACCGCCGGAACCTTGGCCTGACCGCGCGCGCGAAGATGGGCCTGCAGATCGCGACGGGCATCGTAATCGCCTCCATGCTGATCGCCATGCAGACCTATGGAATGTATTCCACCAAGCTGATTGTTCCTTTCTTCAAGCAGTACCATCCCGATCTGGTGGTGCAAAGCTGGGAACACTTTCCGCATGCGTGGCCTCTCGCCTTCCTACCATTCATGGTGTTCGTGACCCTGCTGATCACATTCTCGAGCAACGCGGTTAACCTTACCGACGGTCTCGATGGGCTCGCGATCGGCTGCACGGTCATTGCAGCGGGTGCGCTCACGGTGCTGACTTATGTGAGTGGCCACGCAACGTTTGCGACGTATTTAGAACTCCAACGCATGCCGCAGGTGGCCGAGTTGACGATCTTCTGCGGGGCGATGGTCGGGTCGTCCATCGGATTTCTCTGGTACAACGCGCATCCCGCGGAAGTATTCATGGGCGACGTGGGATCGCTGGCTCTCGGCGGCGCGATCGGCACGGTCGCCGTCATCATTAAGCAGGAACTGCTGCTGCCGTTTATCGGCGGCGTATTCGTGATCGAAGCAGTTTCGGTGATCCTGCAGGTCGGCTCTTACAAGCTGCGCAAGAAACGCATCTTCAAGATGGCGCCCCTGCATCATCACTTCGAACTCCTCGGCTGGTCGGAGTCGAAAATCATCGTGCGCTTCTGGATCGCGTCACTGATCTTCGCATTGTTTGCGCTGACAACTTTGAAACTGCGGTGACGGTCGTGGATGTGATAGGAATTGTTGATTGCTGATTTCTGATTGTTGATTGAAAGCTGTTGCGCGGTGTGAATCTGAGTCTTCAATCCACAATCAACAGTCAGAGATCCGCAATTGATCGGAATGGAACTGAACGGAAAACGCGTGCTGGTCGTTGGCCTCGGCAAGTCCGGGGTGGCGTCGGCCTTGTTCATGAAAGCTCATGGCGCGAAGGTGACGGTCTCCGACACCAAGAGCGGGGACGAACTGCGCAACGAAATTCCCATGTTGCTCGATCACGGCATTACGGTCGAAACCGGAGGCCATGGCGACCGCACCTTTCGTGGACAGGACCTGATCGTGGTCAGTCCGGGCGTTCCCGTCGACGCGCCGAAATTGGCGCAGGCGCGGGCCCTCGGTGAACCCGTGATCGGCGAGATTGAACTCGCGGCGCAGTTTCTGCCCGGCCCCATCGTGGCCATCACCGGATCGAATGGCAAGACCACGACCACCACGCTGACGGGCGAGATCATGACGGCCGCCGGCTTTCCCGCGCTGGTCGGAGGCAATATCGGCACGCCGGCCATTTCGCTGGCCGACCGCGCCAAGTCGGAGACCGTGATCGTCCTCGAAATTTCCAGCTTCCAACTGGAAACGATTCAAACCTTCCGTCCGAAAGTTGCCGTCGTGCTGAATGTCACGCCGGACCATCTCGACCGTCACCGCACGCTCGAGATCTACGCCGACGCGAAGGCCCGGATATTCGAAAACCAGCAGGGAAGCGACTTCGCCGTTCTGAACGCCGACGACCCCACCGCCGTGGCGATGGGCCCGCGTACGCGCGCGCAGGTTTTCTGGTTCAGCCGCCAGAAAGAAGTGCAGCAAGGTGCCTGGGTGCGTGGTGGTGACATCGTCTTTCGCGACGCAGCGGGTCAACAGCGCGAGATCATGCAGGTCTCCGAGATTCCGCTGAAGGGCGCGCACAACCTGGAAAACGTACTGGCCGCGGTGTGCGCCGCTGTGCTCATGGGATGTGCTCCCGAGAAGATCCGCCATGCCGTGTGCACCTTCAAGGCCGTCGAGCACCGGCTGGAATATGTGACGACCATTCGCGGCGTCGACTACTACAACGACTCGAAAGCCACCAACGTGGACGCGACCATCAAGGCGCTGGAGTCGTTTCCCGCGAACATTCACCTGATTCTCGGCGGCAAGGACAAGGGCAGCGACTACACGGTCCTCAACGACCTGCTCCGCCAGCGCGTGAAGCGCGTTTACACGATCGGCGTGGCGGCGGCCAAGATCGAGTCACAGATCAAAGGTCCCGAAGTCGTGCACGCCGAGACCCTGGAAAACGCTATCCGCAAAGCCCATGCCGTGGCTCAGCAAGGCGATGTGGTCCTGCTCGCC
Organism: Candidatus Sulfotelmatobacter sp.; assembly: GCA_036521895.1. GTDB lineage: Bacteria > Acidobacteriota > Terriglobia > Terriglobales > Acidobacteriaceae > Sulfotelmatobacter. The sequence goes on along the minus strand of DATDGW010000150.1, from coordinate 13,193 downwards.
CCCGCCTGTGCCAGCTTCGATCAGTTCAAGAGCTACGAGCACCGCGGGAAGGTCTTCAAAGAGATCGTACGCTCGCTGGCGACGAGCGTTCCTCAGTGACAGCTACCCCATGACGGCGGCTGCAGTTCAAGCCGAAGGTTCTGGTCGTTTTTACTCCTCGCATTCCTCGATTCCGGCGTGTATTTTCATCTTTTGATTGTGCTTCCCTGGTCATTTTTATTTCGGAAAAATGGATTAGGAAAATGAAGTAAGTAGGAGCAAAGTGCTGAGACTGGTACCCGGGATACGTCGCGAACCAAATCAGTCAACACTGAAAAATCACCAATCCAAAAATCCTGCTCCGTGTCTCCCTGACTCCGTGGTGAAATGAAGTCCCATGGCAAAGCGCGTGAGTGTCGATCGCTGGCTGTTTACCGTCACCATGCTGCTGGTGTTTCTCGGCCTGGTGATGGTGTTCTCGGCGTCGGCGGTCATGGCCCGGGAGCGCTTCGGTTCCGAGTATGCGTTTCTGTCGAAGCAGTTGATCTGGGCGGTCGCCGGACTCGCGGCTATGGTCGTGACCATGCGGGTGGACTACCGCCGCTACAAGCAGCCCGCGCTGGTCTTTTCGCTGATGGGCTTCACCACGCTGCTGCTCATCTCGGTCTTCGTTCTCGATCGCTCGCATAACACGCATCGCTGGATTCGCGCCGGCGGATTCTCGTTCCAGCCCTCGGAGTTGGCCAAACCCGTCTTGATTCTATTTCTCGCCTATTTTCTGGAGAGTCGCGCGAAGACCATCGATGACGTGCGCAACACTCTGCTGCCGGCCGCAGCACCCGTGCTCGTCTGCCTGGGCCTGATCGTGCTGCAGCCGGACCTCGGCACCGCCATAGCCTGCGCGGGTATCGCCGCCTGCATTTTGTATGTGGCCGGCATGCGGATGCGGTATTTCGGTTACGCCTTTGGCGCGTCGCTGCTACCGTTGTACTGGTTGATCTTTCACGTGACCTGGCGCCGCGACCGCATCCTGGCGTTTATGAATCCCTATGCGGACCGCCAGGGGACCGGCTTTCACATCATCCAATCGCTGATTGCGGTAGGCACAGGCGGCGTGACCGGCACCGGCCTGATGGAGGGCAAACAAAAGCTGTTCTACCTGCCGGAGCCGCACACGGATTTTATTTTCGCGGTGACCGCCGAGGAACTGGGCCTGGTGGGGGCCCTGTTGGTCGTCACATTGTTTGCCATCTTCCTGTGGCGGGGCATGCGTGCCTCCTGGCGAACGGAAGATCTCTTTGGCCGCTACCTCGCTGTCGGCATTACCAGCATGGTGGTTCTGCAGGCGTTCATCAATATCAGCGTCGTGCTGGGCATGATACCGACCAAGGGAATTCCCCTTCCGCTCGTGTCCTACGGGGGCTCGTCGCTGTTCGTGACGCTGGCCTGCGTCGGCGTCTTGCTGAACATAACCAAGCAGGCGGAATGAAACGTCCAATTGTTGATGGATGATTTTTGATTTTTGATTGAAAGACCTAAAGCCCCAACAGACTGCCGGGACCGTGGGCTCTTCCATCAACAATCAGCAATCAACCATCATGACTTCCTTTATAGTCACTGCATGCGCGCAATCCTGGCGGGCGGCGGGACCGGCGGTCACGTAATCCCCGCGCTGGCCATCGCCAATCAACTCAAGCAAACTTACGGCGCCGAGGTGCTGTTCATCGGCACCGCTCGTGGCATTGAGAATCGCCTCGTTCCCGCCGCGGGGTATCCCCTGAAGCTAGTGCGCGTCGGCGCGCTGAAAAACGTCAGCCTGAGGACGCGTTTGAAGACGGCATTCGATCTGCCGCGCGCCCTCTGGGACGCCGGCCGTATGCTCAACGAGTTCGCCCCCGACGTGGTGATCGGCGTGGGGGGATACGCTTCGGGCCCGGCGATGCTGGCGGCGGTCGTCAAACATATTCCAACGCTGGCTTTCGAGCCGAACGTGGTGCCGGGATTTGCCAACCGGATGGTCGCAAGGTTTGTGTCCGGCGCGGCTGTGCACTTCGAGGAAACCGCAAAATATTTTCGTCACTCCGAGGTCACGGGTGTGCCGGTGCGCCAGGCATTTTTCGAGATCGCTCCGCAGCGCGGAGGCACTCCAACCCTGCTGGTGTTCGGCGGAAGCCAGGGCGCGCACGCCATCAACGAAGCGATGATTCGCTGCTTGCCGGTTTTGCGGCGCGAGGCCCCCGGCATTCACATTCTCCACCAGACGGGCGAGCGTGACTATAATGACGCGCTGGCGGCCTACCAGTCGTTCGGAGAGTCGGCGCAGGTGTCGAAGTTCATCGAGGACATGCCGGCGGCCTTCGCGCGCGCCGATTTGGTGGTCTGCCGCTCCGGCGCGAGCACGGTCGCCGAAATTGCGGCAGCAGGGAAGCCGGCGGTCTTCGTCCCTTTCCCGCGCGCCGCCGACGATCATCAGCGCATCAACGCCGAAGCCCTGGCGCGCCACGGAGCTGCGGTGGTGGTGGAAGAGTCAAAGCTGGAAGGGGTCTGGCTGGCCGAAACGATAGCGGCCCTGCTGCAGGATCCGCAACGCCTGCAGCAGATGAGTCACGCGGCACGGGAATTGGCGCATCCCAACGCCGCGCATGATATTGCAACGATGGCAGCGCGAGTAGCTGGGATCGAAGAATCCACGGATTGACACGGATCTTACGGATGTATCTTGATTCTTGGCTGTAGGTTTACCAGTTCAAGAAATCTGGGTGAATCCGTGGCCAAGAACTTGATCTTATGTTCGCCAAAATTCAGCGCATTCATTTCGTAGGCATCGGCGGCATCGGCATGAGCGGCATTGCCGAAGTGCTGCTCAACCTGGGCTATAAAGTCTCGGGCTCCGACCTGAAGAGGTCCTCCGTAACCCAGCGACTGGCGAGTCTGGGCGCGACGACCTTTGAAGGACATCGAGCGGGAAACATTGCAGGCGCCGAAGTCGTCGTCACCAGTTCCGCCATCGCCGCCGAGAATCCCGAAGTCACTGAAGCGCACACGCTGCACATTCCTGTGATCCAGCGCGCCGAGATGCTGGCGGAACTGATGCGGCTGAAGTACGGCATCGCCATCGCAGGCATGCACGGCAAGACCACTACCACTTCTATGGTGGCCTCGGTACTGGCTGCCGGTGGCCTCGATCCCACCGTGGTGGTCGGCGGGCGCGTCGACGCCATGGGCTCCAACGCCCGCCTCGGCAAATCGCAGTACCTCGTGGCCGAAGCCGACGAGAGCGACCGCTCCTTCCTCAAACTGTCGCCCATCCTCTCGGTTGTCACCAACATCGACCGCGAGCACATGGACACGTACCGCAACATGCGCGACGTGAAGAAAACTTTCCTCGAGTTCATGGACCGCGTCCCGTTCTACGGAATGATCGTCGCCTGCAACGACGACCCGCTGCTCGGCCGTCTGTTGCCAGAAGTGCAGCGCCGCACCGTGACCTACGGCACCAAGCGCGGCTCGGACTTTCTGATCAAACTCGATGCCCGCAATGAAACTCTACCCGGTGCTTCCCGCCCGCTCAGCCACTTCCGCGTCGCCTATCGAAAAAATGATCTGGGCGAGTTCACGCTGCACGTGCCCGGAGTGCACAACGTCCTCAACGCGACTGCGGCGATCGCCGTCGGCGTTGGCCTCGATGTAGGCGTGGAAGCAATCCGCACCGCTCTCGATCAATTCCGCGGCGTCGACCGCCGCTTCCAGTTGCGCGGACGCGTGGTGGGCGTGAGCGTCATCGACGACTACGGCCACCATCCCACTGAGATCAAGGCCACCCTGGCCGCGGCCCGCCAGTGCGGATTTCGCAAGATCCACGTCATCTTCCAGCCCCACCGCTACACCCGCACGCGCGACCTGATCGAGGAGTTCACGACTGCCTTTGACGACGCCGATTCGCTCTTCGTCCTCGACATCTACGCCGCCAGCGAGAAGCCCATCGAAGGCATCACGGGAGAGAACCTGGCGCAACGAATCCGCGAGAGAAACGCGAAGAATGGCCGCTACGCAAATTCTCCCGCCGCGGCCGTGGATGCAGCCGCGGCCGTTGCGCAAGACGGAGACATGATCCTGACTCTGGGCGCGGGCAGCGTCTCGCAGTTCGGCCCGATGATTCTCGACAGGCTGAAAGAGCGGGAAGTGTCAGGCGGGTAAGTTACCCTACGCTGGCCCCGTTACTTCGAACGCGCACTAGACGAGTTCCCCCCCGCCGACGCCACGGAGCTGAATTCCGGGCCCAGCTTGGCGATTGCGGCGCGCAGGTCGGAGGCCCCACATCCCGACTGCTAAAAGGCGATGTTGCCGTGCGCCTCAATCCGCACGCCGAGCGGAATGACATTTCGTTCAAATGCCGCTCCCATCGAGCCATCCACGTCATGATAATTTGGCCAGGGAATGCGACTTGGCAATATGAACTTGGTAGCCCGTCAGGATTTTCGTCATTGTCGATTCCTATCCAAACGAGTCCCTGTGGCTTGGTTTCATCGTAAAGTTTGAGCAGACCTGGGATCAGCCCCTTGCTCGGGCCGCACCAACTGGCCCCGAAATCAACGAAGACCGGCTTGCCCCCGAAAGCTGCTCAGTTCGGTGATTCTTCCCTCCGCAGACTTGAGATGCAGCTCGGCCGCAGGCTTCCCTATGAGATCGAGTCGTGGTCCCGGTGCGAACGGATTTGAAAAGGCCTCGACTAACTTGGCGTCGTCAGGCGCGACAAACGTGAACGAACTCGCGGGCTCCTCTGGATCCAATTCCATCACCGGATACACGATTGTCGATTCCATGGCGCTCGGAATGCGTCCATTCACCACGCGGTTGGACAACGGTTGCTCTCGATCGAGTATCTTGACGATCACTTGGCGGGACTTGTCGATCCAAACCGTCGATTCGCGATTCATCCCGCGACGTTGCACCTTAAAATCGTCGTCCGCATAATGGATCACGCCGCATTCCGTGCTCTTTGCACCGATTGAAATCGCTTCGTCAGAAAGGAACGCCGCAGATTTCACGACATTGGCGCGGTGCGCCAGAACCGAAACCACGGACTTTGCATTGAGTGCGGTTATCTCTTCCGGCAGGTGGGTGCGCTTCGTGCTGGAATCTTCGTTCGTGCCCGTTTGCTCGGTATAAACCTTTTGATCGGGAAGATAGTCCCAGTGGCGCATTCCGTCAGAAATGTGGATGGCAGTGCCCGCTCCAGAGCGTCCCTCGTAGCGATACCGACCGCCCGACATCGCAATTGCCGTCATAAGGGCCTTCTGCCAACTGCGGCTCAACTCGCTGGTAGTCGTTCGTTCTTCGACGGCCTCGATGTGGTACGACTTGGCGTCGGCATACCGCTGGCTGACTTCATTCAGCAGCGCCAGCGCGTCTTTGGCGGGAGCACTTTGCGACGCCTGAGGCGAGAGTGCGAGGAGTAGGACGACCGAAAACATGACTTTTCCACCTACAGCGAGAAATTCTACCCCCAGTTGGAACTTTTGCCGCGCCTTTCCGTATCTTCTCTTGCTAACGGATTCTGGGGCCCTTCGTCTATCAGCCATAAGGGGTTAAGGCCATGAAGAACCTGACACAAGCATGGGGATGGCTAGTCGCCGCAGTACTGGCGGCCGGATTGAACGCAAGCTATCACAATGGCGGCTTGCAGTGGGCGCATCAGATCGCAGAGCGCGTCGAACAGGGCTCGACCGCTGTGCTGGCGCAGGCCTCGGGGCACGCCAACCAGTTTCTCGCCGAGGCGCGGTTGCTAACGGCGCCGACCGAAACCGCGTCCTGCCCGCTCACGACGACAATGGCGCGAGTTCAGTCGAGGATCGCGGGCTCCGAAACAGCAGTCGAACGTTTTGATGTTATGTCAGCCCGCGAAGAACGGCAATTGGCCCGCCTGGCAGCGACTCGGGCCCGGATGGAAGCCCGGATCCAAGCCCAGACGGCGCACATCAAGATTGCGACTGCGGCCTTTGGCCCCATTGCTGTCAAAGCGATTCCAGATCCGGTGGTTTGCCCCCGGGTGCGAGTGAATATTCCTCGCATGCCCATGATCAAAATGCCAGTGATGCCGCAGATTCACGTCGAGACCGGATCATCCGGTCCGGTTTAACGATTTAGATTCAGTTCCTCCTGGAACTTTGCCTCCCCGGCAAACGGGCGCGGAATACGAACCGCGCCCCTTTTTTATCTGATCATGTGGCGACGGCCGCCTCGACCGTCAGGTATAGCCCTCCGTACCCAATCCGGTTCCCGCCTGTGCAAATCCTTTAACTTTTTGTCTATCTCATTTCGAGAAATGAAGTTATATTGAAAAAGCTCAGCGATTCCTCACGACAACTGACCTGAACTGATGGCGCGGAAACCCACAGGCACCATCTTGCAGGAAGAGTTGTACCCACCCAGCGCAGAGCCGGCGCGCGAGGAACTCGACGACGCGCGCCTGGTCGACCTGGACGTAGACGAGGAATCTCCCTTTCTGCGTGGGCAGAAACGTGTCTCCGCCCGTCGCAGTTCGCTTCCGAAGAAGACTGCCAGCCGCTTGCTGTGGGCATCGATCGCCGCCGCGGTTGTGTGCGTCGCCGCCATCGCTGCCGCCGGCCTGTACGAATACGGCGAGCACTCGTGGCGCTTCCGCGTCGACTCCAGTGGCGACATCGACGTCACCGGCATGCAGAATGTGACCAAGGCGCAGATCATGGAAGTGATGGGCGCCGACATTGGCCGCAACATTTTCTTCATCCCGCTGGCTCAGCAGAAGGCGCAACTCGAACAGATTCCGTGGGTCGAATCGACGAGCGTGATGCGTTTTGTCCCGAACCGCCTCAGGGTTGAAATTCATGAGCGCACTCCGGTGGCGTTCGCGCGCATCGGCCTGCGCATTTCGCTGATCGACGCCGGGGGCACGCTGATGGAGCTGCCGCAGAAGCACAAATATTCCTTCCCCGTCATTCTTGGGATGAACCCCGGCGAGCCGCTCTCCACCCGCGCCCCGCGGATGAAGGCTTACAACCAGCTGGTGCAGGAGCTCGATTCCAGCGGAGCCCGTTACTCGCAAGACCTGAGCGAAGTCGATCTCTCCGATCTCGAGAACTTGAAAGTGCGGGTGAATGATCCGGCCGGGGATGTGCTGGTCGAACTCGGTTCGTCCGATTATCTGAAGCGCTACAAAACTTATGTGAGCCACGTGCAGGAGTGGCGGCAGCAATTCCAGAAGCTGGAGTCGGTGAACCTGCGCTACGACAACCAGGTCATCGTCAATCCGGATATGGAAGGGCGGCCCAAGCAGCCCGGGCTGGCTGCTTCGGCGGCAAAGGCATCTGCTGCCGCGGGATTGAAGCCGGCCGCGCTGATCACCCGCCTGAACCCTCATGACAAGAGTCTGCCCAAGCCGGCGTTTGAGCTGACCGAGAAGAAACTGGACCCGAAGTCGGCGGCTGCTAAAAAGCCAGCCGCAAAGCCGAAGGCGAAGAAGACGGTTGCGAAGGCCAAAGCGCCTGCTCCAAAGAAGGTGGCGGCGAAGCCTTCGGCCACGAGAGCCGCAAGTGCGCATGGAACTCCGCAAAAGCCTGAGAACAGGAAGCCAGCGCCGTCTGCGGCAGTGCACGCGACAATTCCGAAACCGAGTGCAGCGATTGCAAAACCGCAAGCCAACGCGAGTTCAGATTAGGGTGGATTGAATTACGAATGACGTTGAGGAATTCATAAGCGATGGGGAACCAGCAGGGAAGTTTTCTTACCGCAATCGACGTGGGCAGCGCCAAGAGCTGTGCGCTGATGGCGGAGCTTACCGACAGCGGGCTGCGCTATCGCGGGCACGGCGAGGCTGAATCGCGCGGCTCGCGCAAAGGCGTGATCGTGGAGCTCGACAAGGCAGTCGCTGCGATTCAGAAAGCGGTCGAAGCCGCCGAAGACATCGCTGGCGCGGCGGTCGAGCACGCCATCGTCGGCATCGGTGGAGCGCACGTGCGCGGCATCAACAGCCACGGCGGCATCAGCCTGGGCACGCGTCCCCGGGAAATTGGACGCGACGAGATCAAGCAAGCAGTCGACCGGGCCCGCGCCATCCCACTGCCCGCCGATCGGGAGATTCTCCACCTGCTCCCGCAGGAATTTATTCTCGACGATCAGGCCGGAGTCCACGATCCGCTCGGCATGATGGCCGCCCGCCTGGAAGTTCGCGTTCACATGGTGACCGCCGCCACCAGCGCTACGCAAAACGTGATCACTGCCGTGAACCGCGCCGGCGTACACGTCGACGACACGGTGTTCGAGCCTCTCGCCGGCGCCGATTCCGTACTCCGTAACGACGAGCGCGAACTCGGCGTGTGCCTTGCCGACATCGGCGCCGGCTCGACCGAATTGATTGTTTTTCAGCAAGGTGCGGTGGCCTATACCGGAGTCATTCCGGTCGGCGGCGACCACTTCACCAGCGATCTTTCGGTCGGCTTATGCACGCCGCTTGCCGAGGCGGAAAAGATCAAGAAGATTTACGGCAACGCGATCGTCACGCTGATTCCTGAAGGCAACGAAGTCGAAGTCCCGTCCGTGGGAGATCGCCCTTCGCGGCTCATGCCGCAGCGCCTGGTCGCCGAAATTCTCGAGCCCCGCGCGCGCGAACTGTTCGAGATGATGCGCGAAAGCCTGCGCCAGAGCGGTATGTTCGATGTCTGCATCGCCGGCATCGTGCTCACCGGTGGAGCGTCGCGCCTGCCCGGAATCTTCGACATAGCGGAATCGGTGCTGCGCCGCTCGGTGCGCCTCTCCTGGCCCGCCCCGCTGGCCAAGATGCCGTCGACTTTGTCCGAGCCCGAGTTCGCGACAGTCCTGGGCATGGTGAACTATGGCCACCGCGCCCGCACCGCCCGCGGCCTGCAGGAAGACCGCTGGGGATCGAGATTGAAAGCGCTGTTAGTAGGCAAGGGAGCCTGAAGGCAAGGTTTCAAAGTGTCCAGGCTTCAAAGACCCTGAAACGCTGAGACCTTGAAACTTGGAAACATTTTTTTCGAATAGGTGAACACAATGAGCAAAGATTCCATTCGCATCAGTTTCAACGAAGAGGCCCGCAACGACGCCAAGATTAAAGTCATCGGCGTAGGTGGCGGCGGCGGCAACGCGGTCAACCGCATGATCGATGCCGGCGTCGAGGGTATCGAATTCATCGTCGCCAACACCGACCTGCAGGCGCTGCGCATGTCGCATGCCCCCGTGAAGTTGCAACTCGGCGTGAAGCTGACGAATGGCCTGGGCGCGGGCGCGAATCCGGAAGTCGGCCGAAAAGCTGCGCTCGAAGATTCCGACAAAATCATCGAAGCCCTCGAAGGCGCCGACATGGTCTTCGTCACCACCGGCCTCGGCGGCGGCACCGGCACCGGCGCCGCTCCCATCATCGCTTCACTGGCCTGCGAAATGGGCGCGCTCACGGTTGCGGTCGTGACCAAGCCGTTCTCGTTCGAAGGCAAACGCCGCATGCAGCAAGCCGAGCGCGGCATCTCCGAACTGATGGAGTCGGTCGACACCACCATCGTCATCCCCAATGAGAAACTGCTCGCCGTTGCCGAAGACGCCGGCTTCTTCGAATCCTTCCGCATCGCCGACGATATTCTTCGCCAGGGCGTGCAGGGGATCTCCGACATCATCACCATCCCCGGCATCATCAACCGCGACTTCGCCGACGTAAAGACCATCATGGCGCGCATGGGATACGCCGTCATGGGCACGGCGTCCGCCAGCGGCGCCAAGCGCACAATCGAAGCCGCACAGAAAGCCATCGCCTCCCCGCTGCTCGAAGCTGGAGCCATCGACGGCGCGCGCGGCATTCTCATCAACATCACCGGCTCAACGTCGCTCAAACTCGCAGAAGTGCAGCAGGCCTGCACCATCATCCAGAGCGCCGCGCACGAAGATGCCAACATCATCTTCGGCGCCGTCATGGATGAGAAGATGAAGGACTCAGTCAAGATCACCGTCATCGCCACCGGCTTCCGCGAGGCTCCCACGTCTCGCCACCGCGTGCCGGAAGTCCGCACATCCTTCGCGGCAGCGCATGACGACGCCATGGAATTTCCCGAAGACCGCACGCGCGACTTCATACCAGAACCGCCCAAGCACATCATGGAGTCGACGGTCCCCGAGGACAGCTTGACGGACAACCGCGCTTACGTGGACGACGTGGCTCCGGCGCCCGTGTCGCACGCTTCCGACCACGTTGCCGCCGACGTGATTTCGCTCGACAGCATGCGCAGCGCCGTCGTAACCAATTTCCAGCCGGACGATCTCGACGTTCCTGCATTCCTGCGCAAGCGCAATGAAGTGATGTAGTGTCGAAAAATCTTGCGCAGGGACGGTCGATAAGGAGGAAAAGGTTTTCACATGGGGGAAGTGCCTTTCCAGTAATCAGTAACGCATTACTGAAGGGGTCTGACCGGAGGTAATCCCAGTGTATGTCATTGTTTCATAATGGGTTAAATCGAAATTAATGTTTTCAGCGATCTAAACTTTTCCGTTGCATCGATTGCACTAAGTCCCGTAGTATCAGCGCAGATGAATGATCGAGCCGGGTTACCACCCGCTGGCACCCTGCGTGCATCGAATGTATGGATTACCGTCCGGGGAGTGAAATCAACAAGATGTCGAAGAGAACGAGCCTCTTTCGTCTAATCATGGCTTTGCTGACCTGTCTACCTCTGGTCGGCGTGAGCTTCGCCGCGCACATCAACACCGGCACGCACCCCACGGCCAAGTCGAAATCGCAACGCATCAGCGAGAGCCAGCGCACACGGCGCCGCCTGCATCACCTGGCGCGCAGCCGCAGCGCGACCGTGACTCCGGTTTCGGTCAGCACGCGCCGGCATCGCTGGCACGAGCGCTTCAGCATGAGTTCGTTCGCGGAAGACATTACTGCCGGCGACATCACCACCGGCGAAGATCCTGTGGTCCGGCAGGCGGCGGTGGACGCGCTCGGCAACATGAACGGAACCGTCGTCGCCATCGAACCCACCAGCGGACGCGTGCTGGCCATGGTCAACCAGAAGCTGGCTCTTTCGAGCGGTGCGCAGCCCTGCTCGACCATCAAACTTTCTGTAGCACTCGCGGCCCTGAATGAAGGCCTGGTCTCCAAAGACACTGAAGTTGCCCTCGGCGGCCGCAGCCGCATGAATTTGACCACTGCCATCGCGCACTCGAACAACCCGTATTTCGAAGCGCTCGGACGCAAACTCGGTTTCGAAAAAGTTGCCTACTACGCTCACCAATATGGACTCGGCGAACTCGCTGGATACGACATTGCCGGCGAACAGCTCGGTACGTATCCTGACGAAGCGATTCCCACCCAGCTCGGCGGCGTGGGCAAGATGTGCTCGTTCGGCGAAGGCGTCTCCATGACCCCGCTGCAACTGGGCGCCATGGTCTCCGCCATTGCGAACGGCGGTACGCTTTACTATTTGCAGCACCCGACATCTCCGGAAGAGGTTGCGGGCTTTCAGCCACGCGTGAAGCGCCAGCTCGACATCGCTCCCCTGATTCTTGAACTTTCCGACGGCATGGCCGGCGCGGTTCAATACGGCACCGCCCGCAGCCTCCGCCTGAACTTCAATGAAGAAGAGATCCTGGGTAAGACCGGGACCTGCTCGCACGACGGAACCCGCTTCGGCTGGTTCGCTTCGTACGCGAACACGAGCGTCGGACGCGTCGTACTCGTCGTCTTCCTGCAAGGTGGACGTCCCACCTTTGGCCCCAAGGCCGCCGAAATTGCCGGACGCATCTACCGCAACATGTACGATCACAATTTCTTCGTCGCCGGCCCCGCAGCACCGGCCGATCAGGCCGCGGTGAAGCCGGTCAGCACAACGCCGTAAGAGATTCCGCAGTTTTCTCCGGGGAGACGTAGCTCCGCTACGTCTCTTTATTTATTGTCCGCCACGTAATACGTTCGCGCGCGATTACTAACTTCTAAAACGACGAACGCCCACCGCTGCCGATGTTTACTCCAGCAGGTCCGATTGCCCGGGGAAGAAGTCCGGGTGGTCTGCCCGCAGTGCAATCCATTTTGTCCCGGAGGGGCGCATCTGTTCAATACTTCCCGGGAAAGGCTTGAGGTGGTTGCCATCTGGGACGATTGCCCTTTACTCGACAATGTTTTTGGACCGCAAGACTGTGGGGCTCTCCGCACCGGGTAGATGCACGTCGTGCTCGCCGGAGATCACTCTGCCGAGTGCGGACAGGTGGCGTCTCCCGATCCCTCCTACATCTGCCTGCCGCTGCTGGCGCACGGCGAAGCGATCGGCACTCTTTATTTCCAAATGATCGCGCCCGGTGAAGTACCCCAGCCCGTCCTGTTCACGGTCAACATGTTCGCCGAGCAGGTCGGCCTCTCCATAGCCAACATCCGCCTGCGCGAGGCCCTGCGCAATCAGTCGATCCGCGATCCGCTCACCGGTTTCTGCGACCGCCGCTATCTGGAAGAGATGCTGGAACGCGAAACTGGCCGGGCGGTGCGCCCCGAGCAGGGCCTGGGTGTCCTGATGCTCGACCTCGACCACTCAAGAAATTCAACGACACCTACGGCCACGATGCCGGCGACACCGTTTTGCGCGAGAGCGCTTCGTTCCTGTTCGAGAGCGTTCGCGCCGAGGACATTGTGTGCCGCTTCGGTGGCGAAGAATTTCTCGTCAGCGTTCCCGTCGCCGACTTGAAAACCACGCAGAACCGGGCCGAGCGGATCCGATCCAAATTGCGCGAGTTAACGGTTCTGCACCAGGGGCGATCTCGCGGAATCCTCACGGTATCGGTGGGTGTCGCCGAACTCCCTCGCCACGGCACGACTCCCAAAGAATTGATCGAAGCCGCTGAGGCCGCGCTCTATCGCGCGAAGAAAGAAGGCAGGGACCGGGTGGGGGTTGCGGAACCCGTGCCGCAAGCCGCCCCATCCCAACCGCAGATCATCGGGAGGGGGCAGCCTTAAACTCACCGCGCCCTCATATCCGACGTCACGCGAAGGCTCTCAGCCCGCAAGCTGTTTCCCTCGATAGCGGTTTTATGTGACACTAGGACCCCAAGTAATCGAATCGACAACGAGGGAAAATGATCCGATCCAAACTGGGATTACTCACCATCTCTTCCATCTTGTTCTTCGCCAGTGCGCCTCTGCTCGCCCAGCAACTGAACTCAAACTTTTCTCGCGACCCCCG
>DATDGW010000149.1:0-15128 GCA_036521895.1 Candidatus Sulfotelmatobacter sp. | reverse complement strand
GCATAGTCCTCGAACAGAATCGTAGGAACCAGCTTTGCTCTTACCGCGGTACGGCGTTGCTGCATGCGGCTTAGCGGAAGTATTCGCGGGCTGAACCTTTGGGCAGCACACGGACTCCCAAATCGGAAGTCAACTCGGTGCATTGTTGTGGTGGGCCTGGAACAGGCTCACGGGATCGAGACCGGGCTTAGCGCGCCAGACGCTCTGCGGCAGGCGCATGATCCAACTGCCGCCGTTGAGTTTGCGCGCGCCGGTCGAAATGACCCAGTCATTTTCGCAACCAGTGGTGAATGAGCACGCCATTTCGATGGGCTTTTTGCGCGGAGGGAACGCCTGAATGACCTCGGCGAAACAGTGCTGCGCTTATTGACCATGAGGCGGCCGAAGGCGGGAATCGGGACCACCATGTTCGAAACCATGGTGTAGTCCACGAGTTGCTTGAAGCCGAGATGGTCGAGCGCGCGCGTCAGCTCGTCGAGGCGATTGCGATCGAGCGCGCCGAACTGCTCCGGAAATGCGTTGGGGAACGAAGCCGTTTCAGGCAGGTTTGCCAGAAGCTTGGATTTCAGCCGGATGATCGAGAACAGGCTGAGGAGCTGTGGCGAAAACGGAATCACCAGAGAAACGAGCTATCTGACAGCGTAAGGGCAGCGTGGGCGGGACTGCGGCGAACGCGGGGCGATGGATCCTGCCCGCGGTACGCAGCGAACTCGGCTGCGGTAATGTCTTTGATTCCGTTGAACTCGCCACTTGAGATCTGCACTGGCGCGTCCAGGGTCGAAGCCTCGAGAGTAACGATTGCCCTGGGCAACGTGTGAGCATGGGCGTCGATTTTCGGCTGCTCGATCTTGATGGTGGCCTTGGCAGTCTGAAGGGGAACCTCTATCGAGCGCACGCCATTGCGGCCCGCGTAGAGGGACAAGCGATGCCAACCTTGCGGAAGCCTGGGAGCTTCCTCGTCCTCCTCGCTGTCGGTCTGACCTTCGGCGGCCTTGAGTAGCTTCTTTGCTGCGGAATCGGTTACCGCGACTAAGTGGGATTCCTGCCAGGTCCAGACTTGGCGCTGCTTCGACTGGTCCGCGACCACAAAATATAGTGCATCCTCCGACGGCACGGCTGGTAGGAACCGGCCAGCGAGCTTGTCTTGTTGAACCTCTCCGCCCGCGTAGTGAAAGACGGTTAGGTCGCTCGGAAGAAGTGCGAAGTCGTTGCCGGCGGTCATGCCAAAGATCGCCGAGAGCAGCGGGGCGTGGGACGCTCCTTTGAACTCAGACCGGGCCATGCGCCTGAGCGGACGGTCAAGAATGGGTTGTTGCCTTTCCAGATCGCTTCTTCAGCGTAGTGGCTGTGGGAGACCGTGTAGTGGCGCGGGCCGTAGGGGATGATGGCGAAGGCTAGGGCGAAGGCGAGACTCGCCAGCGTGAGGCCAAACGCCAAATTTCGGACGAACGGCAGGCCCATCCCCTTAATAACGCAACGGTAACTGATGGTGATACATCGGAATTCCACCTTCAAGTTACCGTGGTTGGGGAAAAGAGTGCCGGCGCCATGTACAGCGCACGACTTCAGGGGAAACCACGGTCCAGCCGCCATTGGCTACCCGGTTGGATTTTCATCGACTTTTAACAGCCGTGTAACTTTCAAGGGGTCGGCCGGCGCTAGTCTCAACTGAATCTCTGCAGAAAACTCTCTCAGGAGGAATTCCTATGAACATCCACCACAGGGCAGTGCTTCTGTTCGCTATTTTGCTCACGGCCTTGATCGCTGCTGGACAGGTCTCAACGCCCGTCCCATATAGCATCTCAACGTTTGCAACGGGTGTGGCAAACGTCTACTTTCAGCCTGACTCCATTGCGCTGCTCAACGGCCATATCTTTATCGGCTATGGGAATGGCGCCGCGCCGGATGGATCGGACGGAAAGAGCAGCACAATCGTGGAATACAAGAAGAACGGAGACGTCATAAAGACCTACTCCGTGGTTGGCCATAACGATGGGCTGCGGGTGAATCCACAGACGAAACAGTTGTGGGCAATGCAGAACGAGGACGGCAATCCCAATCTGGTGATCATTGACCCAACCACCGGAACGCAAACTGTCTACACGTTTGGGCCCACCCCCCACGGCGGCGGATATGACGATATAGCCTTCCGCGGCGGCAATGTGTTCCTGAGCGCGTCCAATCCGGCCAACAATCCAAATTTTGCACCGGCGGTGGTAAAGGCGACGATTAGGGGGAGCGTAGTGAATGTGATCGAGGCATTGAACGCGAGCGCGATCGCCACCGATATTCCTATCGATAGCCCGCTGACTCTGAACTTGCAGGATCCCGACTCGATGATTTTCGATCAGTTCGGAGACCTGGTGCTGGACAGTCAAGCTGATGGCGAGCTGATCATCGTGCATCACCTGGGATACACCGATCAGAGCGTGTACCACCTGGGGCTCACTCTGAACGGATCCGCCACCCAGGTCGACGACACCATCTTCGCAACCTCCACCTATGGCACGATGCTGGTGTCGGATCGCGATGCGGGAGCAGCAGGAATCGTTTATGCCATCTCCAAGAACGTCTTCGCCCCGGGAGCGGCATATACGGCGACGCCAAATTCGGTGGGGAGTCTCGATTTCAGCACCGGTGTGATCACCAACATTGCGACAGGAATGGTGAGTCCGCACGGGATGGCGTTTATTGGGGGCCAGTAGCCGTACGGGAAAGGGGGCGGCGTTCGGCCGCCCCATTTTCATCTGCCCTAGCTGATCGGGGTGTGCGCACCTCAACGACCCGATCCACGAGCCAGAGGCGGTATTTTGCATTGACGCTCAGAGCAGTCCACCAGCGCAGCCAACCTCTTCAATCGGGTTTCTTCTTTCTTGGCGCTGATGACCCAGTAGGTGGAGGTTCTCTGATACCACGGCGCCTGGGCTCGGAAGAACTTCCATGCGCCGGGGTGACGGCGAAATTCCTTCTCATAGGCGGCGGGAAGCTTGGCGTTTTTCCTCTGCTCGTAGGAATAAATCTCGGAGCGCTTCCCGTCACGCTTCTCAAAAGCGGCCTGGCCCGCGGGGTGCATCAGGCCCAGCGCGGAAAGTTCGCTGACGCGCTTCACGTTGATGGCGCTCCAGATACTTCGCGGTTTCCGGGGTGTGAAACGATTCTTGTAGCTGATGTCGTCGATGCCCTTACGGATGCCGTCGATCCAGCCAAAGCAGAGTGCGCCATCGACGGCTTCTGACCAAGTGATGCCGGGCCGGCCGGAGTCCCGCTTGTGGAGACCGACCCAGACCTCGGTCGTGTCGGCGTGATGTTTCTCGAGCCACCCGCGCCACGCAGAGAACGATTCGAAGAAAAGCGGCTTCGACGGCATACGTTCAGAATTATCTCTGAACGAAATCACATTAACCAGAGAGCATCGACGTCGACGATCACCTGGGTGCGGGGAATCTTTTTTTGTCCGGCGTAGGCCAGCATGGCGCGCAGAGTGGTGTTGAGCTTCTCCCGACTGGGGGACTTAAGCACAAAGTGGTAGCGGTAGTCGCGTTTGAGCCGCATGATGGGAGCTGTAGCCGGTCCGAGGACGCGCACGCCTTCGTGGCGAGTCGAATCGAACCACTTGCCTAGGGCGCCTGACCATTGCAGGGCGTCGTCGAGTTTGTCGCTGCGGACCAGCACGTTGGCAAGCGCGGAGTAGGGCGGGTAGTGCATCCAACTGCGGAACTGCAGTTCTTTTTCGTAGAAGCCGATGAAGTCGTGGCGGGCCGCATACTGGACGGCGTAGTGATCCTGGAAATAAGTTTGCAGCACGACTTTGCCGGGAGTCTGGCCACGTCCGGCGCGTCCGGCGACCTGGGTGAGGAGTTGGAAGGTGCGCTCCGCGGCGCGGAAGTCGGGGAGACCGAGAGCGACGTCGGCCCCGACTACGCCTACGAGCGTGACACCGTGGATATCGTGGCCTTTGGCGATCATCTGCGTACCGACGAGGAGATCGAGTTCTCCTTCGTTCAAGCCGTTCAGGGCGCGTTCGAAATCTTCGTGGCTGCGGACGGTGTCGCGGTCGAGTCGGGCGATGCGGGCCTGGGGGAACATGCCGTGGAGAAGCTCTTCGAGTTTTTCTGATCCGGTGCCGAGAAAATAGACGTACTCGCTGCCGCAGTGGACGCAGGCTTTCGGAACGGGCGCGGTGAAGCCGCAGTAGTGGCAAACCATCTTGTGCTCGCGCTTGTGGTGGGTGAGCGCGATGGCGCAGTTCTGGCATTCGAGCTTCTTGCCGCAGGTGCGGCAGAGAACGACGGGAGAATATCCGCGGCGGTTGAGCAGTACCATGACCTGCTCTTTGCGGTCGAGACGCTCTTTGATTTCGGCAGCCAACTTGCGCGAGATGACCTGTTCGTGGCCGGTGTCCTGAAACTCCTGACGCATGTCGATGATCTCGACTTCGGGGAGGGGACGCTGTTCGACGCGATCGGGAAGTTCGATGAGTGCGTACTTGTTCTTTTTCGCGTTGTGGTAGGACTCTAGCGAAGGGGTTGCTGAGCCCATCACGACGACGGCATTCGCCATCTTGGCGCGCATAACGGCGATGTCACGGGCGTGGTAGCGCGGAGTTTCTTCCTGCTTGTAGGAAGAGTCGTGCTCCTCGTCGACGATGATCAGCGCAAGATCGGCAACTGGGGCGAAGACCGCCGACCGCGTGCCGACGACCATGCGCGCATCCCCGCGCTTGATGCGGTGCCACTGCTCGGCGCGTTCGCGGTCGGAGAGCGCTGAGTGGAGGATGGCAACTTCGTCGCCGAAGATCTGGTGGAGGTCGGCGGCGACGGCAGGAGTCAAACCAATTTCAGGGACGAGCAGGAGGGCTGAACGTCCGGCCTCGAGGACTCCGCGCATGGCGGCCAGATACACCGCGGTCTTTCCCGATCCAGTGACGCCGTGCAGGAGCATGCCGTTGAATTTGCGGGTGGCGATGCCTTGACGCATTTGCGACAGCGCGGACTGCTGTGCCAGGTTCAGATCGAAGTCGAACAGCGCGGGACGTGGCTTGGAGTGGGAGACGGAGAAGTCCGCGGGCTCTTCGAGAATTGCGACCAGTTCACGGCGAACCAGAGTGGAGAGCGTCGTTCTCGGAATCTGGAGTGATTGCAGCGTGGTGACTGGAACTCGGCCGCCGGAGGCAGCGAGGGTATCGACGAGCTGGCGCTGGTTGTCATTGAGTTTGCCGTCGGCGGATTTCAGAATTGCGACTTTGATGGTGCGGGTGGCGTCGCGAGCGCCGGATATGTCTTCGCGCTGCAACCACTTCTTGCGGACCATTCCGCTGAGTACGGCTTTGGAGACGCGGGTGGCGGAACGGAGTGATTCTTCGCGGACGAGGTCGGAGTCTTCGGGCGTCGTTTCGCATCCCGCGAGGTAGTCGAGAACTCGAATTTCAGCCTCTTGCTCTTCGGGAGTGCGTTGCGAACGGGCGGAGGATCCGGACATGCCTGCCAGGTGAAGCGCCATCTGGCCCTGTTCAGTGAGGCGGTAGCCGATCGAGCGTTTAAACTCCGCGTGCAACGGGAGCATGGTGCGGAACACGTCGCCGAGAGGGGCGAGATAGTAGTTGGCAATCCAGCGGCCTAGTTGCAGCAACTGCTCATCAAGCACGGGCGTTGAGTCGAGCACAGCCAGAATGTTTTTGGTGGTGACCGACGGCTTGCGGTCGTGCAGTTCGACGACGATGCCTGTCATGCGCTGCTGGCGGAATGGGACCAGCACGCGGCCGCCCACGACGGGCGCGGCATCCGCGGAGATATGGTAGGTGAATACCATGTCGAGCGGCACCGGAACGGCTACGTCGCAGTAGTCGGGCATTGGTTGGAAGGATAAACTAGGCCGTCGTTATCGCGTGGCCCGCGCGTCAAGGAGGCGTTCTCTTGACGGTAGGGATGCTTTGACTTCGCTCAGCCTGACAAATCCTCTTATGACTCACTCTTCTTGGGAGGCTCGAGGCCCATGTATTTCATGACCATCTGCAAGTCTTTCCAGGCTTCGCCTTTCTGGCGCGGATCGCGGAGGAGGAATGCGGGATGGTAGGTGACGACAAGCTTCGTTCCCTGCCATGAAGGATCGCTGCTGCGGGCGCCGGCAGGCATGAAGTCGTAGAAGCGGCCGCGGAGCTCCATCATGGATGCGTTCATGGCAAGCAGGTTTTTCGCGGCGACTGCACCGAGAGCAACCACGACCTTCGGCTTGACGACGGCGATCTGGCGCATGAGAAACGGGGAGCAGGTCTCGGTTTCATCACGCTCTGGCGTGCGATTTCCAGGTGGGCGGCATTTTACGATGTTGGCAATGTAGACATCTTCGCGGCGGATGCCCATGGCTTTGATCATGTTATTGAGGAGTTGACCGGCGCGGCCTACGAAAGGCTCGCCCTGCGTGTCTTCGTCTGCACCGGGACCTTCACCCACGAACATTAAGTCGGCGCGGGGATTGCCCACGCCGAAGACGATCTGCTTGCGTCCCTGCTTGTGAAGCTTGCACCGGGTGCAGTCGCCGAGATCTTCGCGAATCAGCTTCAGCGCAGCCACCGGATCAACGACAGCCTGCTCCGGGTGAGGGGTGTGGGTCGGCAGAGTGCTTTCGTTGGCAAGCTTCGCGACTACAGCGGATTTCTTTGCGGGCATTTCCTCTCGCAGGTCCTGGGATGTCGAAGACAGATCGTCGAGCTCGGGGATGGCAGATGCGACTGGGACGGACTCGGAAGCGCGTGGTTCGCGCCGGTAGAAATCGTAGATGCCCATCTCGTGGCAGTAACGGACTCGCTCGGCGAGCGCGCGGCAGAGATCAGGGTCTAGAACCTTTGGCATGAGTTGTCGTCATTATATCGTGGCAGAGGTGCGGGGCTGTTCGTGGGACCGGGAGAGTTCGACTGCGTAAGGATGACGAAACGGGCTCAGGCTTGGACAGGAGATTTGCGGTGCTGGCGCAGGCGGATGACTTGGTCGAGGACGCGCTGAGCGACTTCCCACTTCGTGGTTTCGGGAACCTCGACCACCTCATCAGGAGTGATGATGGTCACAGCGTTGCGATCGGAGTCGAAGCCCACGCCGTCGCGGGAAACGTCGTTGACCACGATGGCATCGAGATTCTTCGCGACCAGTTTCTGGCGGGCATTCTCCAGAACGTTTTCGGTCTCGGCGGCAAAGCCTACAACAATCTGGGCGGACCTCCTGAGCGAGAGTTCTTGCAGAATGTCAGGCGTGGCTTCGAGATCGAGAGTCATCGGGCCCTTGCGCTTGATCTTCTGGCCGGCGGCGGCTTTCGGACGATAGTCGGAAACGGCGGCGGTCTTAATCACAACGCTCGCCTCGGGAAACAACTTGAGCACGGCGTCGCGCATTTCTTCGGTGGATTCAACGCGAGTGATCTCGGCAGCTCCTGGCGGGCTGAGCGACGTCGGGCCGCTGACCAGGAGCACGCGCGCGCCGCGACGGAGGGCGGCTTCGGCGAGGGCATAGCCCATGCGCCCGCTGGAGCGATTGGTGAGATAGCGGACGGGATCGATCTTCTCGCGGGTCGGTCCGGCTGTGATCAGAACAGTTTCGCCATTCAAGTCCTGGACGGCTCCGAGGGCTTCCATGACAGCGGCAACGATGGCCTCGTTTTCAGCGAGGCGGCCGGGGCCGGTCATGCCGCACGCCAGGTATCCGGCACCGGGCTCAACGATCTTCACGCCACGCTGACGAAGGATCTGCAGATTCGCCTGCGTGGCCGCGTGGTTCCACATGTTCACATTCATGGCGGGGGCTACAACAACCGGCGCGGTCGTCGCGAGATAGAGCGTGGTCAGGAAGTCGCTGGCGATGCCTTGCGCAAAGTGCGCCAGAACATCAGCCGTGACGGGGGCAACCACCAGCGCATCGATGGATTGCGCAAGCGCAATGTGCTCGATCGCGGAGTCAATGTTAGGCGCATGCTCTTCGCCGGGCGAGAACATTCCGGTAATGACTTTTTCCCCGGAGAGGGCGGCGAAGGTGAGAGGGCGAACAAACTCCTGGGCGGCGTGTGTCATCACGACTTGCACGCGGATACCACGATCCTGCAACAGGCGGACTATCTCCGCCGCTTTATATGCTGCAATCCCGCCGCTAACGCCGAGGGCGATTTTCATGAACTCTTGATTGTTGATTTCTGATTGTGGATTCAGAACCGTGGTCGCCGCGGTCTCGATCAACAATCAGGAGATCAACAATTCCCCTAGTCCTGGCCCAGCGCCTTGTCGAGAGCCTCTTCGGCCTGCTCGGCAGCGCTGCGGGTTTCTGGAATTTCCCACTTCACCTTGCCGGCGCGGATTTCATCCTGAGCGATGCGGCAGGGCTTGCGGGAATTGGTGTCGACCACCGGAGGCGCACCGGACTGAAGCTGGCGCGCGCGCCGCGCTGCCACCAAGATGTATCGGTAGTTGCTGTCAAAGCCTTCGATCAACTTCATTGGGACTCTCCCTCGAACAACAGGTTTGAAGTCTATCAGTGCCGAACGTCGAGCAATCCGTTCAACAGAACAGGGCCAACTCTCAGGCTTGTCCCGCACGAAACTAGCTGCAGCTTACGACGCCCGTTCTGGCGTCCCTAAAATGATACCGCGAAATCTAAGGATGTGCTGAAGGGGGAAGGGTACTAAAGGAATCCAGGATGGGGCGGACCCGGTCGCGGACGTTGGCCAGCCTCTGGCGGTCCGCCAGTTCCACGCTTTTCTTGTCTTCCGCGGAAAGAGGCGCGTTCGACCGCCGCAAGCGCTCCGACAGCACGATGGCCTCGAGGTGGTCGATCGATTTCTCGAGGATGTCATTGATCAGAATGTAGTCATACTTATCGTAGTTCTTAATCTCACTACTGGCCGTGGCCAACCGCCGGGCAATGACCTCTCCCGCGTCCTCGCTGCGCTTGCACAGGCGCCACTCCAGCGTTTTACGGTCGGGAGGCAAGACAAAGATAGTAACGGCCTCGGGCAGCTTTTGCTTAATCTGCGCGGCTCCCTGCACGTCAATATCGAGCAGAAGGTCGTGACCTTTCTGGCCCGTCTCCTGCAGAAATCGGCGGGCAGTACCGTAGTAATTTCCGTCGAATCGCGCGTGCTCCAGGAACTCACCGTCCCGAATCATTTGCTCGAACTCTTCGCGGGAGACGAAGTGGTATTGCTTGCCATTCTGCTCGCTGCCGCGGAGCGCTCGCGTGGTGTAGGAGATCGAAAAATCAAGATTCGGAGCCAACTTCAGCAGTTCATTGACCAGGGTCGACTTGCCTGATCCGGAGGGGGCCGAGATGATGTAGACAATGGGCGTGTAGGTGGAGTTCATTCCAGGTTTTGCACCTGTTCGCGCGATTTCTCGATTTCCGCTTTCATGGCCAGACCGGCCTCCGTAATCTTCAGGGCTTCGCCCGCCAGGCCGGATGTCTTCGAGAGCAGGGTGTTGGCCTCGCGATTCATTTCTTGAAGGAGGAAGTCGAGCTTCTTACCGATTTCGCCGCCCTGTTCGAGCAGGCCGAGAAAATGCTGCACGTGATTTTCGAGGCGGACGATTTCTTCCTGAATGTCGCTGCGATCGACCAGGAGCGCGGCCTCTTGCAGAACGCGTTCCTTGTCGACGCTTCCACCCAGAAGCTCCTGCAGGCGGGATTGCAGGCGCTCGCTGTAGTTTTGGAGCACGGCGCGGCGATGCTGCTGGACGCTCTTACTCGCCTCGGCTAGGTGCGCCATGCGATCGCGCAGTTCGCGGGCAATGCCGCGGCCTTCTTCTTCCCGCATCTGATTCAGGCGATCGAGCGCTTCGCCGACCTTCGCCATGACCGCGGCCTCGATGTCTCCGTCGGCGGTATCGTTGGCCGAGTCCAAAGCACCAGGAATTCGCAGGACAGCGTTGAGGTCGGGGATCGCGGCAATGGAGAACTCGGCGGCCGCTGCTCGAAAGGCGGCGATATAGCCACCGATGATGTCGCGATTAAGCGAGAAAGTTTCACTCGTCGCGCGCTCGAGGCTCAGCGAGATTTCGACGTGGCCGCGCCCCATGTTTTCTTTCAGCCGGCGCCGGAGTTGCATTTCGAGTGAGTCGGTTCCGGAGGGAAGGCGGAAATGCAGATCGAGGAAACGATGGTTGACCGACTTCAGCGACAGCGCAAAGGCCATTCGGCCATTGGATTGAGCCGAAGTAGGGGCGTTACCGTCCGGCCGCTGAGTCTCGCCTCTTACCTGCGCAAAACCTGTCATCGAGCGAATGGGCATAGGGGGACCGCGGTTCTAAGTTTCTGCTACTGCCTTGGGCGAATCTGCATAGGCGAATTGCAATTCGTACAGACGCCGGTATGTACCCAGCTTCGTCATCAACTCTTCGTGGCGGCCGATGTCGGCAATTGTGCCGTTCTCGATCACCACGATGCGATCAGCGCGGCGCACGGTGGAAAGCCGGTGTGCAATCACGAACACGGTGCGACCGCTCATCAGGTTATGCAGGGCAGATTGCACCAGAGCTTCTGATTCGCTGTCGAGCGCCGAAGTAGCCTCGTCCAGAATCAGCACTGGCGCGTTCTTCAGCAGGGCACGCGCAATGGCCAGACGCTGGCGCTCGCCTCCGGAAAGTCGCACACCCCGCTCACCGATTACAGTATCGTAACCCGCCGGGAGGGCAACAATGAAATCGTGGGCCAGCGCAGCCCGGGCGGCGGCATCGACCTCTTTCTGGGGAACCTGGGGCTGGCCGTAGGCGATGTTGTTGCGGACGGTGTCGTTGAAGAGGACAGTCTCCTGCGTGACGATGCCGACCTGGGCCCGCAGCGAAGCGAGAGTGACGTCGCGCACGTCGTAGCCGTCGATGAGAAGGCGCCCGCTGGTCACATCGAAGAAGCGCGGAATCAGGTGGACCAGCGTGCTCTTGCCGGCGCCGCTGGAGCCGACCACCGCGAGAACTTCGCCATGCCGGACGTCCAGATCGATGTCATGCAGAACGGCATGGCTCTCCTCGCCTTCTTCGGCGTAGGCGAAGCTGACTTGCTCGAAGCGAACATTCTCTGAAAACCTGGGTAAGGTCTTGGCTCGCGGCCTTTCGCACACGTCGTCTTCGAGATCCATGAACTTGAAGATTTCTGAAGAGGCGCCCAAGGCCTGCTGAAAGTTGTTGTAAAAAAGCGCGAACTTGCGCACCGGATTGTAGAGGCTGAAGACGGCCGTGATGAAAGCAACAAACACACCGGGCGTCATCTGATTGTGGGCAATTCGCTCACGGCCCAGCAGGAGGAGGAGGGCGATCCCGACCACGCCAAAAATATCCATCAACGGAGAACTGATCGCGGTCGCGGCCACCGAGCGCAGATTGGCGCGGAAGAGACGGCGAGCGGCGTGGCGGAACCGTGAAATCTCCCAGTCCTCGGTATTGAAGGCCTTCACGATGCGGTTGCCGGTGATGGTTTCATGCAGAATGTTCTGGATGTCGGCCAGCTTGTCCTGGCCATGACGCGTGGTGTGGCGTACGCGGGTACCGATTTTGCGGGACGAGACCACGATCAGGGGGACGAACAAGAGCAAGACCCAGGCAAGGTTCCCGCCGAGGATGACTACGACGATGGCTACGGAAACGAAGGTGAAGAATTGCTGCAAGAGTTCCGACAGCACGGTCGACATCGCGTATTGAACGCGCTCGATGTCGTTGATGATGGTGGACAGCAATGTCCCCGTGGTGTGTTTCGAAAAAAACGCAGCCGAGCGGCGCAGCAGGGCGGTGTAGAGGTCGTCGCGCAGGTCGGTGATCATGCCGAAGCCCGCGTGGTTCACGAGATAGGTGCCTGAGTAGTCGCAGATTCCTTTCAGAACGGTCGACGCAACCAGGGCAAAAGCGACGATGGTCCAGGCATTGGTGAAATGAGGGGGAACCAACTGCTGCAGATATACGGCATGATGCGTGCCGGGGACGACGAAGAGTTGAATCTCTTTCGAGCCGGTTGCGGGATTCAGAACGCGGTCAAAAACCGGACGGACCAGCAGATATTTGAAAGCGTCGAGTGCGCCCACCGCAGCCATGAGCAGAACCGATGACAGGATCTGCCCCCAATAAGGAAGCGCATACCGGATGAGGCGAGTCAGTTGCCGCATGGGGCCCCCGTGCGGTGCAGGCCGCAATCGCTTGCTGCCGGTGGAGTGGGCGTGAAGTGCAAGGCCTTATTCTACTTGAGTCGTGCGCCGTGGGAATGGCGTTTCCGGGTTCCCCGGGGCGTTCCGGTCGGCCTTAGAAGTCTCGTTCTGCGGGCGGCTGGACTGACAGTAGATCGATGCTTGCCGGCTGGCCATCGACGCGTACTTGCAGATCGGTGAAGCGCCAGACTCCACCGGTCTTATTAGCGACCGCGTGAAATTGCGCCCTTGCCGCGTGGGCCTGAGATGGGGATCGAAAGATTGGCGTTGCCGGTGCTGCCGCTTACGTTTATCTGGCCTGAAATGAGCCAAGCGGGCTTGATCGGTTCGCCAATCAGTTCGCGCACCTGCGGGTTGGCTGCCGCCAGGTTCAACGCCTGCTTGGAGACTTCGCTGTTGCGGAAGGACGTGGTAATGACCGTAGCCAGCACGAGCGCAAACGCGCCCAGCAGCAACATGAGAGTCAGGCAACCGAGAGGAATTTTCCACAAAGGATTTTGCTCGAGCCAGCTTCTCTTCATGGGCTCGGGATGGAGAGGATAGGGAGGCGTGGGCATCGAGTGGCCGTTACTTCGGGCTGTCTCTGTGCACGACTTTCACGCTGTATCCGGCGCGGCGAAGATGTTTGCCGACTTCCTCGGCGATCATGACAGAGCGGTGCTGGCCGCCGGTGCAGCCGAAGGCGATCGTCAAGTAACTCTTCCCTTCATGGATGTAATGCGGCAACAGGAAGAGCAAATCAGAAATGGTGCGCGAGATGAACTCCCGCGTTTGTGGAAACGACCGAATGTACCGGGCAACGCGGGGATCGCGCCCCGTCAACGGCCGGAACTCGGGGATGAAGTGCGGGTTGGGCAGGAAACGTACGTCGGACACGATATCGGCGTCCTCTGGGAGGCCCTGGCGGAATCCGAAGCTGACACAGGACACCAGCATTTTTCTTCCCGAGGACTTTTTCTCGAAACGTTCGGTGATGTGAGCGCGAAGCTCGTGAACGTTGAACTTGGAAGTATCGATCACGAAGTCGGCAACCGCGCGGATTGCGCTCAAGTGGCGGCGTTCGGCTTTGAGCGCCGACTTTACGGGTGAGTCCGTGCCCAGGGGATGCGGACGGCGCGTCTCGCTGAAGCGGCGCATGAGAACGGAGTCGGAGGCTTCGAGGAAGACGACCTTGGTCGGTATCATGCGAGCGACCGACTTCAATATTTTTGGAAGCTCTTCCAACTTGGAGCCTTCGCGCACGTCCACAACCAGAGCGGTGCGGCGGATCTCACTGGACTGGACGGCCAGGTCGGCGAATTGCGGGATGAGTTGAACCGGCAGGTTGTCGACGCAGTAATAGCCAAGGTCTTCGAAAGCCTTTAACACCGAGGCCTTCCCCGATCCGCTCATGCCGGTGATGATGACCAGTTCCGGCGAGGGCTGGGTCCTGCGGGAGTTGTTCCGCGCTCCGCCTTTCGACTTTTTCAGTTTCCGGCCCGCGGACCGACGGGGCTTCATGAACTGGATAGTAGCATCCGGAGGCGGCGCTTGTTCTTGGGCCGGATTGCCCAGGGAGATACCGGGCGGGAACCTGGGGTGATGGTGCAAAAGTCGGCAGTCAAAAGTCGGAAATCAAGATTGTTTCCAAATCGCGTGGACTGTAAGCTATGGCGTCATGAAAAAGTTCGAGGAACTCACGGAACGCGAAGTGCTGGCCCTGGCCATTGCACTGGAAGAAGAAGACGAGCGGGTATACGCCGACTTTGCCGAAGGCTTGCGGCAGGACTATCCGGCAACGGCGTCGATGTTTGACGGCATGCGGGAAGAGGAGTCGGGACACCGGCGCCGCCTGCTCGAACTTTTCCAGAAGAAATTCGGCGAGCATATCCCGCTGATCCGGCGGCAGGATGTGCGCGGGTTCGTGGAGCGTCCGGCGCTTTGGCTAGTGCGTCCTCTGAGAATTGAGGCTGTGCGTAAGGAAGCGTCGACGATGGAGGTGGAGACGCGGCGTTTTTATGAGAAGGCGGCCAGCAGAACCCAGGACGCGAGCATCCGGCAGTTGCTGGACGATCTGGCCCGGGAAGAGCGCGAACACGAGGAGCGCGCCCAGGAACTCGACAAGCAAAAATTGCCGGACAACGTGAAGGCCGACGAAGAAGTCGCGCAACGACGTCTGTTCGTTTTGCAGATTGTGCAACCTGGGTTGGCAGGACTGATGGACGGGTCGGTATCGACACTAGCGCCGGTGTTCGCAGCAGCATTTGCTACGCAGAAGAGCTGGGATGCATTTTTAGTCGGGCTGGCTGCTTCGGCGGGAGCGGGCATCAGCATGGGGTTTGCGGAGGCGCTGTCGGACGACGGCAGCTTAACGGGACGCGGACATCCGTGGGTGCGCGGGTTGATTTGCGGAGCGATGACGGCCGTTGGCGGCATCGGCCATACGCTGCCATTTCTGATTTCCGATTTCCGCGCGGCTTTGTGGGCTGCGGGGGCGGTGGTGGTAGCGGAACTCGGAGTGATCACCTGGATTCGCAGGCGCTACATGGATACGCCATGGGTTACGGCGGCGCTGCAGGTCGGGCTCGGCGGCGTGCTGGTGTTCATCACCGGCGTGCTGATCGGAAGTTCGTAGAAGGGCGCCGGGCGAAACGCCCCCCGCGACGGCCAGCAAGATGCTGGCGCTACGGCTGCGTGTCCAGCGGGTGCGTGCTCTTTTCGTAGAATTCGTTTTGCAGCTTGAGACTGACGTCGTCGGATTTCACAGCCCGAATCGCTTTTACCACCGACTCAATCCACCAATTCATCTGGAATTCGCCGAGTTCTTTCGTGGCAGCCGAGCCATCGCCGGAATAATGGTTGGGGAAGCGCGTGTACCACCAGATGCCGGTGTAGACGTCTTCGGGGAGCTTTTGCCGCGCCTGGTCGGCGCCGGATTCGTTGGTCGCGCGGTCCTGAGGCACGAGTTCGGGGTGGGAGATCATCATCTT
>DATDGW010000148.1:0-6138 GCA_036521895.1 Candidatus Sulfotelmatobacter sp. | reverse complement strand
CAAAATCAAGCCTCAATGGGCGCTGGTAAATGGCAAGCCCGAGCAACACCCCGAAGGCAACTTCTACATCAGCTACCGAGATGGCAAGAAAAAGATCTGGAAGAAGATCGGGAAGAAGATCGGGCCGAATCCTTCGGATGCCGTTCATGCTGCTTACGTTGAAAAATCCATCCTGAACGCGAAGGCATTGGGACACAGGCGTAGAGGTTTCCGATATCGAAGACTGGAATCTCGGTGTCTGCTACGGCGGGCTAACGGCGACTCGTGTTGGAAGCAGATTTCGGGACAGGGCGGCATGAGACGGCGATGAATCAGAGAGCTCAGCGTCAGAACGATCTCGCAACCTTCGTGGCGTATCTCAAATTCTGCCGCCTGCACCATGCCTACCATCCGTGCATCGAGAACCAAATTCGCATCCTCCACTGGATCGATGAGCGCAGAATCGAAATGACGGCGGAAGGTCGGCCGCACTGGGTTCCAAGCGAGCAGGACTTCGAGCAGGCGATGCGGGACTGTTGGGATGATTTGGTCAAAGGCATTTAGCCCGAAAGTGGGCAGACAATCCGAGTGCTGCCAAGACCGTGGAATTACTTCCGGTTGACCAACCGGAAGTTGGCCTGGCTTGCTAGCTGGGCGGTGCTTGCGCACCGCCCGGGGAAAACTACTCTTTTCACTAGAGATGTCACTCTGATCGATGGGCACACTGCTCGCGACCGCGTTTCTATTCAAGCCTTCGGGGAGTGTTTTCTGACTCTTGATCGGTTGGTGTCAAAAGGTAGGCGTGGAATTCGCCAGTGGTGGTTATGCCTAAGCCAGTGATCTGGCCGTCGTCGTTGATGGAGCAGCCCGAGAACAGAAATATGGGAGAGTTTGCGGGGATGAGTGTGTTGAGGTCGGTCATTTTTCCCTTGTGCCACAGGAAAGCACGGCCGTTGAAGTTTTGATCGAAGGAGAGGCCGACGACGTCGCCGGCGTCGTTGATGCCGGAGCCGGTGCTGTTGACGTCGCCGGGCAGCGTGCCGAGGTCCTGCATTCGTTTCTTCTTGGTCCATAGGAAGGCGTGGAAAGTGGTGTCGCCTGTAAGGTCGGAGACTCCGACCACCTGACCCCGGTTATTCAGATTCCAGGCGATGTTTCCGCCGGCCGCGCCCGTGGTGCCGCCTAGGGTGCCGAGGTCAATGGGTTTGCCGTGTTCCCACATGATCGGGTGGACGCCGACAAGATTGATCAGCGTGGGCTGAAAGGTAGCGCAAGTGCCGGATGAGCCCACGATTTGGCCGTGATCGTTGACGGCCAGCGCCAGCCCGTCAGGATCCCCCCGGTACGTGGGGAGACGGTGGACTTTGCCATCCCGCCAGACGGCGGGCTTGAAGTGAAGAACCTGGGGCGCCGGGCAGGCAGGATCGGGAACGGAGGTTTCGGCGAATCCGACTGCAGTTCCCCATCGATTGATCATGTTGACGGCGCCATTATTGCCCCCAAGCGTGGGGACAGGATTCATGACGCCGTTTTCCGATTCGAAGGGAAGACAGATGAGGTGGGTGCCGAAGCCGCAGAAATCTTCTCCGTTGGGATCGGAGGCGGATGTTTCGGCTTCGCCGGCGGCTCTACCATCGGCATTCGCACTGAAGGCGATGCTGTTGGATCCACCGAGCGTGCCCAGGTCGGTGGGTGGTCCGCTGGACCAGAGAACGGCATGAGATGCGCCGCCAGTGAGGTTCGAGGATCCGCTGACATGGCCGTTGTTTGTGATGAAGAATGGTTGGCTTGAATTGCCGCCAGGCAAAGTGCCGAGGTCGGTCACGATGTAGCGGGTGGATGGTTCCTGCGCGGCCGCGTTCATCGGAACCGCCAGCGCCGCCAGCAACCACGCCGAAACGGAAAGCAGAGATTGAGATTTCATGTGGCCTCCTTTGTTTGTCCGCGTATATGCGGCGATCTTTGAGCTCATTTCGCTCTTGTCTAAATAGGCGCAATCGGCAGTGCGGAACTATCATCCGGAGATTACTTTTCTTTGAAGGGCCGGTTTTGCGGGGGTATGATTCCCCAGAGTGTGGGGCTATGGAGAACTCCGGGCAACCCGGGAACAAAGAGACGCATGCACCCGATTGTGGTGAGGTGAGCGGGCTGTTGATGGCGTGGAGCCAGGGCGATCAGGAGGCTCTCAAGAGACTGACGCCAATCGTGTACGAAGAGCTGCACCGGCTGGCGCGGCACTACATGAGGGGGGAGCAGAGTGGGAACAGTCTGCAGACCACGGCGCTGGTGAACGAGGCCTACATCCGATTGACCGGCTACAAGCGCATGCGGTGGGAAAACCGGGCCCATTTCTTCGCGGTGTCGGCGCAGTTAATGAGACGGATTCTGGTGGATCATGCGCGGCGTCACAACCTGAAGCGCGGGGGCGGGGTCCAGCATGTCTTGCTTGAGGATACGGCTGTAGTCGGCGGTGAGCGGGATGAGGATCTAGTAGCGCTGGACGCTGCCCTGCAAGCTCTCGCACGCATTGACTCCCGGAAAGCCAAGGTGGTTGAGTTGCGGTTCTTCGGCGGACTGAGCGTGGAAGAGACGGCAGAAGTGTTGCGGCTATCGGCGGTCACAGTAATGCGGGATTGGAGCACGGCGCGAGCATGGCTGTATCGGGAAATGAGTGGTGCACCTCGGGATGGATGCTGATCGGTGGAAACAGGTCGATGAGCTGCTGCAGAACGCACTGAGCCTGCCGGCTGAGCAGAGAGACGAGTTCTTGCAGCAAGCCTGCGGGCCAGATGCGGCCCTGCGGCGGGAAGTGCAATCCCTATTGACTTCGCACCAGGAAGCCGGAAATTTCTTGCGGCGGCCCGCGGTTGACGTGGCGGCTGAGGCGACGGCGCATGCTTCAGATGCGCAGTTGCCCGTCTCCCCTGAAGGACAAATCATCTCGCATTACCGGGTTCTGTCGAAGCTTGGCAGCGGCGGCATGGGCGTGGTGTACGAGGCTGAGGACGTCCGACTTGGCCGCCGCGTGGCGTTGAAGTTCTTGCCGGAAGCGCTGGCGCGCGATCCCAGGACCTTACAGCGGTTCAAGCGGGAAGCGCGAGCGGCATCGTCGCTGAATCATCCCAGCATCTGCACGATCTATGAAGTGGAAGAACACGATCATCAGCCAGTGATCGTGATGGAACTGCTTGAAGGGAAGAGCCTCAAAGAGGGGATCCAGCAAGGAAAGATTGCGACGGAGGAATTACTCGAATCTGGGATTCAGGTTGCGGATGCGCTGGCGGCGGCACACGCAAAAGGGATCGTTCATCGCGATATCAAGCCGGCGAATCTCTTTCTGGTCGACGGCGGGCGGGTGAAGATTCTGGATTTTGGATTGGCCAAGATGGCGGGAAGTCCTCTTGAGGATGGGGTGGATGAAGAATCGTTGACGGCCGAGGGAGTGATTCCGGGGACGACCGGGTACATGTCCCCGGAGCAGATCAGGGGGGAGGAGATTGATGGCCGAAGCGATCTGTTTTCGTTGGGTGTCGTGCTCTATGAAATGGCGGCGGGGAAGCGCCCATTTGCGGGTAAGAATCGCGTATTGCTGATGCACGCCATCCTGAACGAGAAGCCGGATCCGGTGAGCAGTTTAAATCTGCATGTACCGAAGGAGTTGGATTCAATAATCGGGCGATGCCTGGAAAAAGATCGAGAGCAGAGATACCAGCAGGCGGCTGACATTTGCTCGGACCTCAAGCGGCTGCGAGGGAGCACGCCGTCGGGGAAGCCGGTGGCTCTCGTCGCCGAGTTTCCGGCGGAGAGAAAATCGACGCGTCTGCGATTATGGACCTTCCTCGCCTTGGCTTGCTTGGGAATGATGGCGGTCGCAAGCGGCGTTTACTGGCGTTCCCACCGCGCGCATGCTTTGACCGAGAAAGATACGATCGTTCTGTCGGACTTTACGAATACCACGGGCGACGCGGTTTTTGACGGCACCCTGCGGCAGGGCATGGCTGTGCAACTGGAGCAGTCACCATTCCTCAGCATTATCTCCGAGGAGCGCATGCAGCGGGTGCTGCGTTTGATGGGACAGCCCCTGGATGCGCGACTGACGCCTGAGATTGCTCGCGATGTATGCGTGCGAACCGGCAGCACCGCAGTTCTGGATGGAACGATCGCAAGCCTTGGCAGCCACTATGTTCTAGGCCTGCGCGCAAGCGATTGCCGGACGGGCATTATTCTCGCTGAAGAACAGATTCAGGCGGCGAGAAAAGAAGATGTATTGAATGCCCTTGGTGAGATTGCAGGCAAGTTCAGGAGCCGAGTCGGCGAATCGCTGATCACAGTTCAAAAACACAATACTCCTCTCGCCGAAGCGACGACATCTTCCCTGGAAGCCCTGAAAGCCTACAGTGCAGGATGGAAAATTTCCGCGTCGCAAGGGACTGGGGCTGCCATTCCATTTTTCAAGCGCGCCATCGATCTTGATCCGAAGTTCGCCAGCGCCTACGCGGCGCTAGGCCTTATGTATGGAGACGGGGGTGAGTCTGCCCTGGCGGCAGAAGACACGAGCAAAGCCTACGAGCTGCGACAGCGTGCTAGCGACGAGGAAAAGTTCTTTATCGCCGCTTACTACGACGGGCGAGTCACAGGCAATCTCGAAAAGGCGGAACAAACCTGCGAGTTGTGGGCGCAGACCTATCCCCGTGAGGATCTCCCACACAGATTCCTGTCGGGATTTATTTATCCCGCATCTGGCAGGTATGAGAAATCGATCGAGGAAACGCAAAAGCTGATTGAGATTGATCCGGATGCTGTATTTGCTTATGAAGTTCGCGCCAGTGACTACGCTGCCCTCGAACGCATGGAGGAAGCCGAAAAGACAATCAACGTAGGCGCTGCGCTAAAACTCGAGAGCCCCGCATTTGTTTCACTGCGGTACGACATGGCGTTTCTCAAGGGTGACAGCGCCGGAATGGAGCGCGAAGTCAGTTTGGCCAGGGCGGAGCCGGCGGGAGAGGCCCGGATCGCGAACCACGAGGCGTTCGCGCTGGCATATACCGGACACTTACATCAGGCGAGGCAGATGTCGCGCAGTGCCGTGGAGGTAACCGAACAAGCAGGGCACCGGGAAAGGGCGGGCATATTCGAGGCCGGAGCGGCCCTCCGGGAAGCCTTCTTTGGAAACGCGGCTGCTGCCAGGGAGAGCGCCAAGGCGGCGCTGCGATTTTCGAAGGACCGCGAGGTGGAGTATGGCGCGGGACTGGCCCTGGCTATTTCTGGAGATTCTTCTCTTTCCATAAGCTTGGCCGAAGATCTAGAAAGGCGCTTTTCGGAAGACACGTCGGTGAGATTCAGTTACCTGCCTGCGCTGCAAGCCATGCTTGCTTTGAAACGAGGGAATCCTTCGAAAGCGCTCGAACTGCTGCAGGCCGCGGCTCCCTATGAACTTGGTTCGCACCGCAGCAGTTTCGTTGGATTGTTCGGGAATCTATATCCGAGCTATGTGCGAGGCGAGGCTTATCTCGCGACTCACCAGGGAGTGGAAGCGGCCGGGGAGTTCCGAGGGATTTTGGAGCATCGCGGAATTGTAATCAGCGATCCGATCGGCGCGCTGGCACGCTTGCAACTGGCGCGGGCCTATTTGATGTCTGGGGACCGGACTCAGGCGAAATCCTCGTACGAGGATTTTCTGAAACTGTGGAGGGACGCTGATCCGGACATCCCTGTTCTGAAAGAAGCCAAGGCTGACTACGCCAAGACGCAGTAGCTGCATTGTCTCCTCTGTGGAAGCTCGATTAGTACTTGTCGCCGATTGTGGGCGGATGACGAGCAAACCGGTAGTAATCCGTCCGCCGACATCGTCTTCCGTGATCGACTGACCGTACAAATTGGCAGCGACCGGCCCCAACCGGGACCCTTGGGAGTTCAACTCTCCTCCGCTATCCTGCACAGCCCGCACCGGAGCAGTCCCATCAATATTAAGCCGATCATAAGTAGGTATACGTAGATTGCGATTAGGCCGCGGCATACTGGGTGTCTGGCGTGAGAAAGAACATGCGGATGGTCCAAGGTAGCCGCTGTAGCGAGCGGAGACGTGCCAGGACGTACTTTCTCAGTTCCTTACCAGTGCGCAACCCAGCTTTGGCCACACCCCGGTGTTTCACGTGATTC
>DATDGW010000147.1:0-2188 GCA_036521895.1 Candidatus Sulfotelmatobacter sp. | reverse complement strand
GCTGTTACCAAACAGCAGGGCTCCTTCGCTCCACGGACGTTACTCCGCTTCGCCGCTACTATGAGCCCCTCCGAGACCCTCTCGCCTTCCACCGATTTCCTGGGTGCTCCAGTTATACGGCTTCCCTGCTCCGCCGATTTCCCGACGGGACGAGGAGGGTTTCTCCAGTTGCTTAGCGCGTCCTTGCCATCGTGCTGTCGCTTCTACCCCGCCAGAGTGGATCGCCGCTTCAGTCCGGTGCGACGATTCATGCTACCTTCGCCCTACGGTTGCAGGCTCGGCCTCTGGGGCCACTCACTTTCGAGGCCACTTCTGCGTTCACTTTCGTTACGGCCCAATGGCTCGCCGTCATCCCAAGGATGATCCGGTCGATAGGTTTCAAAGATTCAGTTTCCTTCCTCCTTGCTATCCAAGCTACGAGGCTTCTGACTTTTGCCTCGGTGGGTTTATCTCCCACTGAACACGCCAGCCTTCGCTGGACACACAACCGTGCTTGAACGTCTCCGCTCACACGGCTCCCGCCATGGAGCCACGCCGCACACCCATCTGCCAGTGCGCCCACAACTTCGGATCGCGTCTCGAGATACGCGCGACCCAGTGAGTCGCCCTGCGCAAATGTCTGCGCAGCTTCTTGTATTTCCGATCAGCCCAGCGGGCCAATGATCGATCCAGTTGACGCATCGGCGGATAGAGCGCCGACCGGTAAAACCGCCCGTAATACTGGAGCCAGCCTCGAATAATCGGGTTGAACATCCGCGACAGATCCTCGATCCGCTGATCACTGCGTAAATGCAGATTCCAGCTTCGAATCTCTGCCCGAATCGCTTTCACCGCTGTATCGGAAACTGCCGGACTGAAATTGATGAAGAACTTTCCTGTGCGATTCTTCGATCTCCGCGGCCGAAACGTGTAGCCCAGAAAATCGAACTTCTCGTTGGGATACGTCCTTCGCCGGTCCTCATCCTTGCAATAGACAACCTTCGTCTTCTCCGGATGAAGTTCCAACCCGCATTCCCGCAAACGCGCGGCAATCGCTGCCCGAACCTCCTGGGCTTCCGTTTCCGTTCTGCTATGCACAATGGCATCATCGGCGAAACGCTCAAACGGCAACTTCGGATACCGCTTCGCCATCCATCGATCAAATGCATAATGCAGAAACAGATTCGCTAACAGAGGGCTGATGACTCCACCTTGCGGCGTGCCCTTCTCACGTGGGACCAACTGGCCGTCCTCCTCTTGCACTGGCGCTTTCAGCCAGCGCTCGATGTACAGCACGATCCATTGCTCTTTTGCGTGTTTCTTCACCGCCCGTATCAGCAGATCTTGCGGGATGTTGTCGAAGAAGCCCTTGATGTCCAGATCTAAAATCCAGTCATAGCGCCAGCATCGCTTGCGCGCCTGCCCCACTGCATCCAGCGCCGACTTCCCCGGGCGATACCCGTAGGAATCCGGATGGAACAGCGGGTCCACCACCGGCTCCAACCTCGACTTCACCACTGTTTGCGCGATCCGATCCGACACAGTTGGTATGCCCAGTTTTCTTTCCCCACCGTTTGCTTTCGGTATGTTCACCGTCCGCACCGGTGGCGGGAAGTAACTGCCCGACGACATCCGATTCCAGATCTTGTATAGATTCCCTTTCAGGTCTCTTTCGAAGTCCGCCATCGTCTGCTCGTCGACCCCTGCTGCTCCATGGTTCGCTTTTACTCGTTTATATGCCTCCCAGACCTCCCACTTGGAAATACTGAACGGCTTTGCCTCACTCATCAGCTCCTCCCATTGCTGGTTGGCACATTGAATTTAGCTCCATCAACACAACCCCTTCGCTCCATCCCGTTTCCGAGACTTCATCGCTACTACAGGTTGTTCCGCCCCTGGTCTCCGCTTCCGTACTCTCGCCCTCATGGTTCTTCCACTTGTGGCTTCTCCGTTTGCATCGGAGTCCCAGGTTCCCACGTTCCGCTCGATCGCCTCTTGCGCAAGCTCAGGCCACCTTAATGCCGGATGCCGCTTCGGTCCGTAAACAGGCACCGCCGAAGCTCGTCCCGCGTTAACGACACCCCCGCGGTTTCGACATCGTCCCTACGCTTTCGACATGTCATCAGTGGTTCCCTTGCGGTCCTCTTCTTGCCACTCACCTGACCTGGTTCTTTCCAGGCCTTTTCCTTCTGTGCTCACGACCATGGCT
>DATDGW010000146.1:0-2516 GCA_036521895.1 Candidatus Sulfotelmatobacter sp. | reverse complement strand
ACCTACACCAAATTCTTTACATTTTCAAGCATTAAAATATGGGGAACGAGACCCGACTCCTTCACCGTCCATAACTGAGCGGCTTCAAGGCTACTGCCACCGGTCTGATGCGGCTGCTGCCGAATCATGAGGGCTGACCCGTCTTGAAAACAAACCGCGCTCAACCGCTTCATTCGCCCAACCAATCGCGCGAGCATCGGCAAATACCTGATAAGGTAGGTTGTGCTTATCCGTTTAGCTCCACTCGGTACAACTGCTTGTAGGTCGTGGGTTGCTGTTGGCTACCCAGTCCGAGAAGTGTCTGGAAGGCGGCCATCGGTGTTCGGCGGCGATTGAACCGAAAAACGAACTCGTCCAGGTAGGCTTGAAGATGGGCGTGGCCGACGCCGTGATGGGTGCCACGAAGCCAGGTCTTGAGGTTCCCAAAGACACGATGGATGCGCGGCAGAATCTTGGTCGACCTTCGACGGTCGCCCTGCGTGTGCGGTCGGTGCCGGTAACCCTGCTTCGGAAGGGGGTCGTAGCCTCCCCAGCCGTCAGTGACCACGATCGCTCCCGCAGCCACGTTCGTTCTCACGAAGCCGGTCAGAGACCGGGCCGAGACGTCGGGAACCACTTGAAGGCGTACCCTTCCGGAAGCTTCGCCCCTAACCTCTACCGCGCCCACAACGATCGCCTTGTCAAGGACGTGGCGCCCCCCACGTAGGCCCACTTCTCGCCCGCCGATGTAGGTCTCATCCACCTCGACCTTGTCCTTGAGAGGCTGCCGCTCCGGGCGCACCATGGCACGACGAAGCTTCTGCAGCATAGCCCAAGCCGTTTCGTATCGGCGGAGCCCCAACTGCCGCTGGAGTTGGAGCGCTGAGAAGCCCGGGGTCTGCGTCGAGACTAGGTAGGCGGCCCAGAACCACTGTGTCAGCGGAACCCTGGTTCGGTGGAGCACGGTCCCCGCCGTGACCGAGGTGTCGTGCCCGCAAGCTCGACACCGCCACAAGAGACGAGTCGGTAGTTCGAGGGCCTCGCTCTGCTGGCACCGTGGACACTCGAAGCCCTCGGGCCATCGGCTCCGAGCAAGGTACAGGCGACAGGCAGCCTCATCGCTAAAGAGCCTTCTAAACTCGTGCAATGACCGAGGATACTCCGGGCGCATCGCGCCCGACACTATCCCTTGGGGCATGTGGAGTCAACCGGATAAGCACAAACGCGCTTATCGGTATGTATGGTCCGCCGCAGAGTTGCAAGCGAAAAACGAGCGATGGCAGATGGTCTGCGCCAATGTATTCGGCCTTGAGTGGAGTCATGGACTCCGGGCCATGATGGATGTCCGCTCGCTCTCGCCCTATAAACTGGACGGGCTGTAATCCGACCTTTACCGATATCAGGTTTCGAGAGCGTGGGAGAGACCCATTGCCATCTTTGTCTTCCGCCAGCAGACCTGGCAGGAACTGTTTCTGTTTTGAAACCCGAGTGGTCTTAGGTGGATTCGGCAAGAGCGAGAGCGCGATAGCGTTCGTTCTTGCGCAAGACGGCCCAAGCCGTGCGAACCAATTTATTGGCCAAAGCTACGACCACCACATTCTGGTGCTTCGACGCCAGCAATTGTGCTAACCAGGTGCGCAACCCGGGAGCTTGCTTGTCTCGCTGTTGCAGCACGCTGCGTGCCCCTTGCACGAACAGCCTGCGCAAATATTTGTTGCCCCGTTTGCTGATGCCCAGCAACTTCTGCTGGCCACCGGTGGAGTACTCCCGGGGAACCATCCCCATCCAGGCCGACAGATCGCGTCCTTTTCCAAACGCGCTTCCGTTGCCGATCGCGCTGAGCAGGGCCGTAGCCGTGACCGGGCCGACTCCCGGGATCGTCGTCAGCCGCTGGCAGGCTTCATTCTCTCGGGCTTCTTGCTGAATGACCGCGTCCATCTGCTCGATGCGTCCCGCCAGTTGTTCCAGTTCCAACTGAAGCTGCGCCAGCAGAACACGAAACGATCCGGACAGCTGCAACTCGCCATCTTCTAAAATCCTGGGCAGCGTCTGCTCCAGATGCCTGCGCCCCTTGGGCACGGTCAGTCCCCGTTCCAGAAGCAGGCTGCGAATCTGATTCACGACCGCGGTACGTCGCGTCACCCAGCGCTCGCGTACCCGATGCAAGGCTTGCAGGTCGAGCTGCTCCTCCGTCTTGATCGGCACAAACCGCATCCGCGGCCGTTGCACCGCTTCGGCAATCGCTTCGGCATCGATGTAGTCGCTCTTGTTGGTCTGCACATAGGGCTTGACGTATTGGGCTGGCATCAGCCGCACGTCGTGCCCTTGCTCGCGCAGAGCCCGCCCCAGAAAATGCGCCCCACTGCAAGCTTCCATGCCGATCACTTGCACCTGTATATTCGCGGTGAAGGCCAGCACCTGCCTGCGCGAACAGCGCTTGCGAATCACTACCTGCCCGCTCGCATCCAGTCCTACGAGATGAAACACGTTCTTTCCTAAATCGATGCCCAGCGCCTGAAGTTTCATGGAATGCCTCC
>DATDGW010000145.1:0-7301 GCA_036521895.1 Candidatus Sulfotelmatobacter sp. | reverse complement strand
GGAATTGCTGCCACATTGCGTTGCCAGGATTCCTGGAATAGGACGTTACGGTCACCGAAGCCGAGCTGAAACTAGTGGTGACCTCAAGACTAACCGAGCTATCGACGTTTATGCCGAAGCAGTCCAGCTGGAAGCGGAAATTCCCGTACGGAGGGAAAGTGGCCAGCTGCATCCAGTTGCCGTCCGCCCAGTTGGTAAGCGAAGGCGCGCCCTGGAAGTAGTCGCCCTGCGGCGCGTCATAGGGAACGATGGTGGCGAAGTTGGGCGTGGCGGGCGCGCCAGTGATGGCGGTGACTACCCTAAACAGGAGCCCTTCCCACATGACGAGCCGTCCCACCGGATAGTCGCTTCCAGTGGACCAGTTGGGGGCTCCGTTGCCCTTGGCGTAGGGAACGTTGGCTTCGTCTTCGAGAACTCCCCATACATGCACATAGCGCTGCGCGTTGCCGGGCTCGGTAGCGCTGCCGATGATATTGAGGCCGCGCGCAAACAGGCGGCAGCCTACCCTGCCGTCGTTCACATCGGTCGGATTGACGTGCGCGAACTTGTAATAAGCGCCGTTAGCGCTGATCATGTTGCCCAGGCCGGTGTCGCCAGCTTTAACCACCCCGTTCAGGGCATCCAGGATCACGCGCCGGTTGGTGCCGTCGTTATTCTCGATCTGCGGTTGCGAAATACCCACTTGGCGGATCACTACGCCCGTGCCGCTGGCTTTATAAAAGCGGCCTCCCCCGTTGGTGATGAAACCTGTTCCGTCGAGCGGCGTGGTCACACCGGCAGTGCTGATAGTGGCCCACTCGGAGCCGACAGCGGCGTTGCTGGGGTTGATAAAGGCGTGGATACCGGCGTTGTTGTTAGCTACGTAATTGAGGTGGTCCGCACTAACCGAGAATCCATAGCCCGTGTTGCCGGTGCCTTGCCAGAGCCGGACATGGCGCGTCAGGTCCAGCGGACTGGTGACGGTAGCCGTTCCGAATCCCAGGCCGCCGGTCATGCTATCGCCCGCCTTGAGCACAAAATTTGCGGCGTCGGTTGTAGCGCTCGAAGCCGTCAGCAACCAGGCGGACCAGGTCGCCGCACCGTCCACCTTGTATCTGGTCCAGATGCGCGACGGGCTCTGAGCGATGTCGTAGAGCACCTGGAATACGTCTTGTGGGGTCGGGGCATGCGACATCATCAGCAGGAAACGGTTGGAGGCTGTTCCGTTAGTCGACAGCCCAGGCGGCAAATTCGTGAAGGCCTTGCCGCTGCCCAGCGAGTATTCCCCAGACCGGTAGGTCGCCGGAACCAGAAGGTTCAGATCCATCGCCGGGAGGTCCGCTTCCGACGTGTAGTGGAAATTATTCAGGTCGCTGTACTGCTTGGTGACGACGCCCAGATTCGCCGTGGGGTTCGCAATCACGGTGGCCAGTCCGGTAGCGCGGTCGAAGACGATAGCGTCCGTCTG
Organism: Candidatus Sulfotelmatobacter sp.; assembly: GCA_036521895.1. Taxonomy (GTDB): domain Bacteria; phylum Acidobacteriota; class Terriglobia; order Terriglobales; family Acidobacteriaceae; genus Sulfotelmatobacter. The sequence goes on along the minus strand of DATDGW010000145.1, from coordinate 5,854 downwards.
CGCCGTGCCCGCATCGTTCGCACGAGTGAGGCCCAGATTCATGGCGGCATCGCCGGTCGGCCGCCACTGCCAGCGGAACACGCCCGACTCATTCCAGGTGAAGCCAGCACGTTGGGTTACGGCGGTACGATTGACGACGAAGTTGACAGAGCCTTGCGTGGTGACAGCCGTGGTGAAAGTTTTCGCCCCGGTGATGGTTTGCGCGGTGCCGATGGTGACGAAATTTCCGCCGGTTACTGCATCGACATACTGCCTGGTGGCAATGCCCAGATCTGCGGTCGGGTCCGCTCGCACGGTGATCAGCCCGGTGGTGCGGTTGACGGTTAAAGCATTCGTCTGCGCCACGCCCGCATCGTTGTAGGGGCTGAGCACCAGATTCATGGCGGCATCAGCGGTAGGCCGGAACTGCCAGCGGAACACGCCGTTTTCCTGCCACATCACGCCTGGAGTCCAAGCAACACTGGTACGGTTGATGACCCAGTTGTGATTACCCTGTAGGACTTGGGCCGTCGTAAAGGTCTTGGTGGCGGTAATGGTTTGCTCAGTGGCGAGCGTCACGCCGGTCAGGGAGTCGATGATGTTGCGGCGATTGGTCCCGTTATTGTCCTCGATCTGCGGCTGCACGTTCCCGGCTGCCGCCCGGATCACGACACCCGTGCCGACAGCTTTATAGAAGCGGCCTCCCCCGTAGGTGATGAGCCCGTTGCCATCGACCGGTGTAGTTATTCCGGCGCTGCTGATGATCGCCCACTCCGCACCGGCGACCGTGGTCCCGCTGATGAACGAGTGAACACCTGAGTCGGTGACCACCACATAATTGAGGCGGTTACTGCTCACCGAAAATCCATAACCCGTAACTCCGGTACCCGCCCACAGCCGGATATGGCGCGTCAGATCCGAAGGCGCGGTGACGGTCGCCGTTCCGAAATCCACGCCAGCGTTCGCCGCAATCGACGCCGAAAAGGTCTTGGCCCCGGCGATGGTCTGCGTGGTTCCGAGCGTCACGCCGTTCAGAGCATCCAGGATGATGCGCCGGTTGCTGCCGTTGTTATTTTCGATCTGCGGCTGCTCGTTGCCGGTAGTCTGGCGCAGCATCAGGCCCTGGCCGGTGGCCGCATAGTACAAGCCCGTGCGCGCGGTCTGGTAGCCGGTGTTATCGATAGTCGCTTCGTAATTCTGCGCAGTAACCTTGGCCTGCACGATGAGCGCGCCGGTCATGGTGTCGCCGCCGAGCGACACTGCCCGCGACCAATTCAAGCTCCTGCGCCCATAGGTCAGGTTGTCGTCGGGCGCTTCCAGCGGAACGCTCGTCCAGGTAGTCGCGTAGTCCGTAGCGCTGGACTTGGTCAGAGCCTGGCCTGTGAACCCACCAGCAGGCACGCCGCGAACATCGACCCACTGTCGAGGCACAGCCTGGAGAGCTGTAGTGGGATTGCCCGAGAGCGTGAGCAGGCCGGTCATGGTGTCGCCGGTCAGCCTGACGCGGTTGTCAACTTCCGTCTCGGCATTGTTGAGCGAATCCTGCACGTTGCCAGCACCGAACGCCGCAGGCACCAGCGTGACCTGACTGGCGCTGATCGCCCCCACGCCGATAGCGACACGAGTCCAGACGATTCCATTCGACAGAACCCAGTCGCCCACGATCAGGACCATTCCGCCGATGGGACCTCCAGGAGGAACCGTGCCCGCAATCACGCAGATGATGAAGCCTCCGGGCGCATTGGCAGCGGGGATCACCGGGCCGTCTATGAATCCCGAACCCTGCGCATACTGGACACTGCCGATAGATGCGTTGATGTTCCCGATGAAGTGAATCGCGCCCGAAGCCAGGTTGTCCACATACTGCTTGGTTGCCGCCCCCATGTTCAGCGTGGGATTGGCGGCCAGGATCAGAGGGCCGGTCATATCGCCGCCGCCAATCGCGAGCACCCGAACCCAGACATTTTGTGAGCGCCCGTATGTGAAAGGGTCGAATGGCGCATCTCCGATGGCCGCAGTGGTCTGAACCGTGAGGTCACCGAACACGTAGCCCGTCGTCGAGCGGATCTGGCCGGTCACATCCAGCGGGTAGCCCGGATTGCTGTTGAGGATGCCTACCCGGTTGCTCGGAGCAATCCGCATCACTTCGATGTTGTTGGGAGAGAGCGTAATCGGAGCAATGCTAGTAGCGATGCTAACGGTATTGGCGTAATTGGACGGGGCGAACGGACCCCAGGCAAGCAGCGCGCCGTAGAGGCTCGTAGAAACCATTACCCGCACCATCGTGTAGGCGTCACCATCCACGATCTGGCTGCGAAATCCTTCCTGGGCCAGGGCAATTACACCGACAAACTGGTCCGACGGCATCCTCACGCCGATTCCGAGAACGCTATTCAGCCGCTGGCTGTTGGCATTTACCGGCTGCCGCCAGAAGTAGATATCACCGGCCTGCGTGTCCACGTATTGCTTGGTAGCCACATCCAGGGCCGCGTTCGGATCGTGCGAAACCGAAACATCGCCGTCCACCGAGATCCGCATGGCCTCGGTATCGGTGTCGTTGGGATCACGCATGTTGAAGATGAGCGGGAGATTGGACGTGATTATGGAGTTGTCGGCAAGAGCACCGTTCGCCCAGCCGATGACCGCGATAGAGAGCCCACGGGTCCCATCGTTGGTCAGCAAGAGCGAGGCGTCTCCGGACGGGTTAAGGTTCTGCACCACAATTCCGCTCGACGCGCCAGCGATATTTTCGCTGATCAGCAGACTGACCCCGGCGGTTCCCCGGTCGATCACCAGCCCGCCGGTCATGGTGTCGCCCGTCTTCGCGACATAGTCCATCAGCGGGATGCCCGCGATAGCGTCGTCCAGATACTGCAGGGTGACGGCCTCCAAAGGCAGTGTCGGATCGCGGTCCAGAATAAGCACACCGGTGAGCGTGCCCCCCGTCAGCGGCAGGTACTCCGTAGTGATGCCCGCGATGGCTTCCTGCACGGTCGCCCAAGGCGGAATAGGAGGGACAAGCACATTGAGCGGGGCGGTGGTCTCATGCCAAACCGTGTTGCGGCGACCATACAACACACCGTCAAAGGGCGGTTCGGGAATTCCTCCACCACTACCACCGCCGCCGCCGATCGAGCCGAAACCCATCTTTGCCTCCTACTGGTAGGTCAGTCGTGCAATGATTACCACCGCGTTATCCGCCAGCACGCGGAGGGAAACCGGGATAGGGATGTCGTTGTCGAACCACCCGGCCATAAGCCGTTCGGAGTACGGATCGTCGACAAACGGATCTGCGTCGGCGCGCACATAGATCGTGCCGGGGCCGAGATTCGCGATGTTGATCTGATGCACCCCGGTATCGGGTGGAATGAGCGTGTAGATATCGCCGGGAAGCAACGCGAACGTGTTGAACATCTCGAGATGAATATCGACGGGCGCGAATGCGGGACCTGGGGATGGCTCGGAAACGACCGTCGCGCCGCCTCCCTCACGAGGAGTGGGTATGCGCGGCGGAGCTGGAGGAGGCGCTGGGTTCTTAGGCACGCTCTGGATGGCCTTCTCCAGCCGTTGCGCCATGTCCTCCATCTCGGCTGGCCACTGAACGACGACCGGGGGTGGCGGCTCAGCGACCAGTTCCTCCAGACGCGCCGAGATGGCCCGGAGAGCATCGGACGGATCGGGAGCAGGACCCATCTGAATCAGAGCCTCCAGCCGGTCTGTCAGCCGCTCCAGCTCGGGCTGCGGCGGGATCACGATCGGCGGCAGCTCGCGGGCTTCAAAGACCGCCGCCAGGCGTTGCGGAAGCATCGCTAGCGGCTGAATGACCTCGGACAGTTTTGCGAGCTGCCAGTCTTCCACCGGCCGCGGCGCAGCCTCCGGCGCGGGATGTCCGTTGCCGTTGCCGTTGTGTCCGTTGCCGTTCCTGCGGTACACCAGCGCGGAGACGCCGCTCGCCATGCCCATCACGCCCAACGCGCCTAGTAAAACATCGGTGAACATACTTAGTCCTTTCTCATCAGAAGCCGAAGCTGGGGTCGAAGCTCATGGTTGGGTCTGAGGGGAGGCCGGGGTCACCGGGAGGCCACTCTGTCGGGATGCCGATAGTAGGTTCGGGGAGGTTGACACCTGTTGTTTGCTGCTGGGTGCCGCTACCGCCAATAAGATTTTTGGAACCACCCAGCAGGGCGAGAATAGAATTCACCCAATTCGGCAAAGTATTCGATGTTCCGCCCGTTATATTGATGCTCATCTTCTGCAGCGTGTCTCTAATGAGATTGTCCAGCGCCTGCGATCCCTGGCCGGTGAGCGTCTCTCCGTGACCTACCATCTCCTGCCCGGTCGTGGAGATGTTCGTGCCGATACCGGCGATGTCCTTGCCAAAGCCAGCCTGTGTCGTAGCCGCCCACGGCAACAGCGACTGCGCAAAATTGCCGCCCAACGCAGCTAACCATTGCGGCCGGTTAGCCGCATTCACCGCGTTGTAGCCGCCCCGTATGCCCTGATTCGCCTGATTCAGCGCGCCGCTTTCTATAGCAGACGCATTCGCCATCTGCGGTGCGATGGCCATCGCGGTCGCGGTCGGGTTGCCGCTCAGTAGCGCGTTGGTGAACGCCAGCGGCGACGCGAACTCGGAGAGGCCACCCGCTGTCACGCCTAGTCCGCCCTGGGTTACACCCATGCCCGTGTTGATCATGCTCTGACCGCCCGTGAGCAGATTCATGGCTTCCGGACCAGCCAGATTGAACAGGTTCTGCCAAGCGCCTGTCAGGCTGTTGTCGGGGTTGCTCATCGGCGTGATGCCGTAAGGCCCCTGCCCGCCTCCAACAGGCGTAGGACCGAAGAGGCCTCCGCCTCCGGCGGCTCCTCCGGCAGCTCCGCCGCCTGTCCCCGTGATAGGCGTGCCGCCTGTGCCGCCCGCGCCCGCCACGCCCGGCGTGCCAAACATATTCCCGCTCTGGCCAGTGCCGCCGCCTACATTGGCCTTCATTGCACTCGATTGCGCCGGGCCGAACATGGAGTAGAGCGGCGCAAACGCGCTGCTGATCTGATCGAACGGCGAAGTTGCGGGTCCGGTGATTGGTGTTGCGTTTGAGACTGCCATCTTAGGCTCGATTATCTCCCTATTTCAAAACACCTGGACCCAAGTCTTCCCGTTCCACCTGAGCAAGTGATTAGGAGCGGCGTCAAACGACAGGAACAAAAAGCCGACGTCGTTGACGTTGTTCAGGTTGGCGGGCCGGTTAGGCATGGCGTCGAGGTAGATCCCGCCCGCGTAGTACCAATCTCGGGTTGTGGAAAAGCTCTGCTGTGCCGTGTTTATATCTATGTTTTTTGGTTTTCGTGGTGGTCCGGTCTGATAGAACACCGTGGTGCGATCGCTTTCGAACCACAGCATGCCATCGGGCATGGATTGAGCTCTGGTATTGATGCGCTCGTTGTGCGTGCCGAACTGGATCATTTTCGAGAGGGTGCTGGCCTGCTGATTCACGGTGTCGCGCAGCGAATAGAGCAGGCTGAAGCCTTGCTGGACGGCGTTGACGGCTGCGCGCGGCAGGTTGGTTCCCTTAAGCAAGGGGAACCACCCGGAAGCGGGCTGCACCTGCGGGCCGGGTACGGGTGTTGTACTCATATGCGTGCTCCTCCTGGGACTCCGTTTACGCGGCTGAGATCGCCGAAGGGCTGCGCGTTTACGTAAAGAGCGGTCGAGCCCCACTCCTTCACCCGCACCACGCAGTCTTTGATGTACAGCCGGAACAGGCCGCATCCCTCGACGCGGTAGCTGCGCCACTTGGCCTTCTGCGGCTTCAACACCCGGTAGCAGCGCGTGTAGACGTCGGGTGTCACCGGATCGAGCGGATACGACTCGGTCCCGTAT
>DATDGW010000144.1:0-4619 GCA_036521895.1 Candidatus Sulfotelmatobacter sp. | reverse complement strand
TGATCCTGGCCTACCAGGCCGTGCAACATACCAACGAACTCATCGGACAACTGATGGTGACGAGTGGGATTATCGGCATCATGGCCGCCATGGTCTACATCGCCGCGGAAGCGGATGTGTTGCTTGACCGGCCAATCTTTCCTCATTTTGGGTCGGTGGAGATTCGATTCAGTTCAGAGGCGACAGAAAGGAGCCGCTTGTCGAGGCGCTGCAGTTTGCGGTGCATGCGCTCGTCCTGAAGCTGACGACGGAACATCTCCAGCAGATGACGAGTTGCCGCGAGCGCTTGGCGGATACCGGTCAGATTTGCGGTGCTGGACGCCGCACCGCAGGGTACCGGAAGTTGCGGGAGGAGATGTGGTTGGGCAGCATTTTGGCGAGCCAGATGGAATTCGCGCTGCAGGTCTTGTTGAGTGACTTGCAGATAGCGGAGAGTCATGCGGATGTCTTTGTGACCGAGCAGTTGCATGAGTGCGGGCAAGCTGACGCCGAGGCGGAGCATTTCTGAGGCCCAGGTGTGACGTAACTGATGAGAGGTCAGACGACTGGAGCAGCCGGCTCGCTGGGCGGCGTCGGCCAGAGCCTGACTGAGAGTGGTGTAAAAGGCGCTACGAGCAGCGGATCTAGGTAGCAGTAGCCCCTCGGATCTGGCGAGGCGGTCCAGGGAAGCGTCTGATCGCAGGGCCAAGATGCGGGCCACGATTTGTCGAACTTCTTGATCGACGGGCACGAGGCGTTCAGTATGGAGCTTGCCGAGCGGGATATGCAGGGCCCACTGGTCAGGTCCCAATTGGTGCAGAGAATCGACCGCCAGATCGATGCATTCTCCAATGCGAATTCCAGTAGCGCGCATAAGCAGCAGAGCCTGGGCAGGCAAATCGTCGCTGCGGCGAAGCTCCTGTTGGAGCCGGTGATCGTCTTGCAGGGAGAGCGCTCTGGGCAGATAACGTGGCAGTGGCGGCAAGTCTTCGACGACGATGAGAGCGGGCTGGATAGGCTCACCATTCGCAGTCAAGTCGTGGAACAGGCGGCGGAGACCGATTAGGTAACCGCAGCGAGTCGCGTTGCACAGGGGAGGCTGCCGTTCACACAACCAGCGGAACCAACCGAGCAGATGGGGATCGCGGCGCAGTGGAGAGAAGCTGCGCATCTGAGGAAAGGCGCTGTGGAGATAGGAGAGGAAACAGCGAGAAAGCGTTCGGTAGTGAACCACGGTGTCGGGACGCAGGGACAGAGCCAAGGATTGAATATGCGATTCAAAGATGTCATCGAGACTGGGCCTGGAGTGGCTCATGGAATCTGGGGAGCGGACAAACGACTTCGGTTTTCGATGGCCCGGGTGTATTCGCGCCAGACATCCTGGGGAGCCAACCGGACATAGAGCATGGTGGTGTGAATTTGGGAATGACCCATCAGGTGCATGAGGGCGGGCAAGGAGATGCCCGCTCGCACCATGTCAGCTCCGAAGGTGTGGCGGAAACGATGCGGGTTGGCCTCTGGGACCTGACTGCACAAACGATGGTGACGGAACAGCGAGCGGAGCCCGGCCAGAGTCATGGGCTGCCCGCGGCGGCGCCCTTTCCAGGAAACAAACAGGGCGGAAGAATTAGTCAGAGGCCTTTCCAGGCGCAGATAGTGCTGCAAGACTTCGAGGGTTTCCACCGGCAGCGGCAGAACGCGCTTCTTGTTGCCCTTGCCCAGAACGCAAAGTTTCGCCTCCGCCAGTTGGAGATCCTCGAGTTGGAGAGCCAAGACTTCGTGGGAACGCAGGCCATCCAGGAGCATCAAAGCGACCAAGGCGAGATCCCGAAACGTACGGAAGCTCTGCCAGAACTGAGCGACTTGTTCGGCCGACAGGGGCACCATGACCCGGCGGGGCTGCCGTAACTTAAGACCGACAGCGACCGCACGGCGGGTGCGACCATAGCCCAAGGCCGATCGTTTGGTATGGCTGCGTTGGAAGTGGGACTGCCCGGCCGGGATGTCGCATCCGTGATGAAACCGATAGAGGGATCGTAAGACACCGAGACGATGATTGATGGTCTGCGGCGTGGGTTTCGGCTCGCGATCAAGTTGATCACGAACATAGTCGAGCAGAATCGACTCGGTAAGCTCTGACAGTAGACGCAGCGGACCTTGCAGCCACCAGCGGGCAAAGTGCAACAAGTCCTATCCGTAGGCGCGCAGGGAGCGCAGGGACAGTTGGCGGATGCGTTGTGCATCCAGGAAGGCATTGGCCCAGGTGACTTCGTGATCCTGAGCGTCGAGCAGGCGGAAAGGAGAAGCACTTGCAGGAACGGAAGCTTGACAGACTAAACGAAGCTTCATAAAGATTGTGCCTGGTGCAGACACGCGGTGAAGTCGGCGGCGGTGGCGCCGGCGACGAAGTAGCTGTTGGGATCCTGCCCGAACGGCAGGGAAACGATGCGCGCGGACACTCCAGCGCCTTCCAGGCGCCGGGCAAGTTGGCTGGAAGCCCGTTGGCCGGCGTGATTTTCATCCTGGTCAAAGACCAGGTAGGTGTTAGATGAGTGCCGATGGCGCATGTGGTGTTGCGAAAACCGGCCTGCCAAAGCACGGCCAGGTCGAACAGACCTTCGACCAGGATCACGATGGAGAAATGGCGGACCGAGTCCCAGGCAAACAAGCCGCCCTTAGAGCGCGGTAACAACCGGTGCGGGAAGGCTGTGCCGATGCTGCGGCCGTAGAGGTTGACGGTCTGGTCTTGCTGGCAGCAGGGAAAGATCACACGCCGACAGAAGGCGTCACGGCCCTGGCTGTTGATCAACCCTACCTGCAACAGCCGATCGAAGGAATAGCCAAGGGCGGCGAGATGGCGCCGCAAGTCAGCGCCGGGAGCATAGCCGAGGCCCAGCGCTTCGATGAGGGTGGGATCGCGCAATCCGCGCTGTTTCAGATATCGAATCGCCTCGGGGTGGCAGTGGAGCTGAAGCTGATAGAAAGCTGCTGTTTGCCGCAGTAACTCGGAGGCGGGCGCAGAGGGTGCCAGTTCCTGCTCCAGGTGGGCGACGCTTTGGCGAAAAGGCAGATCGAGGAAAAGTTGGACAAAGCGGATCAGATCGCCGCCGCGCCCGCAGCCGTGACAGTAGAACAGATTCTTGCGGGCGTTGACGTAGAAGGAAGGACGAGTTTCCTGGTGCAGGGGACACAGCCCCACAAACTCGGGCTGTGCCCCAACGCGGCGAGCGGTCCAGTTGTGTCGCTGCAAATACTCCAGCAGCGGAATGCGCTGTTTGAGCCGTGCCAGGTCTTCACCCATGGCGCTGTTTCCTCTCCAGGGTCGAGCGTAGGAGAAGAAGGAACGCATTCCCAGGCACGGATGGTGGGCGGGCTCAGTTTTCTCAGAGCCGCAAGGGCCAGAACCGTTCGAGAAAAAGAAATAGAGTCTGCCGACGCAGAAGCAGCGGGCCGTTGCGGAGAACTTCTCCATCCCTGAGCCGCTGGCTTAGGGCGTGCATGGTACGTCGCAAAAACGAAAACGGCGGCTGGGAGGCATCGAGAGTCCGAAACCATCGGCGCAGCGTAGAAGGGTCAGCCACGCGGTCCGGATCTTTGAGAAGCGGCGCCGCGGCTTCCCACGAACAGCACTCTATGAAGTAGCGCCATAGCGCCTGGCTGCGGGCGATGAGGCTGTAATGGCTGTACGGTGGAGAGAACAGAGGCAGGAAGGTGAACGTCTTCTTGCAGAGATTGCAGAGACCGCGTCGAATGCGGATCCAATCGTGGTTTTGGTCATGAGCCTGCTTGCGGCGGCGGCCATGGCCGATAATCGAATCGCGCAAACAAACTGGGCATCGCCGCAGAATCTCTTCCACGCCTGCTTCGGCCCAATCGGTTTCGAGGCTGTACTGGGCGGGCGAAAATGCGATAAAAAGAATCGTGGTAAATCAGGCTCTGCCTTTCTGTGTGATCGTGACCCCGAACCTCGCCGTACGCGGAGGCTTTGCTTCCTAAGAATCCGCCTGGAATAAGACAATATATCGCACCCGCCGGTTCGGACGGTTCTCAGGCGGCACAGCCAACACGATTGGCCGGTCAAGTGTTGCAACTTCTGTGGGTCCGAGCTGACAACGTGAAAGAATCGTGAAATGGCTACGCGACCGACGATCTTCAAGTGGCGGCAAACAGAACGGGCGCTGGTGTTGTCAACTTAAGCTATTCGGAACGAGTGTGGGTTGATAGGAGACGGGGAATTCGAAATCGTCAGGCCGCCGTTACGCTTCGCCAGACCTCGAAGGACCGAGATCTCAAGAGTCGGTGATGAGTCGATCTCAGCAAATGTCGCCCAACGCAAAATAGATTCCGGACGACACCGTGGAGCGACAGAAAGCGCTGAGCTGGCCGGGAGGATTTGAATCGGCGCATTGGTCGTTCGCTCATCCGAGTAGGCTGATGCGAAATCTCGGCGCGATGGTTGGCATATGGTTGGGTATCGTGGGTAACACCAGGCAGGATCGTTCGACTGGCAGCACTATAGCTCTTCAGTTTGTCGGTGATGGTCCGGAATGGTTGCTTGCCTTGATCGCGCAACAATCTGCGAAGGAACCGCTCCGCTGCACGCTGATCGCGGCGAGACTGCAGCAGAATATCAATGACAT
>DATDGW010000143.1:0-4521 GCA_036521895.1 Candidatus Sulfotelmatobacter sp. | reverse complement strand
GGTCAAACTCAAAATTACCTTTTGTGTAAGGGGCGTGATAGGTCCACCTTGCGGCGTACCCTCCTCCGTCGGCTCCACCAGTCCCCTCTCCAACACACCTGCCGTGAGCCAGCTCCGAATCAGTCGCAAGAGGCGTCGGTCTTTTATCCGTTTGGCGACCTGACTCATCAGTTTGTCGTGGTTGACTCGATCAAAGGAAGCCACTACACACTACCCATCAGCAGCACCTACCAGAGAGAGTTACAGTTACTCGCGCTCGGCATCCGTTTGAAGGCGTATCTCTCAACGTTCTTCGATCAACCCATCGGAAAGGTCGATTGATATTGATCCTGATCCTTCCCGATGGTAGTAAGTCCATGATCCCTGCGGACTGGACTGACTTGGGTCGGGCAGCACAGCCTCAAGAATATTTCTCTGCGCAGACTGCGGGGGGGCTCGGGTCTTTGCAGGATTTGCTTCGCGCACGCGCCGTCGTTGACGCTCTCCTCAGCCGCATCGTTGCACCTGCGAGCGAGGCCGGGGACTCCCCGGCAAGGAAGGAGAGCCCCATTGCGAGAGAAATATCCGACCCTCTTCGATCTTCTTCTCGACGAAACCAGCCCATGGGAGACTCTGCACGAGGAAAAGAAACTCCTCGTGATCGAGATTCTGGCGCGCCTCATCGCCAGAGACAAGCTGGACGACCATCACGAGGAGAAGGATCATGAGTGATTCCACCAAAGTGAGACCAAGCCACACCCGGCGATCTGCTTTCGTCTATATCCGCCAGTCCAGTCCTTCGCAGGTCGAAAATAACCGTGAGTCCACTGCCCGCCAATATGCTTTGGTCGAGAAGGCATGCGAACTGGGTTGGGCCAAGGAACAAGTAATCGTCATCGACGAAGATCTTGGCTTATCCGGTTCCGGATCGATGAAGCGCTCCGGATTCGCACGCATGACAGCGGAAGTTGCCTTGGGCCACGTGGGAATTGTTCTCGGCCTTGAGGTCTCCCGCCTGGCGCGCAATAATGCCGACTGGTACCGTCTGCTTGATCTATGCGGCATAACGGACACGCTGATCGGCGACAGCGACGGCATCTATCATCCTTCGCTTTTCAACGATCGTTTGGTCCTCGGATTGAAAGGCACTATGTCGGAGGCGGAACTTCATATCCTCCGTGCCCGCCTGGATGGTGGAATTCGCAACAAAGCCGCTCGTGGCGAACTGCGCCGTGGCTTGCCAGTTGGCTTTGTCTGGGGAGAACAGGACGGCGAGATTTGTTTTCATCCCGATGCGTCGGTTGTCAGCGCCATTCGCACCGTCTTCTCCAAATTCACTGAGTTTGGTTCGGTCCGCAAGGTATGGTTGTGGTTCCGCTCCGAGGGGCTTTCCTTTCCTATGCGCGCTACCATGAAAAGCGAGATTCGTTGGGCTGTCCCAACCTACACGGGAGTCCACAACGTGCTCACCAATCCGGTCTATGCTGGCGCCTACGCATATGGGAAGTGCCGTCATGAGCGTTATGTCGATGAACAAGGAACGCCGCGAAAACGGACGCGGCATTTGCCGATGGACGAGTGGTCTGTGCTTCTTCCCCAACACCATCCCGGGTTCATCGACTGGGCCACATTCCAAGCCAATCAGGTACGCATTGGCAGCAACGTTCATCCTCAGCCACACCAGGCAGGAGGAGCTGTGAGAGAAGGCGCTGCCCTGCTGCAAGGCCTGGCCACATGTGGAAAGTGCGGCCGCCGGTTGCATACGCACTATACCGGCAGGACCGCTTCGCCCGGCTATCACTGCTCTGGCAAAGATATCGTTCAAGGGCGCGGCGTGTATTGCCTGACCGTCGGCGGCATGCAAATCGATCAAGCGGTGGTGGACGTCTTTCTCAAAGCGGTGACACCGGCGGCGATCGAAGCGACGCAACTTGCCATGGAACAACTCGAAGCTGACCAGGATGCAGCTCTGGGTCAATGGCGTCTGGCGGTGGAACGTGCGCGCTATGAAGCGGAACGTGCCGAGCGCCAATATCGCGCCGTCGAGCCAGAAAACAGACTCGTAGCTCGTGGGCTTGAGACAGAGTGGGAAAAGCGGCTGCGCGATCTTGCCGCGGCCGAAGTGGAGCTCATGCGGCGCGTGCAACAAAAGCCTTGTGCACTCACCCAAGATGGCAAGAACAAACTGCGCGCTCTTGGCGCCGATCTGCGCAGAGTCTGGACCGCGCCCACCACCACGGATCGCGATCGCAAAGAACTCTTGCGCGCCCTACTGGAAGAAGTGATTGTTACTGTCGATCGTCCAGGACAAAGCGCACATCTTACTCTGCGCTGGCACGGCGGTACGCTCTCGGAAGTGGATCTCTCCCTGCCGCGTGTTCAGCCTCGTGGTGTCCGCACCGACGAAGATACGATCTCCCTGCTTCGCCGCCTCGCCGTTCTCTATACCGACGATGTTATCGCCGGTATCTTCAATCGTCAGGGCCGCAAGACGGCGACTGGAGAACGATTCACGGCCAATCAGGTCGGAAGCCTGCGCCGCTATCGGAACATTCCCCGGTTCCAGCCGCCGACGGAACAGTCCACCGACGAACTAGCGTCCATTCGACAAGCCGCCAAAATCCTGGGTATCAACACTTCCACTATTCACCGGTGGCTGAATGATGGTTTCATCGCGGGTGAGCAGGTAACGCCGGGAGCGCCCTGGCAGATTCGAATCACTGAGGAGTTGCGAGCACGCTTCGTGGAAGAGGCACCACCAGAGTACCTTCCCACGCTGGAAGCAACGCTGAAACTGGGCGTTTCGCGCCAGACGGTGTTGCAACGTGTAAAGCGTGGCGAGCTGAAAGCTGTGCTTGTGACCCGAGGACGGCGCAAAGGATTACGAATCAATGTAGTAGACAATCAACCTAAGCTGTTTGACGGCATTTCATGAACATGGGGGCAGTATGACAATGTTTCCAAGAACTTCTCCAAGTCGAGATCGACCACCCAACGGTGTCCAGCAGCGATATGCTGCTGGGCACGCGTTACTGCCTGATGCGCCGAGCGTCCGGGTCGAAACCCATAGCTCGATTCAGAGAAGGTGTGGTCCCAACTGCCCTGCAGAACCTGCATCACTGCCTGCTGAATCAGTCGATCCAGCACCGTCGGGATGCCAAGCTTTCGCACCCCTCCGTCCGGCTTCGGGATTTCCACCCGACGCACCGGTTGCGGTTGATAGGTCCCACTCAGCAGTTGTTCCCGGATGGTTATCCAGTGCTGCTTCAGGTAGTCCGCAAAATCATCGACTGTCATTCCGTCGACGCCCGGACTTCCTCCGTTTCCCTTCACGCGCTTGAACGCCTGCCAGAGGTTTTCTCGCTGACAGACCTTCTCCATCCACTGCTCATCCGGAGCCAGGCTTTCTGCAATGCTCTTCGCCACTGGTGCTTCGGTCCCTTCCGAGGACGGACTTCGAGCTTCACTCCTCATCCCTTCCCCGAAGGCCAGCTCTAGCTGGTTCTTCTGCCGCTTTGCACCCTTGAGTCGCGCCACCTACTTGCCTCTCCTATCGTTCAGGCCTTCGTCCCAGCTACAGGACTACTTTGCCTTCTGCTGACTTCTGCTGCACGTTCAAGAAGGATCGCTCCCTCTCCAGTCGTGAGTTCACGACATGCAACAGATCTCCCGTGGTAAGTTCGACCGTCTTCAGCGCACCACCGCCGGATTTACCCACACTCGCCTTGATGGAAATGGGCTTCGCTGCTCATAGCCAACTCGCCCGCGAGTACAAGCCTCGTATCCGGTTCTTGTCCATCGGCACACGCTTTTGCTCCACGCTTCCTTCAGACCCCATCTCGCGACGACGCCCTTGCGCTTCGCTAATCCTTCACCTCCATCAGGTTGGATAAGGGACTTGCACCCTCAAACTGTCGAACATGCACGGCACACTATGACGCCTGGCACAAGCGCCAGGCTTGGAAATCGCTGAAGCGATTCCCACATCTGCAGCCCAACGACGACTACTCTGAGTTTTCAGATTCCTGCCAGGTTTGCTGGCGAACCATGAGATGGCACAACGGTCGATCCCGGCGCTCCCGAAACCTGCACCCGGAAAATGCCTGCAAAGGCAGCGTTACTAAAAAGGACGAGGGCGCAGCGCATTCCATTCAGGCCAGGAGATCGCTACTCCAATAAAGGCCGGATACATTCGCGCAGACCCTAACGCGATCTTCATTTTTCGCTTGCAATACGGCGGCGGACCATACATTCCGAGTCGGCGATCACTCGTCCAGAACGCGTTAGTCCGCTGGCTCGTCCTTAACGACAAGCTGAGAGAAAGAGGAAACAACATCATCTGGAGAAAAGTCTCGCTCGGATGTGGGGCTTGGTGAGAACTTTATGTAGACCTGAATTAAATGGCACTCTTTGTATACGTAGTAGGCCTCGGTTCGACCCGACAGACCTCCACTAAGTTGAAAATATTTTTCCACCTCGCTGCGCTTGATTCCACCCTTCAGATGACCATAGTCGCGAAAAACCTGCGCCACAATCGAACAG
>DATDGW010000142.1:0-2858 GCA_036521895.1 Candidatus Sulfotelmatobacter sp. | reverse complement strand
TTCCGAAGACTGATGCTCTATCCAATTGAGCTACAGGGCCGTGATTTCAAGGACGGGAATGGGTCGCCACACCGGACGGGCTGCCCTGCGGGCAGGCGTCGGAAAAGTCCTGCAAAAAACTGGGGTGGGAAACGGGAATCGAACCCGCAACCGTCGGAGCCACAGTCCGGTGCTCTGCCAGTTGAGCTATTCCCACCACTCCTCATGATTATAGCAACTGCGATTCGTGGATGTTAGGGGGTTGGCTCGAACGAGTACGAAAAGCGCGAAGGAGGGAGGCAAGACTAGAGGCAAGACTCAAGGAATTAACGGGGAGGCTCGGCTTTTGGGTGCGCTCACTCAGGGCTGGCCTTGTTTGGACGGCCGAGGCGGCCGTCCCCACAAGTATTGTGGCGCTATCCGCGGCCTACGCCTACGTATTCAAATCCAAGGGCGCGCAGACGGGTGGAGTCGAGCAAGTTCTTGGTGTCGACGATGACGGGCTTTTTCAGGAGGTGCTTGATGCGATCGAAATCGAGGGCACGGAACTCGGGCCAGCCGGTGCCGACGACCAGGGCATCGGAGCCTTCCGCTGCGGCGTATGCGGAGTCGCAATAACGCACTGTGCTGTTGAGCCGTGTTTTGGCTTCGGGAATCGCGACGGGATCGTAGGCACGGACATGAGCACCCTTTGAAACCAGCGTTTCGGCAAGACGCACCGAGGAGGATCCGGCTACTGAATTTGTATTCGGCTTAAAGGCCAGTCCCAGAATGCCGACTTCTTTGTTCTCGACGGAGTTCAGGGCGTGGGCGATTTTGTCGACCAGGCGATCGGCGAGGTCATGGTTCACGTCGCGCGCGGCGCTGAGCACTTTGAGCGGCACGCCATGCGCCTGCGCCAGTTCAGCAAGAGAGTCCATGTCGGACTCGGCGAAAACGCCGCCCATGCCAGCCCCAGGCTGCAGGCAGCGGGGAGCAATTTTCTTATCCAGACCGAGCGCCAGAGCTAGATTCACGGCGTCGGCATTGACGCGCTCGCAGAGTGCGGCGACTTCGTTGATAAAGGAAATTTTGGTGGCCACGAAGGCGGTGGCGGCTTCGCGAACGAGTTCCGCGGTCGACTGGTTGGTGACGATCACGGGAACACCGCGCATGACCAGCGGGTGAAAAATCTGCTTCAGCATCTGGACGGCTTCGCTCGAAGTCGATCCCAGGATCAGACGGTCGGGCCAGTTGAAGTCTTCGACGGCGCAGCCATCGGTGAAGAACATCGGCTGCGACACGATAGTGGCCTGCAGGCCGGCGTCTTTGATGCCCTTTTCCAGAGCGTTGGCGGTGCCTACGGGAGCCGGAGTCACGATCGTCAAGATCGGAGGCTTCGCGGCCAGTCTGGCAATGCGCATCGCGACATCGGCCAGGTTCTCTGCTTTGTCTTCGGCCAGGAAAATCACTTGGGTCTTGCGGGCAAACGATTCGATGTCGGTGGAGTAGGCCAGCCGTCCGGCACGCACGTTGCGGCGTATGATCTCTTTCAGATTCTTTTCGAAGAACGGAATGTTGCCCTGGGCCATTTCGACCATGCGGGAACGATCGGGATGACAGCAAGAGACAGGAGTGCCAAAATCCGCCAGACAGGCCGAAATCACCGTTCCCAGGTACCCCGAACCGTACACTCCGATCTGCATGTGCTCTCCCCGTTTTCGAACCGGAAACCCGCGTCAGAAGTGGCCTTTTGATCGAGATCGCCGGATACTTACCCTGCTCTTTATCTACAGCCATGGGGGGGGCTTTTCAACGCACGGGAGGGAGATGTACCTAGGGCCAGGCGCGCGCGACGGGAGTAACTGGACCAAGTAACAGGGCGGAGGATTACGAGCGGTTATCGCGAAACCAGAGTGCGGCCTAGGACGACGGAGGCCAGATCGAGCCAGCAGTTGAGAGCGCCGTCGCGGATGTCTTCGCGCACAAAGGTCAGCCTTTCCAGCAGGATACGGCGACTCCCCGAATACTGGCACCAGCGCTCGCGGGCCATCTGAAAGGCCTTCTGGGCGGGCTGTTCGGCGCTCATCTTGACGATGGTGAGGTGCGGTATGTAGGGCCACTCTTCCTTGAAGGCCAGAGCTTCGGTATTCAGCATGCTATGCAATTCGCTCATCCGGACGGCGCCGGAGTCCACGCGGATGTAGACCGTGGGCGTGACTGGGATGAAGGTCCCGACCTCGCCCAGGGTCACTTCGAAGGCTTCCTCGCTGCCACAGATTCGGTCCAAGATCTGGAGGGCTGAGTCCTCGGAACCGCGCAGAGGACGCGGCGGAAGGATGGTCAGGTGGGCCGCCAGGTGGGGAAGGTCGGGGTGCAGCTCTCGCCGTAGGTTCTCGACGAACCCTCCTGCGGGATTCTTGAGATACGCTACCAGCGCGTAACGCGGCTTCTGCATACTGGACGAAAATTATACGCTGTCGAGACCAAGGACGGCCTGAACCGAGGCAAGTGACTTGGAGGCAAAAAGGTATCCGCTGCGATCATTTATAACGATGGATCGCGCTATGGGCGAATCGTCGGCTTAACCGGCCAATCTCTGCCCATTCTCGACGATCTGTATTTCGCATGCTTCAATAACGGCATGCTCTTTATGACACTCTGCGTTCCCGCAGCACAAGCCCAAAGCCACTCGATGTAAACTGTGACATGGTCATCCTCCGCACAATTCTTCGCGTGTGAACACGATTCGGTTGTCGGCCGGGGGGATGCTGTCGGAAGTAGGGCACGGTGAACTTCACGCCTGGATTGGGCGCAGATGCATGTTGAGGCAGAGAGCAACCAAAGGAAGACAAGATAGCACGTGGAGGTTCTGCCTGGCGTTCCGCTCCCAAGACACT
>DATDGW010000141.1:0-1862 GCA_036521895.1 Candidatus Sulfotelmatobacter sp. | reverse complement strand
CATCCTCCTCGCCCAACAGCCCTTGCCGATACTGCCTGCGCCAGTGAAACACCTGGTTGGCATTCACTCCATGCGCCCGCGCCACTCGCGCCACAGACGCGTCCGGCTCCAACGTCTCTTCCACGATCCGCCGCTTCTCCGCTACCGACCGCCGCCTGCGCGGCTCATTCTTAAGGACTGCTCGCTCCGAAGTGTCCACGTATTCTCCAAGTGGACACTTCCCGATGTGCCCACTTGGGCCATCTTCGTTAACTCAACACAATCTGTCCAGACGGCCTCAGGTTGACGCTTACGTTTTAAGACTGTATCTCGAAACAGATAAGGGTTTTTGCGGTTGTTGAATCGGAAAGACATTTCTTCGAGGTAGGACGCTAGAAGCCATCTCATAAATGCCTCAGGAGGATTACGGCGCAAGCGAGTTGAACCATCCCGAGGAAATTCTCTGGGTAGTATTCCCAGCGAATGACAGTGCGACGAAAATTATGCAGCCAAGCAAACAGTCGTTCGATTTTCCAACGGCGGCGGTAGCGACGCAGGTGGCGGCCGTCTTGCGTCGCGATGGCGACGCGCACAAATTTGTGAGGCGCGATGAGTTGTACGCCGTAGCGTTGCTGGATGCGCTCGTCCAACGGATCGCTGTCGTAGGCGCGGTCACCGATCATGCGCTCGGGAATTTCCCGGAGGAAGCGTTGGTCGAGCGTGGGTTCGACGAGTTTTGTTTCATGAGGCGAAGCGCTGGCCACGTGCACGGAGAGAGGAAGACCATGGCCGTCTGCGATTGCCATGATTTTGCTGCCTTTGCCGCGTTTTGTAGGGCCGACACCAGAGCCCCTTTTTTCGCCGAACTGAAGCTGGCGTCGATGAAGGTTTCGCTCAGATCGAGCTTCCCGCGGTCGCGTAAGTCTTCGGCCAGTTTCTGCAGTAAATGGGTGAGCAGTCCGGAACGCTGCCACTGTTGGAAGCGTCGATGACAGGTTGGATAAGGCGGATAACGACGAGGCAGATCGTGCCAGGGAGCACCCGTGCGTAAGACCCACAACACGCCGTTCATCACCGCACGGGTGTCTTGCCACGGTCGGCCTCGCCCATCTTTCCGCCGCTTGGGACGGAACAGCGGTTCCAGAAACGCCCACTGGACGTCGGTGAGATCCATGCATCCGATTTACTCTGTTTCGCATAACTTACAACCAAGCAATCACTTAAATGTGTTTATGAGATAACTTCTACTTACTTGTTCCTTCGATCTAGTACATTCCGCCCATGCCGCCGCCCGGGCCGCCGTGACCACCGGCTCCCGCCGCAGCTCCCTTGGTGTCTTCCTTGATGTCGGCCACCAGAGCTTCGGTGGTGAGCATCAGGCCGGCAATCGACGCGGCGTTCTGGAGCGCGAGACGCGTGACCTTGGCTGGGTCGATTACGCCCGCCTTGATCATGTCGCCGAACTCTCCGGTTTCCGCGTTGTAGCCGAAGTTCTCATCCTTGCTCTCACGCACACGGCCCACTATGACGGCACCTTCTGCGCCCGCGTTCAGAGCAATTTGCCGCAACGGTTCCTCGAGCGCGCGCTTGACGATGTTCACGCCAATGGCTTCTTCGTCATTGAGCTTGAGCTTTTCGAGCAGCGGGATGCAGCGGATCAGCGCCACACCGCCGCCGGGGCCGATGCCTTCCTCGACCGCCGCGCGTGTGGCGTGCATGGCGTCCTCGACGCGAGCCTTCTTTTCCTTCAGCTCGGTTTCGGTTGCCGCGCCCACCTTGATCACCGCTACGCCGCCGACCAGCTTGGCCAGGCGCTCCTGCAGCTTTTCCTTGTCGTAGTCCGATGTGGTTTCCTCGACCTGCGCGCGGATCTGCCGGACGCG
>DATDGW010000140.1:0-1623 GCA_036521895.1 Candidatus Sulfotelmatobacter sp. | reverse complement strand
GTCTTCGGACTGGAGAACCCGATTCAGTTGGTCCACTGTTTGTTTTGTGACCGGGTCGCTGGGGAGGGCGCAAGGCGAGGAGAGGATGCCCGTTAATTCGTAGAAAGTAGCGACTCTCAACCCCGGTCATAATGACCGAGGTGATTTTTTCTGCCAAGAAAAAAAGGAGAGAGTCGCTATGAAGAGACGATACCAGATCGACCAGCAACGAGCGGTGCAAGAGTTTCGACAACTGGCCCGCGAAGAGAACCCCAACCTGCAGATGATATTTCCCATGACCGAGGTCGTCGGTCTGTTGCAAGAAGGAGTCGGCCATCTCATGCGCGAAGCCGGGTTGGCGCTGATGAGCCTGGTGATGGAGGAAGAAGTGCGGCACCTGGCCGGGGAGCGGCATGAGCAGCATCCCGAGCGTCGCGCCCACCGCTGGGGGAAGGAATCCGGGTACTGCGTGGTGGACGGGCAAAAGGTGCCGATCCAGAGAACGCGTCTGCGCACGCAAGAACATCGCGAGCAGCGGCTGGGCAGTTACGAAATGTTTCAGCGCAGCGGGCCGATGGAGCACGCGGTGTGGGACAAGCTGATGCGCGGCTTGTCGACGCGCAACTACGGCGCGGTGGTGAAAGACTTTCACGAAGCCTACGGGGTGGAGAAGTCGGCGGTGAGCGAGAACTTCATCGCCTCCAGCCGGGAGAAGTTGCAGGAGTTAATGGAGCGTCCGCTGGGCGAGTTACGGTTGTGCGCGGTGCTGATCGACGGCACGCCGTTCCGCGACCGGCAGATGATCGTGGCCCTGGGGATCCATGTGGACGGGCGTAAAACGGTGTTGGGCCTGCGCGAAGGAGCGACGGAGAATGCCGCCGTGGCCAGTGAGTTACTCGGCGACCTGGCGGCGCGCGGGCTGGACTTCAGCGTGCCGCGACTGTACGTGCTCGACGGCGGCAAGGCGCTGGCGGCGGCCGTGCGCCGTCATGCGGGCGAGGCGGCGATGATTCAGCGATGTCAGGTGCACAAGCGGCGCAACGTAGTGGACCACTTACCCGAAGAACATAAGTCGGCAGTCAGGAAGAAACTGCAGAACGCTTACGCGATGACCGAATACGCCGACGCCAAGCGCGCTCTCGATCGGCTGCATCGCGAACTGATGGAGCTGAATCCGAGCGCTGCTCGCAGCCTGGAGGAAGGCATGGAAGAGACGCTCACCGTGCATCGTTTGCGCATGCCCGCGCAGTTGCGCCGCACCCTGGCGAGCACGAATGTCATCGAGTCGGCTTTCTCCATCGTGGAAACGGTTTGCCGCAACGTGAAACGCTGGCGCGCCGGAGACCACATCGAGCGCTGGGTCGGCTCGGGCCTGCTGGTGGCCGAACGCCAGTTTCGCAAGGTGCAAGGCTACCGCGAGATCCCCGCGCTGTTGACTGCGCTGGCGCACGCGGTTTCGAAGAAGGGTGTTGCCGAGGACGTGAAGGTTGCGTAGCCTATGACGGTCGAGAGTCGCTAACTTTCAACGGAGTTCCGGGCAATCTCTGTTCGATCTCAGCCTTAATCGACTCAATGACATAGTCCGTCGGGACAAGTTTGTCCTGTTCGTCTTCCATGCGCCGTAGAATATCACCCGGTAAAGCG
>DATDGW010000139.1:0-9551 GCA_036521895.1 Candidatus Sulfotelmatobacter sp. | reverse complement strand
GAAAAGGCACAAGTGGACACCCCACGAGGTCGAAAGTACCGATGCACCGATCAGGGGCGCACGGCTTCGTACTGGCGAGGAAGCGGGGTAATTCCCGTGGAGCGAAGGGGGCAGGCCACCCAGGTCGAGGTGGAGTCAACGGGGAACCGGAGGAACTCCTTGTCTTGATGGAACGCGGCAGCCTTCTTTGGGTGGCAGTCATAGCGAAGCGAGGATGGCTCGGCTATTTTGGCGACTGTCAAACGCCTTCGGCGCTGCAACGCCTTGAAACGTGGTTACGCCGCCGACTGCGGTCGGTGGTGTGGAAGCAATGGAAGCGCGGACGCACTCGGTTCCACGAGCTTCGCAAGCAGGGTATCCCTAAGGACCTCGCAGCACAAACTGCTGGGAGTCCCCGCGGTCCTTGGCGACTTGCGAACTCGCCCGCTCGGCACATCGCTCTACCCAACGCCTACTTTGTCAGGCTCGGGTTTCGACCTGATGGTCGTAACGTCCTAGCTTAATCCGCCGAACCGCCGGATGCCCACCCGCACGTCCGGTGGTGTGGCAGGGGAAGCGGGGTGACCCGTCCTCCTATGCCGATTGCCCGGCCTGCGGCTTCCTCTCGCAAAAACGCGCGCATCCCTCGTCCCACCTTGCCCATCCAAAGGAAAAACCATGCCTCTCACAAAACTCGAGACCACCGCTGCGTTAGTCGTGATTGACCTGCAAAAAGGAACTGTCGGTTTGCCCACTGTACACCCCGCTGAGGAAATCATCAGCCGCGCTGCCCAACTTGCGCGCGCTTTCCGCTCGCGAGGTCTGCCGGTTGTTCTTGTCCACGTGACGGCTTTCCCCGCCCCGCTGATTGGACCGAACTGGCTCCTGAACTGGAGCGGCACCCCGACGACCACATCGTCACCAAGCAACGATGGGGCGCGTTCCTGGGCACAAACTTGGACTTGCGTCAGGCGGGGCGTGACCCAAGTCGTGCTGGCCGGCATCTCGACGAGTGCCGGTGTGGAATCAACGGCGCGCAGCGCTTACGATCTCGGCTGCAACGTGGTTCTGGTTAAGGATGCCATGACCGACCGGGACGCGGAAGTGCACCGTCTAAGCGTCGAGAAGATTTTCCCCGTCTGGGCGAGACCGACACTACCGCCAGGGTGCTGCAACTGTTGAACCGCCACTGAACCGTCCGGCGCTGGGCGCTGTCCCAAGAGAAGGTGGCAACAAACTCCCCGAAAGGAAGAATCTACACGACCTACCCTAAAGTGCCATCGCCAAGTGATTGATTTAGTGAGACTGTGTCTGGTATTCGGGTTGCCACTTCCTGGTCGAAGAAACGCGGGCGAGGATTATTCTGATGAGTCGGTTTCGCAGACCCCACGGCCTGATAATTTGGCCGATGTCGCTGGCCTTGGTATTGACGACGGGATGTGCCCGTCCGGCCGGGCTCCAAAGCGACGGCGCTGCCGCTCACGCGGATCCGCACACTGTCCCTTTTCATGAAGGGGTAACATCGGCCCAATCAGCGGACGCTTTGGCGCCTCTGAGCAATAGCGCAAACCCGGAAACGGGCCTACCTTTCCAGGATTCCCAGAATCTGCCAGCCGGCACCCTGCTGACAGTACGACTGAAGAACCCCATATCCGCCGAGAATCTCGACGCTAACTTGGCTTTCGAAGCGGTCGTGGACGAACCCGTTGTGATCGACGGCAATAAGCTAGTGCCGCGCGGAGTGATCGTCTCTGGTCGAGTGGAGTCCACACGGGCATCGAATTTGAAGCGCAATCGAGGCTCGGTCCAGCTGACTCTCGATTCCATTCACCTCGCAGGCGCAACTCTGCTGATTCAAACCTCGAGCCTTTTCGTCCGGGGGACCGCCGGTGACGCCCACGTTCCACGAGGCGAAGGCCCGCAAAGTGATGATTATAATGACGTTATTCGCCTCGAAAAGGGCCGCCGCCTCACTTTCCGCCTGAGCGAGCCGGTTTACGTTGCTGCCGCCCAACGGACCCGGGCCGACCGGTAATCCCGTCGGGCCGAGGTTTCCACAGAATTCCCGTTTTAGTGAACATCTGCCCTTTCGCACCTACCTACCTCATTCCCGATAGTAGGGCTCGAAACGGGATGGATCGCTAGGAAATGGCAATCCCAAGTTCGCAATTCGGGGAAAACCTAAGGTTGCGGACGCACGGATAACTGGTTGCTTCCGGGAATCAACCCGCCCAAAGTAGGGGTATGAGCACTGCGGCTGAAATCACCGACTCCGCGGGATTTGAAATCGGAAAAACGCGCCGTTCGCATGGCGCAATGCCAGCGCGCGGGCAACATTATCACGCTGAATTCGCCGCTGCAGCAGATGCTGGGCGACCGCTCCGCGATCGCCACGCTTCAGAGACCTCATCCGTCCGACGAGCGGGTCGACGCGGAGCGGTTGCTGGCGGAACTGTTCGCCCGGCAAGGCAACAGTTTTCAGATCGATTCCCATACTGCGGGCACAAACAGTCAGCCGGTGCGCTGGACTGCATGGCGCGGGCCGGCGCGCTCTCCACATGGATCAGGCCACCGTTGCTGGTCACGATGTCGTGGACCGTGGCCCAGTCCCAGGCCTGTCCTCTTGCCGGACCTGGTAGTGAAGAAGGCCTCGAACAGCCTTGAGCGGGTGGCGTCATCCCTGCCCCTGCCGTTATCGCCCACTACAAAAAGCGCGCACGGAGGCGAAGCAGCGTGGCCGGCCCGGAAAATCACCGAATTCTTCTCCAACCGGCCCGAACTTGGTTCCCGGACAGAATCCCAACTCCGGACCGGCTCTCAAACCTTCAATCATATTCTTGAAGCCCAAGCTCCACGGCTGATCCAGTTTGCCCTGAAGTTTTCGTTCTAGGCTGAAGAAGAAATATGTGGGGACAGCCGCCTCGGCTGTCCTGCCAGGGGGGGCAGTCCAGCGAACGGGCGTCGCTTCGTACCGCCGTGCAAAATATTGCACAGCGGCATTGCGTAAAAGGCCTTCTCGTCGTCGCCGATTCAAACTAAAATGGATCCGCTTGGCAGGGCGGAATCCCACATTCTTCGCGGCATTCCGCAAGTCTCCTGGGAGGTTCCGTGCATATCCTCGTCACCGCCGACTCGCTCTCGGGTTCATGGACTTACACCCGCGAACTGGTGACGGGCTTGGTCACGCGTGGCGTGCGCGTCACCCTGGTCAGCTTCGGCGAAATCCCTCTTCCCGAGCAGACTACGTGGATGGATCATCTGCATGGCCTCGATTACCGACCCACTGCATTCCATCTTGAATGGATGCAGGAGGCGGAAGAGGATCTGCCCGAGTCGTCTGCGTTTCTCGTGGCCCTGGTGCGCGAACTCCGCCCTGATGTCCTGCATCTCAACCAATTTTGCTACGGGAACCTGCCGGTCAATGTGCCGCGCGTCGTGATGGCGCACGGGGATTTGGTCACCTGGACGCAGGCAGTTCACAACCACATTCCGCGCTTTGAGCGCTCGCTGCACTGGTATCGCGAGAGCGTCCTTGCAGGCCTGGCCGGCGCGGACGTGGTCGTCGCTCCTTCCGCTTGGATGCTCGATCGTATTTCCGCCTGTTACGGGCGGCCACAGCGCGGAGAAGTGATCTACCCGGGACGCAATCCCATCTTCTTCAATCCCTACGTCAACAAAGACGATTGCGTGCTGGCGGTTGGCCGCATGGTAGACGCGGGCAAGCAGGTCTATCTTCTGACGCAGCAACCGTACTCAGTCCCGGTCTGCATTGTTGGCGCTGAACACACGGTGCCGGTGCCCCGCATTCCGATTCGCGCGGATGTAAAGGTCGCGACCGACCAGACGTCCGTTGCCATCCGCGGTCCGCAGACCGAAGCTCAATTGCGAGCTCTCTACAGCCGCGCTTCCATTTACGCGGCCACGGCTCGCTACGAACCGCTTGGTATGGCTGCTCTGGAAGCGGCGTTTTCACGCTGCGCCATCGTGGCCAATGATATTCCGAGCTTTCGCGAGATCTGGGGAGATGCCGCTCTCTACTTCCGCACCAACGACGCCGCCAGTCTCGCCGAAAATGTTCAGATGCTCAACGCGGACCGTCCCATGCGCCGCGCTTACGCCGAACTGGCCTACTCCCGGGCCCGCGAGCGCTTCACCACCAAGCGCATGATCGACGACTGCCTGCAGCTTTACCGCCGCGTGAGGTCGGTGCGCGTCGAAGCCGCCTGAGCGTTAGTCGACTAGGGTTTGGTCCCAACCACCGCAAGCGACATTGGCCCCGAAGTTGCCGCCGACCCTGCCGCGGTCAAAGTCCCGTTGCTGCCGAGCCGGAAGATGGAAACCGTGCCGCCCTCATTTGCTACATACGCAAATGAAGCGGAGGGATCGACCACAATGCGGAAAGGCTGTTCTCCCGTCAGCAGATTGCCATTCGTAGTCAGGTTTCCGGTGGTGCTGTCGATGGTATATTCCCACACCGTGCCATGTGCTCGATTCATAACTTAGGCAACCTTGCCGGAAGGATCTACCGCCACCCAGGTGGCTTGTTTCCCGTCGTAACGGTGCTGGGCGTCGTATTCGGGGTCAATACTCCTGTCGTCGCATCGATGGTGTATTGCGATAGCGTGTTGCGAAGGTGGTAGGCATTGGGCACGTAGGCGAACTTGCCCGTAGGATCGACAGTGACACCAAAAGGAGAAAACGCTGTCGGCACCGTGGCCGGCGTCGTCGGCGGCAAGACGCCAGTGCTCGAATTGATGGCGTACATCGAGACGGTGTCGTCATCCTGATTGGCCACGTACGCGAACTTGCTGGATGGATCCACGACGACGGAGAGAGGACTCCATCCGGTTGCGACTATAGGCGGCGTCGTCGGAGTCAGGACTCCCGTGGCTGGGTTGATCGTGAACATCGATACCGTGTTGTCATCGCTATTCGCCGTGTAAACAAACTTTCCCGGTGGATCGATCGCGATGCCCTGGGGGAAATACCCAGTGGGGATCGTCGTTGGGTTGGTCGGGCTGAGGCTGCCGGTGCTGGAGTCGATGGTGTATATCGAAATCGTGACGAGATCGGCCGCATTCGACACAAGGTTCGCCACATAGGCGAACCGGCCGGCTGGATCTACGGCCATCTCCTCAGCGCCGAATTCGTTGCCCCCGGTCGAGCCGTTGCCGGCGTCATCGGCGTTAGGCCTCCCGAGCACGAGTCAACCGCGTACATCGAAACCGTATCGTAGGAAAACCCGTTCAGAACGTAAGCCTGCGGAGGCGGGACGCCGGTGTGCATGCAGGAAACAGGATTGATTTTCGTAGCTGGAGTTGCATATCCTCCGCCGCAACTCGCCGCCAGCAGAACCAGCGGACTCAAAACCGCGATTCGAAAATACCGCGTCTTTCATTGCATCGTTCCGCACAAGATTTCTTGAGCTTGAGGGTGGTAAGCGCCTCGCCTTCCAATCAGGATTCGAAAACATGCGATGACAGGGCCCTCCGCTCGTTGAGTAAAGATTCGCAAAGGCGACACGCGCCCCGGCTTAGTGATATCTTTTATCCCTACTAGAAACCCGTAAGGTTGGTGGATGCAGTCATGGCACAGGTAAAAATCACCGTACGGCCGAACGGCCCCTACCGGGTCGAGGCGCCCGAAGGTTCCATCGAACTGGTCGACGTGAACGGTACCCCCTACGACCTCACTGGCAAGCCAGCGTTCTCGCTATGCCGCTGCGGTGGCTCGGTCAATAAGCCCTTCTGCGACGGCACGCACAGCCGCGTCGGATTCCAGGCCGCGGAATTAGCCGTGAAGAGAGCGGACAGCGGTTCGCCGTCGTAGCTTACTAGCTTGTTGGGTGGCGCAAGCTTGGGTAGCGCAGGCTTGGCGGGCTCAGCGCTTTTGGGTGGCGCAGCGCGTCCAGCGTTGCGATCGATGCTTCTCTCGTAATTCTGCGCTTTAGCGCCTGAGGCCAATTACAACACTTCGTAGTCGCGGAGGAGATGGTGCACGATTCACGGGATCGGGAACTGGGGATGCAGCGCAAGATCACACGCCGTGATTTTCTCAACGGCGTGGCGGTGACGGCGGGCGCGGCCATGATGCCGTGGGACATCTCCGCCGCCGGGCTTGGCGAAGGCCAAGCCGCCGTTGGTCCCGAAAATTCTCCTAGCTATTACCCGCCCGCTCTGACTGGCATGCGCGGCAGCCATCCCGGTTCGTTCGAAGCCGCCCACGCCTTGCGCGATGGCACATTCTGGGACTCGGCCGGCAAGCCCGAAGACACCGGTGAAACCTACGACCTGATTATTGTCGGCGGCGGCATCAGCGGCCTCGCCGCGGCTCATTTCTACCGCAAGGCGACTGGCGGGAAGGCGCGCATCCTTATTCTCGAGAACCACGACGACTTCGGAGGACACGCCAAGCGCAACGAATTCCACGTTGGCGATGCATTCCGCTTAGGTTTCGGCGGCACATTTTCAATCGAGAGCCCTGCTCCCTATAGCGCGGTGGCCAAAGGCGTCGTCGAAGAACTCGGCATCGATGTGCCCTCCTACTCGAAGTACTTCAACAAGAGGCTGTATCCTTCGGCCGGAATGCGCCCCAGGATATTCTTCGATAAAGAAACCTTCGGCGTCGACAAACTCGTGATCAATCCCAGCCCGCGCGGCGGAGGCGAGAGCGAAGACGCGGCCGCGCCGTCGCCCGAGATGCTGAAACAGTTTCTCGCGGATGCTCCCATTGCCGAACAGGCAAAGCGCGACCTGCAGCGCCTGTATCAGGAGCCGAAGGATTATTTCCCCGGCCTGACCTCGGACCAGAAGAAGGCCAAACTCGCACGCATGAGTTACGTCAGCTTTCTGAAGGATGTTGCCGTGGTCCATGAAGACATCATCAAGTTCTACCAGGCGCTTCCCCACGGCCTGTACGGTGTGGGCATCGACGCAATTCCGGCCCAGGATGCATGGGGATTCGACATGCCCGGTTTCGATGGCCTAAATCTGGACCCGTCGCCCGGCAGGGGCATGAACCGCGATGCGATCCCGAACCAAGAAGCTGAGAAATACTTCTTCCACTTTCCCGATGGCAACGCCACGATCGCGCGCCTGCTGGTACGCAAGCTGAGTCCCGATGCGATTCCCGGGAACTCGTCGTCAGACGTCGTTTTGGCCAAAGCCAATTATGCGAAGCTCGACCACTCCAGTTCGCCGGTTCGCATTCGCCTGAACAGCACCGCCGTCCGCGTAAAGCACTTGGGGGACCCCGCCAACGCGAAGGAAGTGGAAGTCACCTACGCTCGCGGCGGCAAGGTCTACACCGCCAAGGCGAAGAACTCCATCCTCGCTTGCTGGCACGTGGTGATCCCGTACATCTGTGAAGAGCTTCCTGACAAGCAAAAAGAGGCGCTGGCCTCGGCGCAAAAAGTTCCGTTGCTGTACACCAACGTCGCACTAAAAAACTGGACGTCCTGCCAGAAGCTCGGGGTGAGTTCGGTTTACGCTCCGGGCATGTATCACACTGGCATGAATCTCGATTTGCCGGTAAGCATTGGCGGATACCAGTGCGCGCGCAAGCCGGAAGAGCCAATCGTCGTGCACATGATGAAGGCGGCGTGCCACCCCGGACTCCCCGCGCGCCAGCAGCATATGTACGGCCGTATGGAACTCTACACGACGACCTTCGAAATCATGGAGCGCAGGATCCGCGATCAGTTGGCCCGGACGCTCGGTCCCGGCGGATTCGATCCCGCCCGCGACATTGCGGCCATCACGGTCAACCGCTGGCCACACGGATATGCCTACGAATACAACTCGCTGTTCGATTCATTCTGGCTGGAAGGCGGCGAGACTCCGTGCGAAGTCGCACGCAAACCCCACGGACGCATCGCCATCGCGAACTCCGACGCCGGAGCCTACGCGTATACAGACGAGGCCATCAATCAGGCGTGGCGGGCAGTCGGCGAGATCACAAAGGGGGTAATGGGCGGCGACTAATCTCTCCGCGCGTCCTCTAACTGTTGGGCTTTGTTTCGTGCATCCTGCGCTTGCTGCTGCATACCCTTGGCCTGGTACGCGTCGGCCAGCGCACCTTCCAGTTCAGCATCATCGCCGGAACGCTCCCGCTCCTTTAGATAGGACGCGATGGCCTCGTCATACTTTTTCAACTCGACTTGAGAGACGCCCATCCTGTAGTAGACGTCCCGGGCCTGCGGATCAAGACGCAGCGCAGCTTGATACTCCTTGATCGCATCCTCGTGACTACTCTGATCCGCGAGCGCCATCCCTAGCCCGATATGCGCATTGGCGTTGTTTGCATCCTGTGCCACGAGCTTGGTGAACTCTTCCTGCGCGTCTTTTGGTTGGCCCTGGGTCAGGTAGGCGGCTCCCAAATCCATCCGGGCCCTTGCGTTCTTCGGTTGCAGATCCAGCACTCGCTTTAACTCGCTTTCGCCTTCAGGGAATTGTCCCTTGGTGAAGTAAGCGTGTGCGAGGGCGTAGTGTGCGGAAGGATCCTGCGGGTTTTGCTGCACCTTCTCTTGCAACTCACCGATCATCCGATCGATGTTTCGTTGCGCGTCTATCGCGGAGAATAGACGCATTTGAGACCCGCGCCAGCGATATACGCCTACCGCACTTCCCGCCAAGAGGGCGACCACGAAGAGCAGAATACCGATGCGCGCCATGGGCTTGTCGCGTTCCGGCGCGGCCAGCGCGATCAGCGCCCCGAGAATCAATCCGCTGACCAGTCCACCGACGTGGCAGGCATTGTCAATCCCCGGGACAACCTTGCCAAGAAAAAGACTAAAGCCAGCGAAGAAGAGGAGGCTGCTCAGCGTTCCCTTGATAGAGATGCCCGACAAAGAAAACTCGCCCAGATAGAACGAAGCAATCAGCGCTCCTGTCAGTCCAAAGATCGCTCCCGAAGCGCCAACGCTGAGCACGCTAGGGTTCCACCCAACGCTCGCCAGCCCTCCGGCGACTCCCGTGATGAGGTAAATAGCGGCGTAGGTCAATCGTCCGTAGAGAGACTCGCAAAGCGTGCCTAGGTTCCATAGGCACCACATGTTCATGGCGATATGGAGGAGGCCGCCATGCAGAAACATGTAGGTGAGCAGGCGCCACCATTGGCCCGACAAGGTATAAGGGCCGAAGTTGGCGCCGAAGTGCACCATCAATTGTCCAGTGAAGTCCAGAGAGGGACCGCTCGCGAGCACCATCGAGGTCACCATCGCGATGAATACCATCACGTTGGCGCCGAAGATGACGTGGGTGAGAGACACCCCCGCCTCTCGTTGGACCCAGGGCGCAGCCATGACCGGCTGAATCGCGCCCTCGTCCTCTTCGCCGCGCTGTGCCGCCTCGTGCCGCACACACCACTGGCATATCTTTTTCCCCAACGTCAGCGCCGGCAGCTGCCGTCCGCATCGAATACAGTTCGCCATGTCTTACAAAAGAGTATCAGCACTTGAGAGTAATTTGGGAGGTCAGGGGTTCCGCGGACCGTAGAAGAGCGGCGCTTCAGCGGTGTTCAGCCGACCGGGGAAGAGCGGCGCCGCGGGCAACTCCATGTGGGCTCTAGCCCCT
>DATDGW010000138.1:0-2030 GCA_036521895.1 Candidatus Sulfotelmatobacter sp. | reverse complement strand
ACCGATTTTGAGTCAAGTGGCGAAGCCAGGCGATAGCACTCAAATCCCCCAGTAGGGGTAGATGAGTGTAATGGCGAGTTGGTGTTGAAAAAGTCACCGAGTTGGTGCTTGCGAGGGCGGCAACAACAAGGTTATAAGCAGACGAGAGTTAGTGATGCTGCAGGCGATCGCCATTCTCGGAGGCTGGCTGCTTATGATGGGGCAACACGACCGTTCGGAGTCGCTGTTTTACTACTTCCGCATCGAAGATCAGGTTCCTCAAAACCACTTGTTACGTTTCATCGACCGCTACGTCAGTTTCGATTTTGTGCGGGAGAAGTTGCGTGCGTCGTACAGCGAAACGGGGCGACCGTCGATTGATCCGGAAGTGCTGTTGCGGATCCTGCTGCTGGGGTATCTCTACGGCATCACCAGTGAGCGGAAGTTGCTGGAAGAACTGCGCATGCACTTGGCGTGGCGCTGGTTCACCGGATTAGGGTTCGAGCAGGAGATTCCCCATCACTCGACGTTTTCGAAGAACCGGCATGGCCGCTTTCAGGAGTCGAACCTGTTTCAGGAGTTGTTTGAGCGCATCGTAGAGCAGTGCATTGCGGCGGGTCTGGTGGAGGGCGAGCAGATGTCGGTCGATGGCAGCTTCATCATGGCGAACGCGAGCCACCACAGTCGTATCCCCCGCGAACAGTTCACGGAGGCAGCGCAAGTGAACTATGGGGCGCGGAAATACCTGGAAGAATTGGAGCAAGAGAACGGCGATGGCGAGCCCATCCATCAGCAAGACAAGGTGTCGACCACCGACCCGGATTCGACCTACCTGACCAAGGGAAACCGGGCGGCCGAACTGGGTTATTTCGACAACTATCTGATCGACAATGAAAGCTGTGTGATCGTGGGGGTGCAAGCGACGGCGGCCCGCTTGAGTCAGGAGAGTGCGGCGGCACGCGATATGATCGATCGCTACTGCGAACGATACGGCCGGCGACCGATGGGGGTGGCAGCCGATAACACTTACGGCAACGGGGAAATGCTGCAATGGCTCGATGAACGTGGAATTACACCTTATATTCGCGTGAAGGAAAGTCCGAACTCGCCCCCGGATCTGTACGGGATCGAGAAGTTCACTTACGTGCCGGAAGAAAACTGCTATCTCTGCCCCGCCGGCAAGCCCCTGAACTACGTGGGGATTAACAAACGGAACCGTGCGCACCGGTACTACTCGACGGTTAAGCGCTGTCGAGGATGTGAGCAGAAGCCGCAGTGCACGCGCGGCCAGTTCCGTACGATCGGAATCCACACCTGTGACGCGGCGAGACAGAAGGCCTATGAGGTAGCCAAGACCCCGGAGTTCGCTGTGGCGCTACGCAAGCGACGGAAAGTGGAGGCTCTGTTCTCGGAACTAAAGAACCTGATTGGATTGCGGCGCTTGCGCCTACGCAGAATCAAGTTCGTGCGGGAGCAGTTCTACCTGGCGGCTGTGGCACAAAATCTGAAACGACTGGTGCGCTTCCTCAACAGGAGAGCGCAACCAGCGATGGCAACCGCGTAAGAAACAGACTACCGAAAAAGAAAAGCACGAACGGGAAGAAACTCCCCTGAGGGAAAACGCGTCTTCGAACCGAGTTTTTCAACACCAACTCCCCATTACGCTCAATGACCTTGCCTGCCACTGTTCAAAAGGGGCAGAATGTGACAGGGCAGCGAACGGTGAAGATCGCGCTTCGAACGGCGTGCGGTGGAGACTTCGTCTTCGCCCGCACCCGCTATTTCGAGACCATGCGGGGAATGATCGAACGCCTTTTCGGTTGGGATCAGAAGCGCGAGGAGAGGAACTTTGCTGGGTTCTTCAAAGTCGAGGAAGTCAGGATCATCATCGCTGACGGACAGGATGTGGGTTGGATTCAGGAGCAAGTTGAAGACAGGACGGTCAACCTCGGCTCTTTCTATGTGTTGCCCGCGATGCAAGGGCGCGGCATCGGGACGAAAGTTTTGGATATACTTTTGACGCGCGCCGCAGACCAATCAAAGGCCATGAC
>DATDGW010000137.1:0-4582 GCA_036521895.1 Candidatus Sulfotelmatobacter sp. | reverse complement strand
GCTTTTCAGCGCGCTCGGTCGAGGTCTCCCTTTTGAGACGCCGGTCCGCGATTTCATGCAAACCCCTCCGCCCAGCGTCAAGGAGACAGACGCCGCACTTGCGGCGGCCGCGGAGTTTCTCCGCAACGACATCGATATCATGCCGGTCGTTGCCGCCGATGGCAGCGGCAGATTCGTCGGAATCTATAGTCCCCTCGTTGCCGCCCTCCGGTTGACGGAAATCGCGGCCCAGGATTTGGAGTCTCGTTCTTCTGCGGACTTGTTGCTAGTGGGAGGGGGTTAGCACAAGAGCATCGCATTTTGCCGAAAGGATAAGACCAGGCAACGGATCTCGCTCTCGGAATTGCCGTTGCCCTCGCGCTTCCGAAGGGAGCCGAACGGACTATTGCCTATCGATACTGGCGAACCGGCAAGATTCGATGAGCACCAGAGTGACTGAACGAAGCTGGGCTGAACGGTTAAGGTAGACCTCTCGGTCACACCTTGAACGGCTGCGTCTGCGGCAATTCGACCTTTCGTGGCAGACCCCGACTCGCCCGGACCCAGCATGGTTAGGCCGCAGGCGCGCTGTTCGGAACCGCCGTTCCGGGTTGATCCCGTGACACGCCGGTCGCGTCCGAACTGCCTATGCAAAGCTGGCGGCAGCGATTCGGGAATGGAAGGGGACTTAACCGGCCTTATGCCGAGTACCGGATTATGCCGAGCGCTGCTGGTGAACAGCGGCGGGGCAGGCACCGAATCTTGGGTGTGCCCGGCATAATCAGAGCGCCGACAAGAACGCCAAAAGTGCGTCGTCTGGCTTGAATCGGGGAAAACCGCCTTCAACTGGCTGCAGTTTCCCGAGCGCCTGTTCCTTGGTCTTCAGATCCGCCTGGATGTAGATGTGGGTGGTGTCCAAGCTTTCATGGCCGAGCCAAAGAGCGATCACTGCGATTTCGACTCCAGATTGAAGAAGGTGCATCGCCGTGGTGTGGCGAATGACGTGGGGAGAAATCCTCTTGGCTTTGAGAGTGGGGCTGGCTGGCAAGGCTCGTCGTACAGCTTGCTGGAGGATGTAGGTGGCCCCGTCGGTGGACAGCGGTCCACCCCGGGCGCTGGGGAACAAGATGCGGTCGTCATTATCGCCACACTCGGTAACCCAGTTCCGCAACGTGCGGGAAGTAGTCGGCCACAATGGGACACTGCGTTCCTTGCGGCCCTTGCCCTTGAGATGCAGCAGCGAGGTCGCGCCGAAGGCGATCTGATGCTGCCGCAGGGTAAGAATTTCTGAGATGCGGGCTCCGGTATTGTAGAGCGTCAACAACAGGGCGTAATCGCGCTTCCCGATCCACGTCTGGGTGCTTGGCGTAGCGAGAATGGCATCCATTTCCGGCCGTGTTAGATAGCCGATCAAGCGGCGGTCCGCGCGTTTGGTGGGAATTGCCAGTACTTGCGCCGCTAGATCGAGGCGTACAGGTTCACGTAGGGTCACCAGCCGAAAAAAGGACCGGATTGCTGCCAGCCGCGCGTTCCGAGTCTGAACACTATTACCGCGGTCTCGTTCGATGCCGTCGAGGAACCGCATGATTGCTTTTGCCTGCAGGTCGTCCAGGGTTAGGTCAGATGGCTTCTTGCCGGTGGCCTGGCTCAGATGCTGGATCAGCAATCGAAAGGTATCTCGGTAGCTTGCCACAGTTTGTGGACTGGCACGGCGTTGGCGGACCAAATGATCCGTAAAGAAGGACTGCACCAGCGGCGCGATCAGCCCCGTGCCGCTGTTCATGAATCACCTCCGGGCTCGCAGGAACGCCGAAAAGCCTCCCCGGCGGCGGTTAACAACTCCGGCGTGGCCGTCAAATACCAGTAGGTCTCTTCTTTGCTGAGGTGGCCGAGATAGACCGACAGGTGTGGAAGCAAGGCGCGCACGTCGAGATTGGCGGCGTACCAAGCCAGGAGCCGCTGGACAGCGAAACCGTGCCGGAACGAATGCAGTAAGGGGCCTCGCTTGCCGTCGGCATTCTTGATCCCGACAGACTGAACGAGTTGGCGAAACATTCGACGGAGAGCCGAATACGAAAGAGGCAGCCGCTTTCCGGTAACGAAGAACGCTTTCGAAGGGCAGCGCAGCTTGGCCCGATTGCGTTCCTGCAAGTACGCACGCAACTGGTCTGCGGTACTGGAATGGATGGGCACGATCCGCGCCTTATAGAACTTCGCTTTACGGATATGAAGTTGGGGAGGATCTGCTTCCAAGCGAACATCGTCGACCGCGAGAGCGATCACCTCGCCTGCGCGGAGCCCGGTGCTGGCGAGCAAGCCAATGATCAGGTAGGGAGTCCGTTGCGACAACGAACCCGGTTCCCACAACCGAGAGGTGGCTTGCTGGAGCTTGGTGATCTCCTCGGGCGAGTACCAACGGGGTTTCGGGCGTGGCTGGTGCGGCAGTAAGCTCGGTCCAGGCACTTCGGTGTCCGGAACGCTGGCTTTGAGGTGTCTCAGAAAACAGCGTGCATGGATCAGGCGCATTCTCTGCCCCGGAATACCGCAATGAAGCGCTGCGGCGCTGATCCAATCCAATATCGTCTGCGTGCGGATCGGCCACGAGAAACCTTTTGCTTCTACGTAGTCTGACAGTTCTCGCAGATTGTAGGATTCGTACTCCGTCTGAAACCCAAGCGAATTCCGCAAGTGCAGGTAAGCCTCAATGTGTACGCGAAACTGAGCCGGATTCACTGTGCGCCTCCCGGCCAAGGTAAAGCGACCTGTGCAAGGGATCGCAGATCGAGTTTGGCGTAGATGCCTGTGGTAGTGAGCGAACCATGCCCGAGGATGTCGGCGACCTCTTTGAAGCTCGCTCCGCTGCAGACCATGGTTGTGGCCAGTGTGTGGCGCAGGACGTAAGCGCCGGAACACGGAGCGCCGATTCCTGCTCGCTGTAGCAGGCGGTTCACTAGCTTGGCCATGAACCCATTGCCACGTATCGGCGGATGCCCAGGCCCGCGGCTGAGAAACACAGCACGCTCGGTGCTGGCTGGCCGCGCCTCGCGCAAATAGCTGGCCAACGCGGCGCCCGCATCCTTGGGTAATGGCAGCACTCTCTCCCGGCTGGTTTTACCGGCGCGGATGAGCACACTGCCAGTGGTCCAATCCAGATCCTGTAATCGGAGTCTCAATACTTCGCTGGGACGCAGTCCCAGCCGGGCGGATATCAGAAGCATCGCCCGGTCACGAACCGCGCCTGGGCCTTCTGAAGGACATAGCGCTAGCAGGTTTTCCAACTCTTCCGCAGAAACGTGCCGCGGGATGGTGGCATGCTTGGAACGCCAGATCCGTGGCACCGCTCCATCGAGTCCGGCTCGGATCAGCCCTTCGCCGCTGCAGAACCGCAACAAACTCCGAATGGCAGTCGCCGGATTCTGGCGACTCACCAAGGAGAGCTCCCGCGCTCTGCCGCCCACAAAATCAGCAATCTCTCCAGCGGTGAGGTTGTTCCAGTTAATCTGCTGATCTGGAAACACACGGGCCAGCAAAGCTCGTGCTTCCCGTCGATAACTCTTACGCGTTCCTTCCGTGCAGCCGCGGTGCCTTTCCAGATGCTGATCAAAGCCGACTATCAAATCTTCGATCGATCGAAACGACGATAACGATGAAAGTTGCCGTTGCTCGCGAGTCTCAGTTTCGTTCACTTCTTCTCCTTGCGACCCAGTTGGTCGCAAAGAGACTCTCCCAGGATTATGCCGAGAAGATCAAATCAGTCCAGCTTCTGCCAACAATCGGGACCGAACCTCCGCACGCAACACAGAAATTACTCGGCATAATCCGGAGCTCGGCATAAGGCCGGTTATGCCGAGCTCGGCATAACCGGCCAATCTCTGCCTATTCCGCGGGTGGGCTGAGTTTGCGGATTTGGGCGACAATTTTTGTGAGGCGGTTGGTCAGACGATCGAGGAGATGCCGGCTGGACCCATCCGGAAGGGTGCGGCGAAACATTTCCATGACGTGCTGGGCGGATTGCAGGGAGTTGAGGAGCCCTTTGGGGTCAGCACTGGCCGGAGCAGTGTGAAGCGTTGGGGGGGATGGGACAAGATGTCTAGGGTGGGTGCGAGCCAGATGATACTCACGCTGCAGGTCGGCTTGGGTGATTTCGAGGTAATGCAGCGTCATATGGGGACTTTTGTGGCCGAGTAGCTTCACGACGGCGGCCAGGGTGACGCCGGCGCGCAGCAACTCCGTGGCGTATGTGTGGCGAAACTGGTGCGGGACAATGCGCGTTGTAATTCCCACAGCAGCGGCAGCATCCTGAAGTGCGGCACGGAGCGTGAGAGGCAACATATGGCGGCCACGCCCCCGGGGTAGAAGCAAATTTCCGGTACGGGGGGCATCCGGTGGGAGCAAAGAACGAATTCGTTCCACCAGCTGACAGACCAGGGAATCCACGGGAACCCAACGTTCGGTCTTGAGTTTGCCGAGGGGTACATGAATGGCCCACTGGTCAGGTCCGACGGTGCGCAGGCAATCTACGGAGAGGTTGATGCATTCGCCGATGCGCATACCGGTGTGCCGGAGGAGTAACAGGACATTGCTGTGGAAGTCATCGCGGCGC
>DATDGW010000136.1:0-2361 GCA_036521895.1 Candidatus Sulfotelmatobacter sp. | reverse complement strand
TTCCATTGCTGCGGCGAAAATTTGCTCGCGAGCTTCGTGCGCAACCGCTGTCTCTCCACCGCCCTCAGCGCCGTAGTAAATCATTATCGTAAGTTCGCTACCGGGTTTGATCGCTTTCGTCGACTCGACTATCCACGACGTCCCTGGACTTTCCTGTGACAGACCTAATTCGAGTCGTGCAGGATTTCCTATTCGTTTGAGCCACTCTTCTTCGCGCAGGCGAGTCGATTCCGCCGTTGCCGCCATATGACGAAGTGCAATTTCAAACACGACATAGCCGCCGATTGCAATCGCGACAGCCATCACGATCAATACCCAGACTTGGAGATTGAATTTGATTTCGAATGCTGCGATGGCGGCGCTCAACAGCGTTGATATCACCAACACGAAAAGTCCGTTCAGCACTTCGCGGCGAATCGGATTCATCTATGTATTCCAGAAGCTGCGTCCCCGCATCGTTGGGCCCGACCACGTGATTTAACAAAACGCCGCCCGACCACCAAATGGTGGACAGGAGTAGTCAGCGCTGCTTCGGTTCCTTCGTCTTCCCGGGCGCGCCAATGATTTGAAACGCGCAATGATTAGGAAGGATGGTGGCTCCCCTTCTTGGACACGTATCGAACTATGTGCTTCACGCCGCCGCCAGAGTTCCGGCGCGCTCTGGAGAAAGTCCGCGAGATCGGGGAAAACTTTTAGGCTCGATCAGAGCGCAGCGCTGAGCACCAGTTCCTTGGGCGCACGGGACATCAAGGCTGATCGAACCCGCGGGGCCAGGGCGCACCCCGAGATATGCGCGGCACCGTCTGCATGTTATGAGACCTGCGGAACTCGTCAATCGTGGATCACATCTCTCAACGTGATGACTCAATGCCAAGGCGGCTGCCACCGGCGATCGGGTGGGCGGCGGCACTGATCATCGCCGTGCTTGTGTGGAGTCCCTGCCGCGCGGCTCAGCTGCCGCGAATGGACTCGACTCCTCTCATCAAACTCGCCTCTGCAAGGTTTCCGAATCTGACCCGTGCCGAGCGGGCGGTGCTCGCGCATGCCGACGTAAAGAACATCGGGCGCGCCAGATTTGCGGCATCTGGGCCGAGTTCGAACCCAGATGATTCTTCGAACGATCCAGCGAATGCTTCCCAATGGGGCCCGCAACGGGAAATTCGCGCTTCGCTGATCCGCTGGATGAGCGTTGATCCGGATGCCATCAAGCAGATCGATCCGCAAGGGATCCAAGTCCTGGGTGGAAAGATCGTCGGCAGCCTCGATCTGTCGCTAGTGCGGGTGCCGTTCGCGATTACGCTGCGGAACTGCGCGATTCCCGAGGCGATGGAACTTACGTCGGCAGAGATTCCATCGCTCGATTTGCAGGGTAGCTACACCAGTTCGATTGACGCTGTTTCGATAAACGTCTCGCACGGTTTCTCGATCAATAAAGTTCATTTGACGGGCACCCTAAATCTCTTCGAAGCGACGCTAGGCGCGTTCTATGCCAACGATGCCCACTTGAAGTATGCGGCAGAACCCGGTTATGAGTGGGCCGAGTCTCGGACAGTGCTCAACCTGACTGAAGCGACCATCAAGGGCAGCGTCAATCTGTCCGATGGCTTCGAGGCCGACGGCGCAGTCGGCCTGAACGGATCAAGAATTGGCGGCAATCTCAGCTGCTTTTCGGGACACTTCTTCAACCCTGGCAGCGTGGCTATTGACGCTAACGGTACCGAGATTGCCGGATACGTTCTCCTTCAGAGCGCCGAGTCCGCGCGCCGCTTCGCGGACCTCTCGTTCCAACGCGGCGGTCCAGTCAAGATCAACGGCTCTTTGCGCTTCCGGGGCACACGGACCTCCGGAGTACTAGTCTGGGATGCTGTCCTGTCGGGATCTGCGGGCACACCTCATGGATTCTTCGGGCTAGGTATGAGTGCACCAGGGGGATTCGGCTGGCTCGACGTCACCTTGGAAAGCGGTGCGCAACTGGACTTGAGCGGAGCATCGGTTGGAAGTCTGGTCGACGACGAGCCGAGTTGGCCAGCACCGGGGAACCTAGTCATCGACGGGCTGACCTATTCCGGTTTCGGTTTGGGATTGACCCCCCTCGATGCCGATACCAGGCTCAAATGGATCGCTCTGCAACCTCAGTATCATCCGCAGCCATATCGGCAGCTCGCGAAGGTCCTGCACGAAGCCGGGGACGAGAAAGGTGCAGTCAAAGTCCTGGTCGCCGAAGGCGATGCTCGCTACCGACAGATGGGGCTGCCGGGGCGCCTGCTCGGAACCTTCCTGAAGTACACGATCGGATACGGTCATCGCCCTCTGCTCGCGCTATTCTGGTCGCTCGGAGTTGTGCTCTTGGGGTCAGCAATC
>DATDGW010000135.1:0-1812 GCA_036521895.1 Candidatus Sulfotelmatobacter sp. | reverse complement strand
CTTTCCACAGAGCTTCGTCACTCCACGGACTGCTGGTCAGTAGTTGCTGCAGGCTCTGCGAATCCACACCCAGGCGGGCCGCCATGGGTTCGATCGATTTGCGCTGCCCCGGTATCAGCAGCCCTTCCACGTAGTGCACCGCGGCGCGGCGTCGTTCACTGCGGCCTAACGTCAGCAAAAGCGGAGTCAGGAACCTCGTGAGTTCCGAGATGCTGTTTTTCCAGCGTCGGGTATTCCATTCCATGTCCCACGAATACACCAAGCCCTGGGAAATGTCAAATCTACTTAACAGAGTAATACTAGCTAGTTTCTGTCGCGAAACCATTGATAATAAGTGGTTTAACTGAAGGAGATAGGCGCGCCTCTCCCCGTGCTGTTTCATCTATAACGCTGGGTGACGTGGGAGAGCTTATGTTGCTCGGCCGCAGCAGCGAAGTTGGCCGGGGGCCGCTGGACGCGAGGCCGGGAGGCTTGTGCGGACAAACCTCGACGGTGGATGGGTCGAGGATGGCTGCTGCAAGAGGAGGATCATGCTGCCTTTTTGCCGCGCGCCGGTTTGGCGGTCCGTAACATCTCGGCGATGCGCAGCAGGTTGTTGGCCAGCACCGCTGCGCCCACCAGAACCTCGAAACGCTCGCGTCCTTTGCCACGGCATCGCTTCATCCCCCGGCCGCGAAACAGCACGGAGATGCGACCCTCGATGCCCACGCGAAAGCGCTGGCCCTTCTTGAACGCCCGGCTGCGCTCCAGCGCTGCCCGCTCCGCAGTCTTCTGCCCGCCACACTGGGGAATGCACACTTGGCTGACACCCGCCTGCTGACAGTGCTCCTCGTTCTCGGCACTGTAAAAGCCCCGATCGCCCGCGTACAAATCAGGACCATGCGCAAAGACTTGCTGATGACGGTCGAGCGAAGGTTTCACCTGATTGGTGTCGGCGGGATTGCCGTCCAGCACCTGATAGTCGGTGATCAATCCTTGGGCACTCTCGGCCAAGAAAACCTTGTGACCGAACTCCACCGGCGTGCGCTGCTTACCCCGCTTGATCAGTTGCGTGTGGTCCTCGAAGATCGAGTACACTTTCTCGTCGGCAGGAACCTGCTCTCCGTCCAGCACTCGCCGGCGAGTCTGGTCGATGACCTTCCCGCCCAGGTCGCAGTAAGTCGTGATCTGCCGGCAGAGTTGGTCGATCCCCGCGCGGCGGATCACGTCTATGCCTTTGATCTTGGCGGTCTTTTTGACGACCTGACGCGCGTTTTCGAGCACCTGCTCCGTGATCCTGAGTAACTCGCGATACTTGGGTACTTGCTGTGTCTGCCGCTGGGAAGCCGACATCCGTTCCAGTTCCTGCATGCGGCGACGCGCGCTACGGGTGCGATTGGTAAACCCTTGCACTCCGCGGGGCAGTTCTTCATGCAGCTTGTCAACCAGTCGCGTGACCGTGCGCACCGTGTCCCATAATAAGGTGGCATCGGTGGGGTAATGAATATTGGTTTCCACCACGCTGGTATCGACGCGCAACTGCTTGCCATCTTCCAGGCCGAGTTGGACGGCGGCCTGAACCACAGCCTGGTTGATGGCCCGCATCGTGTCCGGGGTAAGCCGATTGAAGGCACGGTTGAAAGCATCCTGCTTGGGCACGCGGTGGCTGTCGAAGTCCGTAAAGGTGCGCAGGGTATAGCCGTCGTTGATGCGTTCGCGCAGTTCGCGATAATCCCAGTTTTTGACGCGCATGAGAATGAGCGAGCGCAATGCCTGTGAAGGGGTGATCCCGTCACGGCCGGTGTTGGGGTTCTTCAGCCCGCGCACCAAATC
>DATDGW010000134.1:0-4142 GCA_036521895.1 Candidatus Sulfotelmatobacter sp. | reverse complement strand
AAATCATCACCTGCCAGCAAGCCGTGGCAATTTTGTGCAATAGGTCACCGACAATCCCAAAGCGTTGACATTACGCTTTGGGCATGCCTTATGGGCCTCGTTCCTGCGCCTATCTTCTGCTCCGAAAGGTGGCGCCTCATTGCCCAGTTCACGGTAGCAGCGTCGGAGTACCTTCAAGCGCAATCGGAACAACTCAAATCGGTGACAATCGGCAATGGGTTTGGATTGGAGACTGAAATCGCAGAGGCCCGCAAACGGAAGGACGAAGCGACGTACGCCATGCTGAAACAC
Organism: Candidatus Sulfotelmatobacter sp.; assembly: GCA_036521895.1. GTDB lineage: Bacteria > Acidobacteriota > Terriglobia > Terriglobales > Acidobacteriaceae > Sulfotelmatobacter. Next base: position 3,851 of record DATDGW010000134.1, on the reverse strand, counting down.
GAGAGCGAACACGGCTGCTAAGTACGGCGATGTGACGCGCACTGACCTGAGCGGGCCCGCCGGCGCTCCGGAGACGCTGAACATAATCGGCGTGCCAGCTCTTTAAAAAGGATGAGAGGTGAAATTTCCATTATGGGTTGACCTGATGATCCTGGTGCTGATCATAGTGGCAGTTGGACTAAACCGCTACGCGGTATTCGTGTAGTACGACAAGTTCAACGCAAAGACCCCGCGCCGATGAATCCGTCCCCCGCCTTTCTCTGAGAACTCCCGTACGAAAGCATGGAGTGGCTGCTTGCAGCACATTCCTTTCGCAAAGGAGCTTTCTATGACATCCCTTCGGCAACGCATGACCGAAGACATGCAGGTGCGGAATCTCGCACTCAACACGCAAATGTCCTACGTGCAACAGGTGTCCCTGTTCGCGCGGCACTTCGACAAATCACCGGAACAACTGGGCCCGGAGGACATCCGCACCTACCAGGTTTACCTGACCAATGAGAAGAAGCTGGCGCCCGGCTCCGTCCTCATCGCCGTCGCCGCTTTGCGGTTCCTCTACAAGGTCTCCCTCAAGAAGAAGTGGAATTTCGATGACGTCATCCCGGCGCCGAAGAAGCCACAGAAACTGCCGGTAGTCCTGAGCCCGGAGGAAGTGCTCCACTTCCTGAGCTGCGTGGGCAGCGCCAAACATCGGGCGATTCTGACGACTTGCTACGCCGCGGGACTGCGCATCTCCGAGGTCATCTGCCTGAGGCCGACCGACATCGACAGTCAGCGCATGGTCATTCGCGTGGAGCAAGGCAAGGGGCAGAAGGACCGGTACGTCATGCTCTCGCCCAAGCTGCTGGAAATCCTTCGCCACTGGTGGCGGGCGGCGAAGCCCAAGCCATGGCTCTTCCCGGGCGATATTCCTGGCGGCCATATCCAAAGGGAGGCGGTGGAATTGATGTGCCAGAAGGCGCAGCGACGTTGCGGCATTGCCAAACCCATCACGCCTCATTCTATGCGTCACGCCTTCGCGGTCCATCTGCTGGAATCCGGCACCGACGTGCGTACCATTCAACTCCTGCTCGGCCATCGCAGCCTGGCCACCACCGCCCGCTATCTGCGTATCGCCACCACCAAGGTGTGCGCCGCCACCAGTCCTCTCGACTTGCTGCCGCGGCCACTCGCCCCCGAGCCGAAGCCCGCCGCGCCTCAGCACTTCTGAGAACCGGGCACATGGATCGCCCCAAGCTCGAAGTGGCGGATGTGTTCCGCCGCTACGGTGCCGTCTATCGTCTGCAACACGGCGCTTCTCTGTCGGTGGCGCAGCGCCGCGTGATGACGGCAATTGAATCCTGCCGCACGGCCGTTCTCGGCGGCCATCTCGAGCGCTGCGACCAGTGCGGGCATGAGCGCAACGCGTACAACTCGTGCTCCGATCGGCATTGTCCAAAATGCCAGTCGCTGGCCCGCGCCGAATGGCTGGAAAAGCGCCGCTCCGAACTTCTCGACACCCAGTATTTCCACGTGGTCTTTACGCTGCCGGAACAGATTGCCCCGATCGCCTATCAGAACAAAAAAGTGGTCTATGGCATTCTGTTCCGGGCCACCGCCGAAACCTTGCAAACCATTGCCGCCGATCCCAAGCACCTCGGCGCCGAGATCGGCTTCTTCGTCGTGCTCCATAGTTGGGGTCAAAACTTGCTTCACCATCCCCACCTGCATTGCGTCGTTCCCGGCGGGGGCCTCTCCGCCGACGGTACGCAGTGGATTTCCTGCCGCCCCGGATTCTTTTTGCCCGTGCGGGTGCTCTCCCGTTTATTCCGGCGGCTGTTTCTCGAATACCTACTCCAAGCCTTTGACACCGGAAAACTCCAGTTCTTTTCTTCCTTGGAGCCGCTGCGCGAGCGATGTGCATTCATACGCCATTTGGCTCCCACGCGCCAGACCGAGTGGGTAGTCTACGCCAAGCGTCCTTTCGCCGGGCCCGAGCAGGTGTTGGACTATGTCGGCCGCTATACGCACCGCGTGGCCATCTCCAATAATCGCCTGCTGGACATCGACCACGGCAAGGTTACCTTCCGCTACAAGGATTATCGCCACGACAGCCAACAGAAGACCATGACGCTGGAAGCGGAGGAATTCATCCGCCGTTTTCTGCTGCACGTATTGCCCGACGGCTTCCAGCGCATCCGCTACTACGGCTTTCTCGGCAACCGCTACCGCAAAGAGAAACTGGCGCGGTGCCGCCAACTGCTGGGCATGCCAGCCTGTGAAACACCGGCGCCAGAGGGCAGCCAGGATTACCGGGACCGCTGTGAAGAACTCACCGGCTCTTCCCTGCGGGAGTGTCCGGTCTGTCACCAGGGTCGAATGGCAGTAGTGGCGATTCTGCCGCCCTGTCCCACCAGGCAGCCGGCGGTCACCGACACCTCATGACACTTACTCTCCAAAATCCGGTCATACTGCCGCGGACCAACTTCGCATGGTCAAGCCAGAGGGTAAGTGTTGCCACATCGGTCACAACGGCGGTCCACCGCCAGATCGAGGGAATCCGCCCAGCTACTCACAACCTCTCGCTGGCAGCATCCCAACGGCTGGCAGCCTGCCTTGTCATCGACTCAGGCCGTCTTCCCCTTCCCGCCAGCCCACTGGCGCCAATCAAAACACATAAGGCGGGCATCCTACCGCGGTTTAGTCCAATCCATTTTTAGCCCACCGTCGCGGCCCCCCACCTTTGTCTACCTACTTTCGGCTTTCTACGGCCGCGCCGCCGGGCTAAAAACGCTCTGCACTATGCCGAATCCCGGACTATGCCGCATGTGCTGAATAGCAGCGCTCCGGCAGCGGGTGCGGAGCAAACGGATTCGGCATAGTCGGGAATCCTCTGGGATGGCCATCCTGGGGAGATGCAAACGTTCATTGATCCCGATCTTCTCGACCGGCTTCGTGTGGGGCCACTGGCCTCTTATCTCGAGGCCTACCTAAAGCGTATTGAGCAGGAGGGGTTTTTGCCCTCGTCTGTTCCAATGCAGATGTATGGTATCGCCAGATTCAGCAACTGGCTCCAGACTCAACAACCCGACTTGCGCCTGTTGGATGAGGCCACGATTGAGCGATTTCTGCAACGCGACCAGAACATAGTCCATAGCGCCGAATCTGCACCTTTGCGGCGCTTTCTGGCGATGCTGCGCGAGAGTGGGGTTGCGGCGGCCAAGCCACCAGAACCAATAAGCGATCAGCGGCGGTTCTTCGATGAGTACCGGCGCTATCTTCTGCAGGAGCGTGGTCTGGCAGAGGCCACCCTTCTTAACTACGTTCCGTTTGCGGAGCAGCTTCTATCCAACCGCTTCGGCCGGTCAGACATTAGCCTCACAGAACTTACGGCCACGGACGTTACGAAGTTCCTGCTCCTGGGCCTCCTGGGCCCCCTGGGCCAGTTGGCCTTGACCTCCTGTGCGGATGGTGCTATAAGTCGCCTCCAATTGTGCGCCGCCGAGCACAGCGCCACGTGGTGGGGACCTTCACGGCACCGGAGCGTTCTCACTCACCAGACAGAAGGAGCGAAGTATGCTATCGACAAAGCTGTTCAGATTCGTCAGAATCCTTCACATTTTGGCCGCAGCACTTACGGTCTGCGGTTTGCAGTTGTACGCGCAGCAGCCAGACCCGCGCACGCCTCTGGCGAGGGTAGCAGCTGCCCGTCGGTTGTCTGGGCGAGCCACCGGCAGCCCGGTGGCCGCTGCTACGACGGCGCTGCCGAAAACCCCGGCACGTTCATTACGTTCGATGTCCCGGGTGCTGCCGCCTTCATTGGAACCTTGCCCATCAGCATCAACCCGCCGGGAGAGATCACGGGGTTCTAC
>DATDGW010000133.1:0-28382 GCA_036521895.1 Candidatus Sulfotelmatobacter sp. | reverse complement strand
AAAACATGGGCGAGCAGTTACGGCAGTATCACTACCAGATCCTGGCGAAGCGCTTCGGCAGCGTGCGGTTAATTGAGGCGCCAAAGCCGCAGCTGAAAGATTTGCAGCGACAGATTCTGCTGTGGATTCTGGAGAAGATTCCGCCGCATCCCGCGGTGCATGGATTCGTAAAGGGTCGGTCGATTAAGACATTTGTCGCGCCGCACGTGGGTCAGCCGGTCGTGCTGCGGATGGATCTGCGGGATTTCTTTCCCACGTTTGGCGGGGTGCGCATTCAGAACCTGTTTCGGACGCTGGGATATCCCGAAGCGGTGGCCGACCTGCTGGGCGGGATTTGCACGAATGCCACGCCGCGTGACATCTGGAATGAGATCGCGACGGAGATTGGTCTCGTGGGTGTGGGTGAGGTGCGACGGCTGTATGCGCGACCGCATCTGCCGCAGGGCGCGCCTACATCGCCTGCGCTGGCCAATATCTCCTTTTACCGGCTGGATCGCCGGTTGGCTGCTCTGACCGAATTTGCGGGCGCGAGTTACACGCGGTACGCCGATGATCTCGCGTTTTCTGGTGGTGAGGAATTTGAAAAGAGCGTCGAGCGCTTCGGGCTGCACGCCGCGGCGATTTTGCTGGAGGAAGGGTTCGCGGTGAACCATCGCAAGACACGCGTCATGCGGCGGGGAGTGCGCCAGCATCTGGCAGGACTTGTCACGAACCAGCGCCCAAACATTGTTCGACACGATTTCGACCTGCTCAAGGCTGTGCTGACGAACTGCGTTCGACTGGGCCCGGAGAGTCAGAACCGCGAAGGGCGTCCGCGATTTCGGGCACACCTTGAGGGACGGGTGGCGTTCGTGGAGATGGTGAACCCTGAAAAGGGGAAACGGCTGCGCGCAATCTTCAAGCGGATTCGTTGGGCGGACTAGTTTTCTAGCTACTCACGAGAACTACGCCGGCAGTTTCGCGGGCGGGGGCGCCCGCGCCACCTAACCTGGCTTCGAAGAAGCCTTCTACGCGGATTAGGATCTCTGGCGCGCTCTTCGATTCGTAGATCGCTTTGCGTAGGCCAGCGCCACCGGGGACTCCGTGGGTGAACCAGCTGGCGAACTGCTTCATTTTGCCGACGGCGTCAGGGAGTTCTTCCTCGATCAGCATCTGGAAGTACGTGCGGATCATCTGGTAGCGGTCGGCCTCGGAGGGCCCTTCGTAGAGCTTCTTCCCTCCCGCGACTCTCGACGCGTGAACGGATGGGAAGGGCACGGCTTCAGCCGTGCCGTTAAAAGTCGGGAAATCTCGCGCTTTAGCCTCTGAGGGCACGTCGTTGCGAACGGAGAAGCGGCCTTCAGCGGCTAAAGCCGGATCCATAGCGTTTGCGTTTACGGCACGACTGAAGTCGTGCCCTTCCCCTTCGTGGTTGTCCTGACTGTCGCCTCCGGCATTCATCGCTGCACAATACTGCTCGATCTGGCGGAAGATCCACGGGTTTGACGGGGCGGAGCGGCCGATCATGACGGCGTCGCATCCGGTTTGCGTCACCATGGCGCAGGCGTCTTCGGGGCTGCGGATGTCGCCGTTACCGATCACGGGTATCTTCACAGCGTCTTTGATGGCGGCGATCCACTCCCAGCGCGCGTTGCCGCTGTAGCCCATCTCGCGGGTGCGGGCGTGCAGGGCGACGGCGGCCAGTCCGCAATCTTCCGCCATGCGGGCCAGTTCGACGCAGACGATCTCTTCGTCGCTCCATCCGGCGCGGAATTTTACGGTGAAGGGAATCTTCACAGCGGCGCGAACGGCTTCAAAAATCCTGCCGATGGCCGGCAGATCGCGCAACAAGCCTGAGCCTCCGTTGCACTTCACGACTTTTTTCGCGGGACAGCCCAGATTCAAATCGACAAGGTCGAAGCCCAGGCCTTCGACCATGCGAGCGGCCTCGGCCATAATGTTCGGATCGCTGCCGAAAAGCTGCGCCGAGATCGGGTGCTCGTCTTCGTAGAAGTGGAGATAGCGCTTGGCCTTCTGGTCTTTCTTGCGGAGTACGCCGTCGGCCGAGGTGAACTCGGTCATGATCAGGCCGCATCCGCCGAGATTGCGGATGAAGCGGCGGAAGACGGTGTCGGTAACTCCGGCCATCGGCGCCAGGACCGTGGCGGGGGAGATGGTGACGGTGCCGATCGTGAGGCTCGACGGGACTGGCTTCAGGGAAGCGAACTGGCGAACACCTGCGTCGGTTCCACTTGGGTGCAGTAGCGCTGCCTGGCGGACAGGAGTGTCCGCCCCACATGTTCCCCCCGAGTTGTCCCAGAACTTCTTCACCGTCTTAATTCTACCTGCGGCCGCAAAACGAAGCCCTCGCCGGAGCGAGGGCTCGATTTCTCGGTTGATCCGCGCTAAATCCACGTGATCCTTGGCGAAAAAAATTACTTCTTCGCAGCTTCGGCCTTAGCGTACTTGCGGCGGAAGCGTTCGACGCGGCCGGCGGTGTCCATCAGCTTCTGCTTGCCAGTGAAAAACGGGTGACAGTTCGAGCAAATTTCAACACTGATGTCGCCCTTATGGGTCGAACGAGTCACAAATGCGTTGCCGCACGCGCAATGCACGCGCACTTCGTTGTATGCGGGATGAATAGCTGCTTTCATAGCGGGTCCTAACCTCAATTCGAATCATTAGATTCTACCGGATATCCACAGGATTCGGCAATCCTGAAGCGCTCTCAGCTGTCAGCCATCAGCTCTCAGCAAGGACAACCGAATCAGACAGTTCCGGGCTGAAAGCTGACCGCTGAGAGCTGACACCTTTCATTCAGAACCGGAACAAGTAACTCACCTTCAAGAAAAACTGGCGGCTGTCGTTGATGTAGCCCCCGGCGGTGTGAGTGACGTAGCCGGGAGAGGTCGGAGTCTGCGGGACCACGTTCAGGTTTTGGAGATCGCTGTTGTAGCCGATGTAGATCGCGGTGCCAGGATGCACCAGGTAGGTGATCAGGAAGTCGGTGTTGAACTCCTTTTGGGTGGGCAGGTAGGTGTAAGGAGATCCCACGCCCGGCGTGCCGGCCAGCAGCGCGTTGTACTCCAGAATCAGCCGCACCGAAAGCTGCGGAGTGAACTGCCAGTTCCACTTGCTGCGCAGAATGTGGTCGTTGAAGATTCCGCGGCCAGCGCCAGGAAACTGAGCCTGTTCGAAAAAGTAGGTGTCGTTGTTCGTGCGCAGGCGTTCGAACAGGTAACTGTTCTCGATCTTCAAAGGCTTGATAGGACGGAACGTCAGTCCGGCTTGAGCTGTATCCTCGCGCCCCAGAAAAGGATGATTGTAAGACGTAGGAATTGCCAGGGGCACGGGCGGCAGCGCCTCAAAATTCACGCCTTGTCCCCAGTAGTAGCCTGCGCTGAGCGTAACTTTCTTTAAGTAGCCAGTCTGGAAAGAGGCTCCGCTGGTGTGCTCGCGATAATCCTGATTGCCCAGAGTCGTCGGAGGGCAATACAAAGCGTACCCATAGAAGCAAAAATCCTGCGGACGAAGACGCTCGTGAAACTCTTCGTACGGACGCACGATGAAGACCGTCGGCCCGCGCCCTTGAATCGAGACGTAAGGATTGTAGTCGGTGTCGAGGCGTAGGCCAGTGTGGTCGAAGACGTAGCGGAGGTTGAGCGACGGTCCCCAATCGACGATCCAGCCGGATTTCGGGCGAAAACGGTAGTCGCCTGCTTGCGTGGTCTCGCGAATGTCCACGCGATTAATGAATCCCGGGATCGAGACGACTCCGGGGGTAATGTCGTTATAAGTTCCGTCGTAGGAAAAGTGCAGGCCCTCGCGCCGCAGCTCGGCCCGCTCCGCAGGTCCCGCGTAGTAATTGTTGTTTCCTCGATTGCCTGAGCTGAACGGGTAAAGGTTGGCCTCGCAGTTCAGGTTGAGGTAACTCGAGGTAGTGACCGCCTGACCATCGAGCGTCCAATTGGGATTGAATTTCAGGTGTGTGTCGAGCCCGCCGATGCGGTTGTACTCGCCCGTCCTGGGACACTCCCAGTCGGTGTAGAGCGCGCCCACGCTCGACTGCCGGAAGATGTCGCGGCTCACACGCGCGATGGTGAAGTAGGACCGAATGCCGGAGTACGGGCTGTAGTCAGGCACGGCCAGGCCGGGGCTGCGATCGTCGGCTGCCATCAGGCCGACCGAGTACGGGCCGTCTTTTCCGGTGAGACGGATTCCGGCCGAGGGGTCGCCGATGCTGCGCGTGAAGAACAAGTCCAGCGGCGTGCGGAAGAAGTCTTCGTTCTCGAGAAAGAATGGGCGCTTTTCGGGGAAATACACGGCATAACGCTGGTTGACGGTAATCTGCGGGTCCTCGGACTCGATCTGACTGAAGTCCGGATTGGCGGTCATATCGACAACGAAGTGATCTTGGATCACGAACTTCGCGTCCACGCCCGTCTGGCCCTGGGCCTCTGCATGTTGGAAGTATGGGTTTGTGGGATCTCGGGTATCGAGGGCGCGAAAGCCGCGCATCAGACCGTAAGGGATCAGTTCGATGCTATGGCCCGGCGAGATTCCTTCGAGTCCAAGCAGACTAGCGGCCTGGCCGAGGCGACCTTCGATCTTGTAAGAAACGTGAGGCCAGAAGGAGTCTTCCGTCTTACGCGTGATGCCGCGATACAAAATGATGCCCCAGTTCTGCTGTTTGGCCGCGGGGAAGCGCAGGCTCTTGAAGGGAATCGCCATCCATACGACGAAGCCGCTCTCAGTGACCTTGCCGCGCGAATCCCACACGGTATCGAACGAGGTATCGAAATGCCCGGCGGTCTGCTCTTCGCGCGAGGCTTCGGTCCAGATTGCGTCCCATTGCACACCGAGCGGCGTCGTTTGAAAAGCATAGGCTCGGCGCCGGTCGTGGAACGTGTCAAGCATCACCTCAACCTGATCGTCGTCGTAAACATCTTCGCGGCGCGACATGCGGGCGCGCACTTTTCTGGGATCGTCGAAGCATACGAACACAATGTACAGATTCTTCTGGTCGTAGCCCAGGTAGGCGTCGGTGGGTTCGGAAACGCTTTCTCCGTCGTGCGGATTGCGCTGGGTGAAGCCACTGACCTTCGCCATTTGGAGAGAGATCTCTCCTTGCGGCTTCATGCCGAGGAAGTCGTCCAAGGCTGGGGGGCGCGGCAATCGGGGAATGGTCAGGGCAGGGGGCCCCAAGTCAGGCTTCGGAGCAGGTTGCTGCGCCAGGGGATTTTCCGAATCCTGAAATAGTGCGGATCGCAGCAGGGCAGGAGAAGCCAGCAGCTCCGTTGCCGACAGAGCCAAAACCGTGATGACCGCCAATTTCGCGCGAAAATGGGCCCCACACTGTAGAACTCGAAATAGGCGCAAAAACTCCCCTCTTCTCCCCGCCGGGGGGATTGAGCAAGATACACCAAGCACCTGCAGACAAAACAACGAAATGATGTTTGTGAGGTTTGCCGAACAGTTTCCAGGAAGGCCTGAAAAATAACGTGGGGCAGGCTTAGAACAACGAGCTCTGTCTTCGAGTCGGAGTGATCTTGAAGTAGTCGTACGCCAGTTGCGTAGCCACGCGGCCGCGGGGAGTGCGATTCAGAAATCCAGCCTGCATGAGAAAAGGCTCGTAGATTTCTTCGATCGCGTCCGGCTCTTCGGCCAAGACCGCGGCCAGCGTGTTCACGCCCACCGGGCCACCTTGATATTTCTCGATGATGGTCAGCAGCAGGCGCCTGTCGACTTCGTCGAAACCATACTGATCGACTTCCAGCATACCGAGCGCGGCTTTCGCCGTGGGTTCATCAATCTTGCCGGCGCCGCGCACCTGCGCGTAGTCACGAACGCGGCGCAACAGACGATTCGCGATTCTCGGCGTGCCTCGGGAACGTCCGGCAATTTCTTCTGCGCCGGCGTCATCGACTTCAACGTCAAGAATCTCTGCGGAGCGTTCGACAATCACCTTCAAGTCCGCCGGAGTATAAAACTCCAACCGCAGCACGATGCCGAAGCGTGACCGCAGCGGCGACGAAATCAATCCCGCCCGCGTGGTCGCGCCCACGAACGTGAACGGCTTCACTTCCAGCGTGTGCGTGCGCGCCGACGGACCCTGCCCAATGATGATGTCGAGCTTGTAGTCTTCCAGAGCGGAATACAGCAACTCCTCCAGTACGGGCTGCAGGCGGTGGATCTCATCGACAAACAGCACCTGCTTGTCCTGCATGTTGGTGATGATCGCCGTCAGGTCGCCCTTAATCTGCAGCAACGGCGCGGCGGTCGGTTGAAAGTGCACTCCTAGCTCGTTCGCAATGATGTTGGCCAGTGTCGTCTTGCCCAGACCCGGCGGGCCGTAGAGGAGCACGTGGTCCATGGCCTCGCCGCGCGAACGTGCCGCTTCGATGGCCACGGCGAGATTTTCTTTAACCTTATCCTGCCCGATGAATTCGTTCAGGCGCTGCGGCCGCAGCTTCAGTTCAAACGAGGAATCGTCCTCGACCGGAGCTGCAGAAACCAGACGGTCCGTGAGTTTGGGATTACCAGGAGAAAGCACGATAGGGCGATAGTAGAAGGAAAAGCCTGGCTCCGCAATTGTCGGTTTCTAGGCGCTGGGGCTGGTGCGGCCTGGTTTCTTCAAGTACCCAGACTCTGCCCGAAAGTCAGGGCCGCAGGCCGGGATGGAGATCAGCCGGCAATTTCGAGCTGCGCCATTAAATCGTTTCTTTTCGAGCAGTCCGCCGTATAATCGACCATCTCCCTATGGCAACGTCCGAGCTAGCGGAGGACGAAAGTCTGATAGAGTTCAGCAACTACACTTGAGAAGTTGGGTTTGAGCCATGTGCGCGGAGGCAGCTTGGGAACGTTACCTGTCCGGATTCTGGTGGTCGATGATTTCGAACCGTTCCGGCGATTCGTCTGTTCGACGCTGACAGGGAGACCGGATTTGCAGGTGATCAGCGAAGCCTCAGACGGCCGCGAGGCGGTCCAGAAAGCCCAAGACCTACAACCGGACCTGGTTGTCCTCGACATCGGACTCCCAAATCTAAACGGAGTCGGAGCCGCTCGCCAGATCCGCACACTCTGCCCTCAATCCAAAATTGTTTTCTTGAGCCAAGAATCTTCTGCCGAGGTGGTGCAAGAGGCTCTCGACTTGGGAGCCGTGGGCTACGTGGTGAAGACGGACGCTGGAACCGAACTGTTGGCCGCCGTGGACGCGGCTCGTCAGAATCGGCAGTTCGTGAGTAGGGGATTGTCCTGGCACCATCACCACCACGCTACCAATATCGAAGCCGCCGAGTCGAATCGCGACCGAGCTTTACCCTCGCTCGCGCCTGGAAGGTCAGGAGCCCTTGGCAGCCACAAGCTTGAATTCTATTCAGGAGACGCCGCTCTTGTCGTTGGCTTCAGCGCTTTCATCGAAACCGCACTCAACGCCGGGAACGCGGCTATTGTCGTCGCGACCGAGTCCCATCGTGAGAGTCTTCTTCGGACGTTGCAGGAACATGGCGTAGATATTGCCGCTGCCAGGGAACGGGGGCGCTATTTCGCGTTGGATGCTGGTCACATTATTTCCGCTTTCATGAGGAATGATCTGCCCGACCCCGTGCTCTTTCGCGGAGTGCTGGGCGAATTGATTGCAGCGGCGGGTCGCGGGTCAGCCGGGCCACCGTCCAGGGTTGCAATCTGCGGGGAGTGCTCGTCCATCTTATGGGCGCAAGGTAAAGCGGATGCGGCAATCCAGGTGGAGCGGCTCTGCAACCAGGTAACTGAGCAAGACCAACTCGATATTCTTTGCGGATTACCTTTGAGCACCTTTGAGCGCGTGGAAGATAGGCAAATCTTCGAGAAGATTCTCCCTACAAGTTGAACCCTGCTCCGCCCGCGAAAGCGAGACCCTTTAACCCGCGGCTCGCAGCGGAGCGCTTTCCGAAGGGAGCGGAGCCCGAGCGTGTATCGTCGTACCACGCTGGGGTTGCGAGTCGATCCCGAGTGTTCCGTTGAGGAGCTTTAGCCGCTCCTCCATGCTGATCAGTCCCAGCCCCTGGCCATCCTTGGCCGCTTCGAGGTCAAAGCCTGAGCCGGAATCCTTAACCGTGAGATGAATCTCATCCGCATCTCCCCAGAATCGCACTTGGACGCGCCGGACGCCACTGTGCTTCGCGGAATTGTGCAAGGCTTCTTGCAATACACGGTAGAAGCAAAGAGAAGTCTCGCGCGACATGGGCAGTGGCAAATTGCGGCTTTGGAAGTCGACCTCGACTCTCTGCTTTGCGCCGAATGCCTGGCAGAAACCTCTCATGGCGGCGGCTATACCTACAAGTTCCAGCCTTGCCGAGTGCAACTCGTGCGACAAACTTTGAACATCGGTGGCCAGATCGACAGTGCGCTTCTGGAGTTCGCCCACACGGCTGCGGACTTCCGGCAATGCCGAAAGGTCTTGCTGGATCTGATCCAACTCGACGGCCAACAATGCTAGACTCTGACCCAGATCGTCGTGAAGCTCCCGAGCAATCCGTGTACGCTCCTGCTCCTGAGCCTCAATCAACCTGCGACTGGCGTTTGCCAGAGCCGCTTCCGACAGCTTGCGATCGGTTATGTCGGTCACCATCCCTATCATCCGCAGCAACTTTCCTTGCTCGTCAAAGAAGCCTCTTGCGCTTTTCTCCAACCAAATCAACGACCCGTCGGGACGTAAAGCGCGATAGCTGATCTGCGTGGTGGGGTTCTCGGGTGTAAGGTGATTGAAGGAGCTGGCGAACAATGCGCGGTCTTCGGCATGAATGCTATCCAATAGCTGCTGACGAGTCAGGCCTTCCGCGCGATCGCGATAGCCAAGAACGTTTACGTACTCCTCCGATCGCACGATTTTGTCAGTTGCAACGTCCCACTCGTACGCGTACATCTTTCCCGCTTGCACGGCCAGGCGAAGCCGCTGTTCATTGTCTCGGAGAGCCTGTTCCGCGAGCAGGCGGGCTTGTTCCGCCTGGCGACGATCCGTGATGTCGCGTTGAATCCCCCATGTCCTCAGCAGCAGTCCGTCTTCGACGAACCCGATCATGCTGTTCAGGAACACTTTGGGGTTTCCTTGCGGATCCACCTCGTGGGACTCGCGGTCTACAACCCGGTAACCGTTACGGATGTAGTCGCGAGTCAATTCGATGTTGATGGCATTCAACGGATCCACGGTTTCCGTGAGCCGCTTTCCCACAAAGTCGGCCGGAGACAGCCCATACATGCGGGCCATCGAGTCGTTGCACTCGGCCAAATAAGATTCGTGCAGAATGCGTTGAACTTGGTCGGCTTCTGGTAAATCCACTGGAATGGGGCGGACGAGCTCCTGGCAAAAAATGCCTTCCGCACTCTGCGACACGAACATGCGGTAATTCGACTCACTCTGTCTGAGGGCTTCTTCGGCCCGCTCGCGCTCCGTAATATCCGCTACCATGCCCACGATCCGCAGCATTTTGCCTTGTTCGTCGAAGTGGGCGCGGCCCGTTCTCTCCACCCAAATCACGCTGCCGTCGGGACGTAACATTCGATGGCTGACTTGAAGGTTCGGCTTTTCCGGGGTCAGAGCGCCATCTGCGGCCAACAGCTTTCCACGGTCTTCCGGGTGGACCTTCGCCAATACTTGGTGACCCGTACCAACCAGCCCCCATTTATCGATCCCCAGAATGTCCTCGCAATCTCCCGATCGCACCATCCGGTCGGTCGCAGCATCCCATTCATAGGCGAACATCTTCCCCGCCTGGACCGCCAGTTGAAATCGCTCTTCGCTTTGTTGCAGTGCCTCCCCGGTCCGCCTCCGTTCCGTGATGTCCTCCACAAGGGCAAAGACCAGAGGGGAACCCCCGTCAAGATCCTTCAAAAGGGAGACATTGAGGCGTCCCCAAAGGTGAGCGCCGTCCTTTCTCACATAACGCTTCTCCAGTGCGTAGTGGTCTAGGACACCCTCGCGGAGCTTATGAAACAGAGCCCAATCGTCTTGAGAATCCTCGTGACTCGCGAATTCCGAGCAGCTCATGCTGCACAGTTCGTCGTTCGTGTATCCCAGCATCGAGCATAAGGCTGGGTTGGCCAGCAGCAGCTTCCCATCGAGATCCTCCAGTGCGATACCCAGCGACGCTTGCTCAAACAGGTAGTGGAAAAGCTCCTTAGCCTGTGCCGGTAACGCCTGCAGGGACATGGGTAACTCCTGTAGATCGTAGGGGAACACCCTAGCACTTTCTCGGGCGAAAGTGAAATTGATCAAAAATCGGCCGCCGAAGGCGGCCGGAATTTCACCGAATCTTAACGACGACGTCTCCGGGCTGTAACAAAGTCCCACTAGGGTCTCGGGTTGACCTGGCTGGATCTAGGTCCCGGCAGGACTTGAAAAGCCCCGAATCCGATTTCCAAGCCAAGGCAATCCTCACCGAGGAAGTTCAGGAGACACTATGAAAAAGACCACCCTAGCTCTCGGCCTAGGGGCCGCTCTCGCCGGTAGCGCGATGGCGCAAGACGGCGCGGTGCCGAAAGGCATCCCACATCTCGACCATGTTTTCGTCATCATGATGGAAAACCATGATTGCAAAGAAATTCTCAGCACCCTAGAAGCGCTCCGTTCACTAACAAGTACGCCAATTCCGCCAATCTCGCGACGAACTACTTCGCCGTCGCTCATCCCAGCCTGACCAACTATCTCGAGGTCGTGGGGGGATCGAATTTCGGGATCCACAGCGACAACTCTTCGGACTGGCAAGATGGGTCCTGTGCGACCGACCTCTCCACCGGAACGGTCAACACTGACAGCCCTCCGAGCCCAGCCATTTGCCCTATTTCCGGCAACGGTACCGATGCCGAGACCCCGATCTTGGACTGCAGCAACGAGGTTACCGGACCTCCATGCGAGATCAATGTCGAGGGCAAAACGTGGTATCCGGCAGTTTCTACCCCGCTCGGAATCACCATTGCCGATCAGTTGGCCGCCGCGGGAAAGACTTGGAAGACCTACCAGGAAAATCTCCCGATCACTGGTGCGAATCTGGACTACCTTTTCCTACATCGTTCCCAACCAGCGCAACGACCAGCACGGCCGCGGTAACGGAACGGCCTTCTGCGGATACGATCCCCACGACCACGGTACGCAGGCAGGTCTCAACCCAGCGCTACTCATCCTTGGAGACCAGGAAGTGCAGAAGCTGGTTACGGCCATCCACCAGTCCCCTGTGTGGGACCGGGGCCACTCCGCAATTGTCGTGATTTGGGACGAGAACGACTACTCCGTTCAGCCCATCATCAATCAAGTGGTGGCCATCGTTGACCCCAACTATGGCTTTCACCAGGTGCAAAGTGAACAGTTCTACACCCACTTTTCCTTGCTGCGCTCGATCGAGGGCGGTTTCGGCATCCCTTGCCTTAACCACGCCTGTGACGAGAGCACCAGAACCATGAGCGACCTGTTCGGCGAGCCGTAAGGTAAGGCTGAGGGACGTAGGTGTGCAAGGGAGAGGTGTGCATCGGGGCCGGTCCTTCGGATCGGCCCCGGTTTCTTGGCGTGCACTTCATCGTCTCTTCATTCTCATCCTTGCCCGGGCGGCCGGTAAGAGTCGATCGAGACCCTTAAGAAATCTGTTGACATCGATGTCAAGCGTGCTTTACATTTTGGATGTCAAGGATGCTTGACTTGGAGAATCTGATGGACGCCAACAACAAGCGCTACCTGAGAGAGTTCCTGACTTCGATGGCCGGCTACTCGGTGATGGTACCGCTCTCCGTGTGGATGTTGCGGGGACACGAACACACGCTGCTCGGATACGGCATCGCGCTGCTGCCGATCATCCCCTCGGCCTTCGCCATGTGGGCATTCATGCGATATTTCCGCGGGCTCGACGAACTGCAGCGCCGCATTCAACTGGAAGCGGTCGCGTTCAGTTTCCTGGCCACTTGCCTGATCACCCTCACCTGGGCGTTCCAGCAAAACGCCGGACTGCCGCGCTTCGATGTGAGCTGGGTGGCGCCGCTGCTGATCATGCTGTGGAGTCTTGGCCTGGCCATCGCCAAGCGGAGGTACGAGTGAAAAACAGCGTGCGTGACTTCCGGGCGCAATTGAGCTGGACCCAGGCCGACCTCGCCGAAAAACTCGGCGTCTCGCGCCAGACGGTTAACGCGATTGAAACGGAGAAGTACGATCCCAGCCTGCCGCTGGCGTTCAAGATCGCAAAGATATTCCGCAAGCCAGTGGAGGAGATCTTCAAGGCTTAAGAAAAACAGGCGGGGACGGGCGCATTCGCCCGTCCTGCCCAGCGGAGCTTGACCGCTACTATTTCGGATACCACTCCAGCAACCGCACCTCAATCCCCGTCCCTTGCAACGCCTTCTGAAACACAGCAAGATCCGACCCGCGGTAGTGATACGGAATCACAATCTTTGGGTGGAACGCTTTCACCGCGTCCGCAGCCTCTTCCGGCGGCATCGTGTACGGAAGATTCATGCAAACGAACGCCACGTCGATGTTTTTGAGCGCCCGCATCTCCGGAACGCCTTCAGTGTCGCCGGAAAAATAAAAGCGTTTGCCGCCGTAGGTGAGAACGTAACCGTTGCCGCGCCCCTTGTCGTGAAATAGTTTTCCCGGAGCAGGACCGCGCTTCAGGTTGTAGGCGGGGATCGCCTCGATCGTCCAGCTCTGCCAGGTTTTCGTTTCTCCGTTGGCGATAGGCTTGCCTACGGTGACAGTTTGAACGACCGCCGGTGCCGCCAGAACTTCCGTGTCGGCCTTGCTGATCTCTTTAATCGAATCGAGGTCCATGTGGTCCCCGTGAATGTCGGTGATCAGGATGAGGTCGGCCTTGAGAAGGCCCGTAAGCTTCGCTGGCTTGGCGGGATCCAAATAGATCGTTTTCCCGCCGGCCTCGATCAGCGTGCTGGCGTGGTTCAGAGGGGTGATCTTCACCGGTCCGGCCGCGGTCGGGAAGACCTGCGGCGCGGCGGCGGCACGGGTCAGAGGAGCGAGCAAGAGCAGGAACGTGAAAACGGAAAAGACAGCAATCAAGACAAGTCTCATGGGATCCTCTGCAACGATGCTTGTATCTCAAAAAGTGTGCGCGTAGTCAATCGCTCTTGCGGATAGGCATGATTATAGCGTTATATATTGTAATCTATCATAGTATAATCATGGCATTATGGCCCTTAGTATCAAGAGTATGGAAACAGAACGGTTGGCTAGAGAGGTCGCCACGAAGACTGGAGAATCGTTGACAGGCGCGATCCAAAAAGCCTTGGAAGAACGCCTGGATCGGCTTCGGAACGAGCACCGCCGTCAGATTCTGGCGGGCCAATTGGAGGAAATTCTGCGCCGCGTCGACCAGCTACCCATTCGAGATTCTCGCAGCGCAGACGAAATCCTTGGCTACGACGACCATGGACTTCCGCGTTGATTCACAACTATGGTCATTGATACGTCAGCCTTTGCCGCCATTTTTTTCGCTGAACCGGAGCGTCAGGAATTCCTCGCTGCGATCACCGCGGCCGGAAGCCGCCTGGTATCCGCCGCGAGCGTGCTCGAAACTGGAATCGTCCTCGAAGCCCGACAAGGCGAGGCGGCGGGCCGCGAGTTCGATCTCTTCGTCGTCCGCGCCAATCTGCAGATCGTGCCCGTCGATGCCGAGCAGGCCGACCTGGCCCGCTCTGCCTGGCGCAAGTACGGACAAGGACGCCACTCCGCCGGCCTCAATTTCGGCGACTGTTTCTCCTACGCTCTGGCTAAATCTTCAGGCGAACCACTCTTGGCCAAGGGAACTGACTTCGCCAACACGGATATCGCGGTTTTACAAATGAAGTAGGCGGCCGATTGGCTACTCCTCTTCTTCCTTCACCTCGCCTCTCTCCGCCTTCGCCTTCTCGATAATCTTCTCCTGCAGTTGCCCCGGCACAACGTCATAGTGGTGCATTTCCATGTTGAAGCTGCCGCGACCTTGCGTCATTGACGTCAACTCGACGCCATAGGTCAGCATCTCGGCCATGGGGACCTCCGCCTTCACGACCGTGTTGCCGCCCTTGTTGTCCATTCCCTGGATGCGGCCGCGGCGGCTGTTGAGATCGCCCATAATCGATCCGGCGAAGTCATCCGGAATCGTGATTTCAACGGCCATGATGGGCTCGAGCAGCGTGGGCTTCGCGACTTCCATCGCTTTCTTGAAGGCGATGCGGCCGGCCATCTGGAACGACAAGTCATTCGAGTCCACGTCGTGATAGGAACCGTCATAGAGCACGACGCGGAAATCGACCACCGGGAATCCAGCAAGATATCCGCGTGCAGCGGCGTCGCGAATTCCTTTTTCCACCGGCGGAATGTAGTTCTTTGGGATGGCGCCGCCAAAAATGTCGTTGACGAACTCGAACTCGCCGCCGCGTGGCAGCGGTTCCATGCGGATCTTGCAATCGCCGTACTGGCCGTGGCCGCCGGTCTGCTTCTTGTGGCGTCCCTGCACGTCGGCCTTGCCACGAATGGTTTCGCGGTACGGCACCTTCGGCGCCTTCAGAACGACTTCGGTGTGATAGCGCTTCTTCAACTTCGACACAGTCACTTCGATGTGCTGCTGGCCCGTACCCGCGATGAGAAATTCTTTGGTCTGCGGGTCGCGGAAGAAGCGCAGCATGCCGTCCTCTTCCATGAGTTTGTGGATGCCCGGCCCCAGCTTGTCTTCATCGGCGCGGCTCTTGGGTTCGATCGCGAACGTGATCGCCGGCTCCGGCAACTTCACCCGCGGATATTGAATCGGCGCCGACTTGTCGCCCAGCGTGTCTCCCGTGAGCGTCTCTTTCAGTTTCGCCACCGCGCCAATGTCGCCAGCATGCAGTTCAGGCACCGGAACCGCAGTCTTCCCCTGCATGACTTGAATGTGCGCGAATTTTTCCTGCCCGCCACGGCTGTAGTTCAACAGCGTAGCGTCGTTCTTCAACACGCCCGAGAAAACTTTGAAATAAGTAATCCGGCCAGCGAAAGCGTCCGACACCGTGCGGAATACATATAACGAAACCGGCTCTTCATCGGACTCGTGCCGCTTGGGCGCGTCGGCGCCGCTGGCAGCCTCTCCCTGCACCCACTCATGCTCGGAAGGCGCCGGCGTGTAGTCCACAATAAAGTCCATCACCCGGTCGGCACCGATGTTGCCCAACCCAGAGCTGAAGATGACAGGAAAAATCTTGTCTTCGCGGATCGCATTGTGCAGCGCGGGAATCAGGTCTTCCTCTCCGAGCGTTCCCGCCTCGAAGAACTTCTCCATCAGCTTGTCGTCGCCCTCGGCGACCAACTCGACCAGCCGCTCATGCGCCTCCTGCGCCTGATCTTTCAGGTTCGCAGGAATCTCTGTTTCCTTCCCTTGGCCGTTTCCACCGAGCTCGTAGGTGTAGGCCTTCATGCGCACCAGGTCCACGACACCACTCAAACTCTTCTCGGCGCCGATCGGCAGCTCAATCGGAATTACATCCCGGCCAAAGGCGTTGGTCAGCGATTCCAGAACGCGCTCGGCATTGGCGCGGTCGCGGTCCATGCGGTTCACCACGATCAGGCGCGGGGTCTTGTACTCTTCGCAATAATTCCACACGCGCTGTGTGACCACCTCCACGCCGGCCACGCCATCGACCACCACGATCGCCGCGTCCACCACGGGCAGCACCATCTTGGCCTCGTGGACGAACATGCTGAATCCGGGCGTGTCGAGGATATTGATTTTGGTCGTGCCCCACTCAACCACGGCGGCGCCAGTGGAAATCGACATCTTGCGCGCGACTTCTTCTTCGTCGTGGTCGGTTGTGGCCGAGCCGTCGTCAACTCGCCCCAAGCGCGGGGTTGCGCCCGCCGTGTACAGCATGGCCGATACGAGCGTGGTTTTGCCCGCATGGCCGTGTCCCACCATCGCGACATTCCTGATGTTTGCTCCAGAATAGACTTTCAAGTTGGGCTCCCTTCGGCAGGCGTGGGAAGGAGACGACCCATGAAGAGTGATAAGGACAGGAACAAGCCAACCCAACCCCTGCCAAAACCTAGGATGCTACCACGCGGGAAGCGGAAGCCTCAACAGGAGGGCAGTGGATCAGTGGATCGCCGAGGGTGCCCCACCCTTCTTTTCGCGTCTTGGGGGAAAAGAGGAGGGGATTTTGACTTCGCAGACACGCTACAAACCGTAGTATGATCCCCACGGCATGCTAGGCAACCGCACGAGCGAGCAGTGGATCGCCCAATACTCGACCAGCCACCAGCACCCGGTGAACCGCCTGTGCCACACCTTCGGCATTCCCACCATCCTCTTATCGATTGCAGTGTTCCTGGCCGGCTTCTTCCGGCATCGCCTCTGGTTCTACGCCCTTGCACTCTTCCTGATCGGATGGATTCTCCAGTTCGTCGGCCACGCCTTCGAAGGCAAGCCCCCCGAATTCTTCAGCGACTGGCGATTCCTTTTCGTCGGTATCCGCTGGTGGTGGGCCAAGATCAACGGCAAAGCCTGAGGCGCGACAGCACTGCCAATCCGTTTTCTTCACTTCTCCGTACTTCCAACAGAGAGGCCGGGGCGCCCCATTTCTCGCGTATCTTTTTGCGCGAGAAAGCCTGCCCTGAACGAAATCGAAGGGTGTCTCTTTGAAAGAGAGCCTCAGAAAGAGACAGGAAGAGAGCCTCAGCTTGCGCCGGCTCGGGCTTGTGTTCTATGCTTGCCCCATCTTGGGTTCTGCTTTCGCAATAACAAAACATGCAGCGCCTGACCGCCAGACTTTTGCTTTTATTCGCGCTTGTCGGAACTCTTGCTCCGCTGTCGCTGGCGGTCACAGCTACGCCACCGCATGCCTGCTGTCTTAGAAAATCCGCCCACCAGTGCCACGGCTCTGACCCGGATGAGCGCGCCATCCGCAGTAATAGCTGCTGCAACCAAGGCTTCGACCACGCCGTAACGACAACCCAGTCGGCGTATCCGCGGCTGTCGCTCGCCTCGACCGGTTTAGAGTCCGTGAAGTCCCGCCTCGTCCAATCGCGCGTGCAAGCGCCAGCCGCGGAACGCTTCGATTCCCAATCCACACGCGCCCCCCCGCAAGTCTCCCTCCTCTAACTCGCAAATTCGACTCCCAAAGTTGGGAAGGACACGACTTTAGTCGTGCCCTCAGCCTCGCATAACGATCACCGGCCTTCGTGAACGGACCTACTGTTTCTGGGGCCTTCGCTCGTCGGCTCGCGCTTCGCATCACGCTATCGGAGACTTCATGCGTTTGGTTGGCATCCCGCTGCTCGCAGCATGCCTGACCCTAGCCGCCGTTGCCTCGGTCGTCGGCTCCGTGCGCGGCGTCATCCACGATCCTCAGCATCGCCCCGTGCAAAATGCGATGGTTATGCTCAAGGCAAAGACCTCCGACTGGTCGACCACTGCAAATTCCGACGCGAACGGAAACTTCGTTTTCAACGCCGTTCCTCCTGGGGAATACATCGTCACAGTGGCCGCTGTCGGCTTCGATCAAACGCAGCAAGATGTCGCCATCCTTTCGAGTGCGCAGCCGGTGCTGCATTTCGCGCTCTACGTGGCGGGAGCCAAAGAGGTGATCAGCGTCTCCGGCTCTCCCGACGAGGCGCCCACCGATTCTTCAACTCCAACCACAGTCATCGATCGTCTCGAAATCGCCCGCACACCCGGCGCGGCCCGCTCCAACAGCTTGGCGATGATCACCGACTACGTGCCCGGCGCCTACATCACGCACGACCAGTTGCACATTCGCGGCGGACACCAAACCAGTTGGATGGTCGACGGCGTCCCGGTTCCCAACACCAACATCGCCACCAACCTCGGCCCGCAATTCGATCCCAAAGACATCGACTATCTCGAAGTCAGCCGCGGCAGTTATGGCGCGGAACTTGGCGACCGCACCTACGGAGTCTTCAACGTCGTACCCCGCACCGGATTCGAGCGCAACCGCCAGGCCGAACTCGTACTGAGCGCCGGAAGTTTCTACCAGACCAACAATCAGTTCAGTCTCGGCAGCCACACCGAACGCTTCGCCTACTACGCCAGCGTGAATGGCAACCGCAGCGATCTCGGGATTCAGACGCCGGTGCCCCAGGTCGTCCACGATGCCGCCAACGGCTACGGCGGGTTCGGCTCGCTGATCTTCAACGTCGACCCGTCGAACCAGCTACGTCTGGTTGCCCAGCTGCGCAAGGACTACTACCAGATTCCCTACGACCCGAACTTCAACGATTTGGAAAGTTCGCAGTACGACAGCAGCGGCCTACGCGACGGGGACCACGAATCCGACGCAATTGTTAGTTTCTCCTGGGTTCACACGTTCAATTCAAAGCTCCTACTCACGGTTTCCCCCTTCTACCACTACTCTGCGGCCAACTATGAAAGCGCGCCCAACGACTATCCCACGGCCAGCACCAGTCAACACACTTCCACCTATGCCGGCGGCCAGGTGAGCCTCAGCGCGAATCTTCCCAAGAACAACTTGCAGGCAGGATTCTACGGATTCGGCCAACGTGACCATTCTGACCTCGGTGTCCTTTTCAATTGCCCAGTCAACGGCGACCCGCACTTTCCTCCGGGATGCACCGGCTCGCCCCTGGCCGATGTCGAGCATCCCTCAGGCAGCGTCACCGCTTTTTTCGTCGATGACAAATTCAAACCGGTATCGTGGCTGACCCTTTCTGCGGGCATGCGTCCCACTCGTTTTTCCGGCAATGTCGTCGAGACTGCAATCAGCCCGCGCTTCGGCGTGGCGCTCAACATCCCCCGCCTCAACTGGACCTTCCGCGCCTTCTACGGCCACTACTACCAGCCGCCGCCGCTGGTCACCGCATCAGGCCCGCTGCTCGAGTTTGCCAACAGCAGCAATTTGACATTCATCGCTCTGCACGGCGAGCGCGATGAAGAAGCACAATTCGGCGTGACCATCCCGTGGCACGGCTGGATCCTGGACGCCGACGCGTTCCGCACCAATGCCGCAAACTTTTTCGATCACAACAACGTCGGCGAGTCCAATCTCTTTTTCCCCCTCACGATTCAGAACGCGATCATCCGCGGCTGGGAGGCCACGCTCCGCTCTCCCCGCATCGCGCACCGCGGACAGATTCACCTCGCCTATTCCAATCAGGTCGCATGGGCCGGAGGACTCATCAACGGCGGTCTCACCGATCTTGCCTATCTGCCTTGGGGTCCGCTCGATCACGACCAACGCAACACGCTCAACGTCGGCGGCGACGTGACTCTGCCGTGGCGCGCCTACGCGTCAACCAACATCTACTACGGTTCGGGTTTCACAAACGCGTTTCCTGGCCAGCCCTATCCGGGAAGTTATCTGCCCCCACACACCACGCTCGATCTGACTCTAGGGAAGGATTTCGGAGAGCGCTTCTCCGCCTCGGTCAGCGCGATGAACGTAGCCAACCGCCGCGTCGAACTCGACAACAGCGTTACCTTCGGCGGATTCCACTGGAACAATCCGCGCGAAATCTACGTCGAACTCCGCTACCGCTTTCATTACTGACCGCAACTACAGACTGCCATTGCTCCACCGAGATGCGCGGGCTAAACTGCGATGTCAGGCCTCGGTATAGTTCTATGGTTTTGGCCGTTGTCGGAACCGTCGCCGCGGCTGTCGGTGGAGTGACATTGGGGTACTCCACTGCAGTGCTGACGCGGGCCGTCACGCTCGGTCGGCGCAAGGTCATCATCGCTGCGAGCGTGTTCCCGTTGGTTTGCTTAGGCTGGCGTGGAGCTATTGTTGTGGCTCAAGCACTCGTAAACGAGGGCTTTTTGCATCGGGTTTTAGGGGATGGGCGACACCTGGCAGGCTCCACTCCCGAATGGCTACCAGATCATGATGATCGACGTTACAGACCAAGGCTGGGTTTACAACCCAAAGACGCAGGCGGACGGTGACGTGAGCGAACGCCATGACGCCGTGGCGGGAGTGCGGAATCTAGAGGTCGCTACATTAGCCAATCGATACCGTCTATTCGAAGTTTCGGTTTAGCTGGTTTGACGTGTTGGCCGGAATGCTGTTCGTTCTCCCGCCAGTGATCGGGGCCCTCGTACTGATCGTCTGGATCATGCGGTTGCGACGAACGCGACTGCGAATGCCTGACACCGCGTGAGCACTACCCCCTCGACCTAACTGTCGACCGGCCCGACAGCACCAACTGAGAAACCGCCCCAGGGAGGGCTTCTCAGCTCGCTTGAGTCTGGGCACGAATTTCAGCGAGCGCCTCTCCGCCTTGGGGATCGAATCCCCCCTCCGGAACTTGCCTCACAACCCCCTCCACACTGCGGAATCCAACACGCAATTCAAAGGCGCAAAAGCGGAGGCCGCATGGAGCAGCACCAGATCGCCATCCTAGTTGGAGTAGTCGTGGCAGTTGCAATGGTTGCCGTTGTCAGTTTCATCCTCGCGCGAAAGCGCCGCAGTCAACAACTTCGCGAGCGCTTTGGCCCGGAATACGGCCGCGTTCTCAAGAAAGAGGGCGAGGTTCGCCGCGCCGAAGGCGTGCTTGAAATTCGCGCCAAGCGCCGCGAGAAATTCGCGATCCGCCCACTCTCTGAGGAAACCCGCGCCGATTTCGCCGAACGCTGGCGAATCGTGCAATCGCACTTCGTCGACGATCCCAAGGATTCGGTTTCACAAGCCGATCATTTGATGAATCAACTAATGGAAACCCGCGGCTATCCGCTGGCTGATTTCGAGCAGCGCGCCGCCGATCTTTCCGTCGATCATCCCGTCGTGGTGGAAAACTATCGTGCCGCGCACCACATTGCCCTGCGCCACAGTGGCGGCCAAGCCAGCACGGAAGACCGGCGGAAAGCGATGGTCCACTATCGCTCTCTGTTCGAGGAATTGCTCGGAGATGCATATCCACAGCGAAAGGAGGCACGAGCATGAGCGTACCCCTGAGAAAAAACGAACCGGAAATCGAGGAAGACTTAACCACGGCAGACCTGGCTCAAGGCAAGGGTCCTGTGTCGGACGATGGGCCTAGAGAAGATCGCCCCCAACCCGTTCTCGCCGGACGTCCAACTGGCGAGATCGTGCAGCAAAATGTGCAAACCGCTCCCACCGATGTTCGCAATACAGATGTTGGCAACAGAACCGGCGCCACACCGCTCTTCCCCCACAATGAACTGGAGAGTTGTGAAATCGCTGGGGCAGCGTTCAAACCGCTTTCGTCGACGAGCCTCGCAGCGCCGTCGAACAAGCAGACGGCCTGGTCGCTGCCGCAATGCAACGTCTGGCGGAAGTGTTTGCCGAAGAAGGTTCCCGGCTCGAACAGCAATGGGACCGCGGCGACAACGTCTCCACCGAAGACCTGCGTATCGCTCTGCAGCGCTATCGTTCTTTCTTCCAACGCTTGCTATCGGTCTAAATCCGTCGGGGGGACGGAACGCCGCTCGCGTGCAGCCCCTCCCGCCATCCCTGTTGCGGCGCGGCCGATCTAGACATAATCGAATAGGGTCATGAATCCGAAGTCCATGTGCAGCTGCTGGTGGCAGTGAAATAGGGTAAGGCCGGGATTGTTGGCAACGAAATCAATCTCGACTTCCTGGTACCCACCCACCATCACGACATCCTTCATCACCCCGGAGGTTGGTTGGCCCGCGATCCGGGCCAGCTCAAAGCAGTGCCGGTGCAGATGAATCGGGTGGATGTCATCGCTGGCATTCCGCATACAAATGCGGTAGCGTTTGCCCTCATGCAGATGGAATGCGGGCGCCGCCGTCATCTGCTCCTGCGGATACGCCACGCCGTTAATGGTCCACTGATTAAATCCCTCGAGTGCGGCATTCTGCTTTTCGAAGAGCATGTCGAACACTTCGTCGGGCTTGGCCGAAGGGGCGCTGGAATTCCCGAAGTGCGCGTAATTCCACTTGAACGGTTTCGGCGCGAGCCATTGCGGCTTTCCTTTATATCCGGCGTACTCCACGACGATGCCCATGCCATGGTCACGATCGTCGTCGGCCAGGTCTCCCATGACCCAAACTCCAGGATGGTTCATTTCAACGATCGCGGAAACCCGCTCCGCAGTTCCCAGCCAGAGAACCGGCACCAGCACGGGCTTCGACAACGGATTCCCATCCATCGCAACCACGTTGAAGCTGTGGCCGGGAAGCGCCAGGCTGCGAATTTCCGTGGCGCTGCCGTTCAGAACGTGAAACAGCACACGCTGACCCGTCTTCACGCGCACTGGGTCGCCATGACCCAACATCCGCCCATTGATGGCGAAGGAATCGTAGCCAACCTCGAATCCATGCGGCAGGCCCTTGGCCAGCGAGGCTTTCATCTTGCTCTCGCCGGCATCCTTAAGCGCGGGGACGGTCTGCGCGAGCGACAGAAAATCCATCGCCATATCGCCGCCCCGACTTAATGTCGGCTGAAACTCTTTGAGCGTGAGGAATACTTCCCGGTCGTAGTTCCCGGCGTGCTGCTTCGGTTCAATGTAAACCGGCCCGACCAGCCCGCTAAACTGGCCCGCCGCCAGATTGGCCGCCGCGCGCACGTGTGTGTGGTAAAAGCGCAAACCCGCGGGCTTCGGAACAAACGAAATTCTGCGGCTGCTGTGGGGAGGGATAAAAGGTGTGCCTTCTTCCGCCGCCCCATCCACATCGGTGGAAACGAACTGCCCATGCCAGTGCAATTGTTCTGGGGTGTCCGTGTCGTTGCGAACGTCGATGGTAACCTTCTCACCTTCTTTCAAGCGAAGCAGTGGCCCGGGGAACTGGCCGTTATAAGTGGTGACGGAAATAATCCGCGTCGGCGCCAGTTCGATAGGCGTGGTCGCGATCGTGAGCGTGTAATCAGCGGCTCCGTCATTCTGCGGACCGGGTTTGCCCTTTCCAAACTCCAACGCACGGTTCCTGAGCCCGGACGGCGAGACCAGCGTGGCGCCTGCAGTTGCTCCAACTACTTTCAGGAAGGTCCGGCGAGTGGTGGGGAAGCGAGACATAAACTTCAGGGATGCAGACGACTCGACTTCTGGTTTCTTCAGAAAGATCTCGAATTCTGACCGCCGTACGAATTTCTCACAGTGGATCTGTTGGGAACAAGCATGAATCAACTCTCCCCGGGGCTCATCCTGAGCACAGCCATTCTTCCGGCGGAGCTAAGGATCTCGCGAGTATTAGAACTTACGCCCTCCACATCGAAAGTCTATCCCCGCCCCAGCTTTTCGCGCAGCATGTCCTCCACATCGCCAATCTTTTCTCCCAACAGGTTCAGCTTGCGCGCCAGCCCCTGAATCTCCACCTCGGATCTCCGGTTGACGTCGTAATCCAGCTCGCCGCGCAACCGGTCCTTCGTGTCCTGACGGTTCTGGCTCATCATGATGATGGGCGCCTGCAGCGCTGCCAGCATATTTAGAAACAGATTCAGCAAAATATAGGGATACGGATCCCAAGCCTTGCTGCCAAACGCTGCATCAAGGGTCATGTAAATGGCAAGAACGATGCTAAACAATATGATGAACGTCCACGATCCGCCGAAGCCCGCGACCAGGTCGGCAAGGCGCTCGCCGAACGTCGCATCCTTTTCAATCACATCGTTAGGATGCCGGTTCGCCCGCAGCCGCACCAGTTGCTGCGACGCGTGGAATTGCCGGCCGAGCACCGTGAGCATATCCATCCCGGCCAGCGGCTTGCGTTGTAGCAGCACGGCAATGTCCTTTCGATCCACTTCCAGACACACCGCCTCGTCGATCGCCACGGCTTCCGTCTGATGTGGAGTCTGCTCCAGCATCGACGCGAACCCGAAGAACTCACCGTGCGTTGGTTCGTCGACCACAACTTCCTGCTGGTCCTGGTCGACCGTCGCGACCCGCACGCGGCCCGACACCACCACGTACGCCTGTCCGCCGGAATCTCCGATCTTGTAAATGCGCTGCCGCGGCGCAAACGTCTTCAGCCGCACCTGCCCGGCCAGCACTGCCGTCTCTTCTTCATCGAGCAGCGCGAACAGTGGAACGTGCTTCAACACCTCAGGATTGCATGCCATCGAATGCCTCGCCGTGTGAAATCTGGAGTGCGTTCCGATCGCCCTGAGGATTTCACAAAAGCCGCACTCCGAACAACGCCCGTGGCACCAGAGTCTGCCTCCGAGTTAAATTGGATATATCGTGAACCACCATACCCGTCGTATCGTTCTGATCGCTCTCATCCTTGCCAGCGCATTCTCAATTTCGTGCCATCGCTCGAAAACGCCGGTTGCGAAACGCTATCGATTCACCGGCCGCGTCGTTTCCGTCGATGCCCAGGCTCAATCCGCCCTCATTGAGGGCGATGCCATCCCCGGTTTCATGGAAGCCATGGCCATGACCTACACGGTCAAGCCCGCGGCAACTCTCCATCAACTGCATCCCGGTGATTCCATTTCCGCCGAGGTAGTGGTCCAACGCGATACGGATTCCGAAGTGCCGCCCGACTATTGGCTGGAAAGTGTCAAAACGATCGCTCACGTCGATCTGGTCCCCGCGGCGGGAGCGAACCTCATGCATATGCCGGCACCCGGCGAAGATGTCCCGGATTTTTCTTTCACCAATCAGGCGGGCAAACAGATCTCCTTGAAGCAGTATCGGGGGAACGTGCTCTTGCTCACCTTCATCTATACACGCTGCCCCTTTCCCGACTTCTGCCCACGCATGAGCAAGAACTTCGCGGAAATCTACAAGCAGATCGGCACGAATCCAGAACTGACCGGTGCCCACCTGCTTAATATCAGCTTCGATCCCGAGCACGACACGCCCAAGGTCCTCCGTGACTACGGCTTCTCCGTGGCGCACACGCACCAGCCGGCGCTATTCAGCCGCTGGGAATTCGCCGCTCCCAGCAAAGCTGATTTACCCAAGATCGCCGATTTCTTTGCCCTGACCGTAAAGCCCGAGAACGCACTGATCACCCACAACCTCAGCACCGCCGTCATCGGTCCTGACGGTAAGATCGTGAAGTGGTATCACGGCAGCGATTGGCAGCCTTCTGATTTAATAAAAGACGCGGCCGCAGCGCGCGGGCCGAAGTCTTAAACGAACCCGCGTTCGCCGAAGTCCAACAGCAGCGAGGAAATTCATGAAATATCTGCTCTTGATTCTAGCCGTGCTGGGAATCGTGGTGTCTTCTCTCGCCCTGCGTGAGCACTATCGCGAGGCAGGGGATGCCCCCTGCGACATCAACGCCCACTGGGACTGCGGCATCGTCAATCACAGCCCTTACGCCATGCTCCCGCATCACGCCGACGACTGGCCTCTACACTTCCAAATTCCGGTCGCCGTTTTCGGCATCGCCGGATACATTCTTATGGGTGCGCTTGCCTTCCTACGCCGCCACCGCCTGTTGCTCGTTCCCACGTTCGCAGGCCTCACCTTTTCGCTTTACCTCGCGAACATCGAAGCCAACGTTCTCGGCGTGTGGTGTATCTACTGCGTTGTTTCCCTGGGAATTATTTCGCTGATGTCGCTCCTCACGCTCGGCGCGGTGGTCGCACAGTTCGTCCGCAAGCCATCGCCTTCCTAGAACAAGGCGAGAAAAGCGGGGGCAAGTGCAACATAAACCGGGGGTGGAAGCCAAAGCGCGAGGGGGCGATCCCCTGCCGGGTGTCCACCCGGAACCTGCCCCCGTATAGTTGAACCACGAATCGACCCCGCCCGCCATCGGGCAAGCACCCGAATCAGCGACCGGGAAAACTCCCATTACGAAGGTAGGGAATTCTCTACCTTCTCTTAGCCCCGATCTTACGGTTAATGTCGGTAGAAAATTCGATGAAGATATTCAGCAGCACGCCATAGCCCGCCTGCCCCAGCATGGCGCGTCCACCTTCCGCAAAAGCGTTGCGCGGATGCGGCTTCCACGCCGTCGAGATCAGCCCCCCGCCGAACGAGCCTCCGTACAACGCCCACTGCGGACGCAACTCCTGTTCGCTTTCGTTGTAAGTAAGAAAGTTACGAACGATGGCATGCCGCGTCCGGCGCCAGAAACCGCTGCACTCGCACTGGTCGTAGCGCGGTTCGTATTTCAGCTTCGCATTGCCCAACGCCGCCAGGCTGTTCGCCGCAATGAACTGCCCTTCGCGCGATGCGAACCGCTCCACGTACCCGTCCCAGCCGTCGTCCCATTGCGACGGTACCCCGCGCGCCTGATCGATCCCTGCTGCGAACATGCGCTTCAGATACGCCCCCGGAGTCGCCAGCGTCTGTTGCAAATAGATCTCCCGCCGCTGCTGCACGCTCATCGGAACCAGCGGACGGCCCTTCTCCACGAACACACCGGTGAGCCAGCCACTCTCCCAATCCCGCGCTTTCAGCAGCGCCGCCGTTCCCAGGTTTTTCGAGGCTACGGCTGCCTGCACGGTTACTTCTTTCGTTTTTTCCGCCGCGGCCTGCGCCGGATTCGAACTTTCCTCCCCCTTTTCTTGCTGCGGCTTCTCTTCGGAAATTGGCGCCGTCTGCGAGTTTCCCTGCTGCGGAACCGGCTGGGGAGTGGGTTCGTCCTGCGCCAAAGCTCGCCCGCAGGGGATTGCCAGACAAATCAGCAACAGAGCACTTGAGCACCACTCTTCCCACCAAAAACGTACGCCCCCCACGCTCGCCACCCTTCCGTGCGCTTCGCGATCCTGCAGTGCAGGCAGCGCCTCAAAGTTGCTGCCCGCCATTGGCCCGCTTCCATGCAACCCGCTAAACTCCTTTCGATGCACTCCCCCTACACCGCGTTGCCGGACAAAGCGTCGAACGCCTGGCCGCCCTCAGCGATGGCATCTTCGCCGTCTCCATGACGCTTCTCGTACTCGATCTTCGCGTCCCGGGCGGCGAAGCCATTCACTCCGAGCGCGAGCTCTGGCATGCCCTGGTCGTGCTCTCGCCTCGCCTGCTCATCTTTTTGATGAGCGTAATGACGAATGGGATCTTTTGGGTCGGCCAGCAGACACGCTCAACCAGTTCGCCCGCGCCGACCGCAACCTCGCCTGGATTCACATCGCCTTTCTCTGCGCCATCACACTGACACCGTTCTCCACTTCGCGGCTCGCCGAGTTCATCCATTACCGCTTCGCGCTGCTGGTTTACTGGTTCAATATCCTGTTGCTCGGTCTGACGCTTTACTGGAGTTGGAGCTACGCCACCCGCGGGCGACTTCTGGCCGACGATGTCCCCGCCGAAATTCATCTCGCGGTCATGCGCCGCATCGTGATCGCTCAATCGCTCTACGCCGTCGGCGCCGCGCTGTGCTTTCTCAACACGTACTACAGCATCGCTGCGATTGTGCTGGTGCAAGTGAATTATGCCATCGCTCCAAGATTCTGCTGAGGACTGTTTTCGCGGAAGCGAGGAACGAGTACGACTCCGATCGCACCGTAAGGGCGACCGAACCGGGAAGGTACGATTTCAGAGGCTGCGGAACAACTCACAAAGGCGGGTTGGCGTGGAAGAGCGGATACTCTCAGCGCCCCGATCGTGAACTCATCAGGAGTACCTTGCTCGTAGCCCCGCAACCATGAGTGTCCGCGACATTTTCTCCATTCTTCTTCTTGCATGTTTCGCGGTTTCGTTGCCCGCGCAAGAGCCCGCGAAGCCAGACGTCCCGAAACCCAGCGTTCAGGAACGGGCTGAAGCCCTCCTGGAGCGAGCCCGCCACCTCTCCGATATCCGCGCGAAAGGCGCGCCCGCCTTCCTCCTGAGGGCAACTTCCTCTTTTGTGGGAGACAATCTCGATCCCGTCGAAGGTATCTACACCGAGACCTGGGTTTCCGACACGCAGTGGCGCCGCGAAACGGTCGTCGGAAATCTCCGGCACATCGACGTCGCCGGACAAGCATTGGCTCGTCTATCCCGACGGATTTCCCGAACAGGCCAATGTGGTCCCACGTCTTATGGCTTACCTCCCGTCCGTTTCGCGGGAGTTGGTATTCGCTTTCATCCGGGAACGCGCAACTGCCGGCGTGACCGCGCGTTCAGCAGACCGGTGATCGAGAGCCTGCAATTCGTATTCTGCTTCGAGAAGAAAAGCGGAGTGCTGGTGGAAAGAGTCGATCCCGAAAAACGTCCCCGGAATGTTGTACGCTCTGTCTGCGAACGGCACGTTCGCAAGGTCGGCGATTACGCTTTTCCTCGCGGAGTGATCTGCTTTGAAGATCGCCACCAGAAGATCAGCAACAGCGTCGTCGAACTCTCGCTCGAGCCTCGCATGAATCCCGTTTTATTCGACCCACCCGCCGGCTCCATCGAATTGAGCCTCTGCTCTGGAAAGAGCGAGCCTCCTAGGCTGTCCAGCGGCCGCGTTCGACCGCTCCCGCAGGAGGCTTGAACAGAGCGGCATCGGGAGATGGTTCAGCGTCGCCGAACCATGCCCGATTAGCGAAAATGGTGAACAACTCCCGCCGTGAAAACCGCCGCTCCAACTGCACCGCCATGCGCAGTT
>DATDGW010000132.1:0-3524 GCA_036521895.1 Candidatus Sulfotelmatobacter sp. | reverse complement strand
CGAAGGCTCCAGCCTTGCCTCCGCGGGGCGCAACTTCGTCAGTTAGCCTGAGTTCCGCAGCAAACTGCGGAACCTCGGCTAGCGTATGTTTGACACCTAGCCTTGTAAGTCATTGAAAATCAGGCATCCGATTTTCGGTTTGTCACTAGGCAGCCATTTTTGATGAAGATTGAGCTTGGAGCGGTTCACGGTCGCTAATTGCAAGGGCAGCGAGAATCTGGCGTGCTTGGTGATTGCCGGCCGTCACTCCGCGTCGGATCTCTGCACCAACTCGGATGTCGACGACATGCATTGTGCGCAAGGCTTCCAATGCCTGGGCACTGGACATCGGCACCCCGGCCGCTTTGAGTTTCTTCTCTAGCGCGCGAGCCAGCAGGAATGCTAAGGCTGCGACGAAAATGTGCGCCCGCACCCGTTTGGGCCGATGATGGTAGATAGGGCGCATCTCGATGAGATCTTTGAGCTCCCGAAAGCCACGCTCGACCTCGCTTAATTCCTTGTAGGATTCCACCGCCTGTACCGCGCTCAAATCCAACTCTTCGGTCTGAATGACGTACTTGCCTTCCAGCGCTTTTTCCGCCGGCAAATGCACTGGATGCTCAAAGTAGCGCAAAACACCTTGCTCAAGACTCCAATCGTAATAGCGGCTCCCATGGTTGCGGCTTAAGATGCGTGCTGCCGCTGCGCCGATATTTTGCGCTTTCTTGAGTCGGCCCGCGGCCACTCGCGCGGCAAGTTTCTCCAGAGCCTGGCGCGTTTTTTCCATTGCCGCCTCGCGCATCGCCCGTTCGTAGACCAGGCGTTCTTCGCTCTGGACAACAAATACGCGCACGCCTGGCTCCTCGCCAGCCACCTCCGTCACCATCGTACGGGGCGCCGTTTCTTTTTCCTGCGCGGTTATCCCGACTGGACACTCCTGCCACCGGCCCTGTGCAGCCGCTTCGAGGTAGCCCCTGACCTGCTCGTTGCGTCGCCGTTTGAGCCCAACGAGGTAGCCCTGTCCCAGTTGGCGCAGCAAAGCCAGGTTCTGGATTGTCACCATCCCTCGGTCACTGACCAAGATCACTCGCCGCAAACCAAATCGCTGCTGGAGATCTTTGAGCACCGTCTCCACCGTTTCGGCATCTCGCAAGCTGCCATCGAAGACGTGATGGGCAATCGGCCAGCCGTTGATCATCACCAGCCCCACCTGCACCTGGCGGTTGCGCGACTTGCCATCGCGACTGTATCCAAAGTCGGCCAGACCCGCTGGCCCGCGTCCCTCAAAATAGGTGCTTGTCAGGTCGTAGAAGACCATCTCCGCCTGAAGGTGGAACAGATCCCGCAACCGGCCAAAGAGTTCCACTTCGATCCGTTCTTTGCGCACCAATAACTGGTCGAGCGTGCGATACCACTCTTGGAGCCAGTTCAAGTCTACCCGTACGCGACCCTGCTGTTGCCAGCGAGCCAGAATCCTCTTTCCATCACGTCCACAGACAAAATCGCTCTCCAGCCATTGCGCCAGCGCGTGCTCGCTGCCAGGACGGCAGAGTCGATTGGCCACCAGCACCAGTACTCGATCCGCCAAAGGGAGCCTCCCGCCCTTTTGCACGCTGTTTGTTTTTGGCGCCAACCCATCAAGAATGCTCTCCAGGCCGAACTCGCGCCACAGCGAGCGTGCGACCAGCATCGGTCCCCAGCACGCGGCCAAAGTCGCTTCAATGCGCTCACCGCAGCTGAGCGAGCTTGATTTAGTCTTCTTGCCGCCGCCCAGAAGTTCAATGAGGCTCTCAAGATGCGGCGCCAGGAGGTCCTTGCGTCCCAAATTGGCGATGATGCGCTGTTTGGAGCGGCCGTTCTCCCAGTAAGCTTCCACCAAGCGGATGTATTCGAGCTCGACCCCCTCGGCACCTTTGGCCCTAACTGTGCGTAGATACATGATCTGTCACGATGAGAATGCGGAGGAGCCGGCAAGCAAATCAAGATAAAACCTACACTTTATAGCTCAAAACTGAAAAATAATCCGATTTATCTGTCACTAGGATTTTCGGCGATTGGCAGACCTTCCCTCGAGAAAGTGACGCTTCCGCGTCAAAAAGTGTTAAACATGGGCTAGCAGGTTCAGGAACAACGAGCTCTGCACCGTGACTGCGATCGATCGGGAAAGTATCACAGTCGGTGACGGCAGGGAGATCAAACGCTCCGGGCCCCTTCATTTGGACCAGGGTGTTGCGGTCACGAGCCACGCGTCACAGGGCAAGACTATTGACCAGGTCATCGTCAGCGTGCCCGTGGCCGCGTTTAGCCAAACGAATGAAGCGCAGTTCTACGTGTCGATGTCGCGGGCACGCCATGCGATGCATCTTTATACAGACTCGAAAGTAGCGCTAAAAGAGGCCGTAATGCGTCCAAGCGAGCGCCTCTCTCCCTTGGAGCTACTCGAAGGAATTAAGGCGGAACGGGCTTCCGTCGCCGAGATGCAATACGCCCGCGCAGCCGCTAAATCCAACCCACCGCATTGGCAAAACAGGTCCTATCTGTCCACTCAACAAGACTGGAACAAAGCGACTGAGAGAGAGCCAGAACGATGAATCACGGTACGTCCAATGACTCAGAAACAGGGTCTGAAAGCTGCCCGCCGGAACCGATCAGCACATTGGCTGATCTCCAGGTAAAAGCTTATGAGAACCGCGTGCGTGAACGTCTCATGGCGAAATATCCGACACGCACGCCGGCCGAAGCCAAACGACTGGAGAATCAGATCCAGAAACTTGTTCAGATTTACGCAGAGGGAAGAAGTCTCTTGCAGAGTCATCCAACGGATTGCGTCCGCCAAAATCACCATCCGCAAGGAATTGAGCAAACCCGAGAGATTGAAATCACTGATGAACGGGAATAACCCCCAGCCACGAGTGCCAACTCTGAAGGATTTGTACGGTAGCAAACAATCTTCCTTTCCATGGGAAGCCACCAGGCCGAGATTGTTAGGTTTTGGACTGATTCCGGAGACTGCTGGGGATTCTTGTTTCATCATGTATCCGGAACCTACTACAGTGCCAAGGAGCAACGCCTGCTCATCGATTGGCCTTTGGGAACCATCGTCGTAACAGGCCCAAAGACGCTCGAGTTCTACGAGCAGTTTTCGAACCATCGTGCGACGCTCCTCAGGGCCGACGGCAAAGATATTCTCTCGGTCAGGATGCATATAAACTCCGAGACGCAGGCGGAGCGGGGGGCCGAGACAATCACGCAGGCGAAGGAGTGGGATGATTTGTCGCCCTAAATCGCCTTTGGAGTTTTGAAAGATTGAAGCCCTCAATAGAAGATTCATCCATCTCATTTATTCTTAGTTAGCTGGCGGTACGGGTTTGAGATTGTTGTCTGAGAGCGAGGACCAGAGCGAACAGATTACGAACGCAAAAGATAGTGACCCTTCGCTTGGAGCGAGCGCTTTCAAGAGATTCCGCAGGCGTGACGCGGAAGCGGGAGTAACTCGTTAGGGGCTAGCTGCACAAGGAGCGACGAGGACAGCTCTTAATCAGACC
>DATDGW010000131.1:0-8603 GCA_036521895.1 Candidatus Sulfotelmatobacter sp. | reverse complement strand
GGTCGATTCGAGACCGGCGTTCCTGCATGGGGGGCAGCGTAACTTCTCGGCCACGGATCACGCGGATCAACACGGATTTCAAACACAAGGCCGAGCGCGACGGAAAAAAGAGACGTTTCGCGGCGCTCGAGGACAATCGCTTTATTGAGGGCTGAAATTGAATGGCTGACTTTTTACAGACCGTAAAGAAGCGCGTCGTAATCTACGACGTGCTTCACATTCCCTCGGCAGCGCGAAGGACGCCGCCTTGCCATCTCAGACTTCTTTGCCCCAAAGTGTTCCGGGAAGGAAGGTGGATGTGATTGGGCTCTCACTCGCGACAATTGGCCCCAAAGGCTAGCGTCGAGACCCAGCGGCTCTTTGAGGGTGGAGAGTACACGAAGTATCTGTATCTGCATGGCCTGAGCCTCGAAACCGCCGAGGCCCTTGCTGAATTCCATCACAAGAAAATGCGCGAGGAGTGGGCATCACCGGGCAGGACTCTGCGGAGATTCGTGACCTCTTTCATCAGCGGTATCGCGGATCGCGGTATTCGTTTGGGTATCCTGCCTGTCCAAACCTGGAAGACCAGACCAAGCATCTTCGCCCTGCTGAAACCGGAAGAGAACGTGGGCGTGCGGCTGACTTCTGGATTCCTCCTTGAGCCCGGGCAGTCGACTTCGGCCATTGTGGTGCACCATCCGGGAGCGAAGTACTTCGTGGTGTAGAAACTTCGTTCACCTCAGAGGACGCCGAGGACACAGAATTCCTTGCTTACGGTCGCACCTCTGAGCAAACGACAGGATGTTATTCTAAGTGCTCTGGTTTGAAGGGAGAGACTGCCATGTCGAACGAGAGCAACACTCAGGAGTTTTTTCAGCAGTAAGCGGCGCCGGGGATATCCTTCCGAAACACGCGTGAAGCGGGGCTTTCCGGGTGGTTCACGGCGACAAAGAACTGGTTGAGAAACTCGGAAGAAGCGACCTCTGCCCCTGCGGTTCTGGACGCAGATTTCAAGAAATGCTGCATGCGAAGCGGGCGGTTTGATGGCGCGCTGCGTGACTACTACTTCCGAGAGTAACGAAAAGGGCCGCCTCGCGTCCCTTTTTGTTTTTCCTAGAACACGGCCTGCAACCGCAGGAAGTAACTCCCCGGTGGCACCACCGCGTTTCTTGAAAACTAGGTCGATGCCAGCGGAGCAATCCATCGACAGAGGCGGGCTTCCGCGACTTTTTACAAAATGTAGACACCGTGGTGACAAAGCAAGGCTCAAGGTGCGGCAATTTCTAAGCAGGTCCTGCGAAGCCGGCGGACCCTCTACCGCCCTTTGGTCAGGATCGCGACCTTCAAGCCTTCCGTCACCGGGAAGGCATGGGGAAAAACTGGTGCTCTCACCGCAGGGGGTGGGAGCGCCAGTTTTGCGTCTGGGACTTGCGCAGAATCCCGCGGGTGCTTGCCTAAGCACTGGGCATGCAGCGTCTTAGCTTCGCGATCCATTTTCAACTGTTACAATTTTGGTGATCGGCCAACGTCACTGGCCGAAGCCACCAAGCGCCATGAAATGTCCTTTTTGCGGATTTGCGAATGACAAGGTTGTCGACTCGCGCGAGAGCAAGGAAGCGGAGTCCATCCGGCGGAGGCGCGAGTGCCTCAAGTGCGGGAAGCGCTTCACCACGTACGAGCGCATCGACGAAATCCCCTATATGGTGGTGAAAAAAGATGGGCGCCGTGAAAAATTCGACCGCCAGAAGGTACTCAACGGATTGCTGCGCGCCTGCGAAAAACGTCCCGTACCGATCAGCAAACTGGAACAGATTGTGAATGAGGCGGAGTCGTTTGTGATTGAGTCGCCGGAACGGGAGCGCAAGACCAGCGAACTGGGCGAGCTGATCATGAACCGGCTGCGGCGCTACGACAAGGTGGCGTATGTGCGTTTTGCCTCCGTGTACCTGGATTTCAAGGACGTCAAGGAGTTCATGAATGAGTTGAAGGATCTAGTGAAAGTGAAGCCTGCGTAACGCCTAACCTCGAGGACAAGCGAAGTCATGAGTCATAAAGTAACTCTCATCCCGGGCGACGGGATCGGGCCCGAAGTAATGAACGCAACGGTGCGAATCCTGGAGGCGACCGGGGTGAAATTCGAGTGGGAAACTTTCGCCGTGGGAGCAGAGGCCTACGAAAAATCCGGCGAGTATATTCCCAAGGACTTGATCGAGTCGCTGGAGCGGACTCACGTCGGCTTGAAGGGTCCGGTCACTACGCCGGTCGCTGGCGGCTTTCCCAGCATCAATGTGGCCCTGCGGAAGCGATTCGAACTCTATGCCAACTTCCGTCCCATCCGCAACCTGCCGCATATCCCCACCCGGTATCCGGATGTCGATCTAATCATCGTGCGCGAAAACACCGAGGGACTTTATTCCGGACTGGAGCACGAAGTGGTTCCTGGTGTAGTGGAAAGTCTGAAGATCGTCACCGAGAAAGCAACGACGCGGATCGCCAAGTTTGCTTTCGAATACGCCCGCAAGAATCAGCGCAAGAAGATTCACTGCATTCACAAGGCCAACATCATGAAACTGTCAGACGGACTGTTCTTGCGCAGCACCCGGAACGTAGCAAAAGATTATCCCGAAATCATCTACGGCGAACACATTGTGGACAACACTTGCATGCAACTCGTGATGAATCCCTACCAGTACGACATGCTGGTGATGGAGAATCTGTACGGAGACATTCTCTCGGATTTGTGCGCGGCCTTTGTGGGTGGGCTGGGTTTCGTCCCCAGCGCAAACCTGGGTGACGACTGCGCGGTCTTTGAAGCCGTGCACGGGTCGGCGCCCGACATTGCGGGAAAAAATGTGGCCAACCCAACCGCCCTGCTGCGCTCGGCCCTGCTGATGGTGCGCCACCTCGGGGAGCACGCCGCCTCCACCCAGATTCGCAATGCTTTGGAGCGAGTGTACCGGCACCCGGAGAAACTGACGCGCGACATCGGCGGCAAGTCGGGAACGTCAGAATTTGCCGACGCCGTCATTGAGGAAATGCAGAGCAGCAAGGCCGAACCGGCACCGGTCTAGCTCTGGACGTTTTCGCTTAGCAGAACGTTCACCGGCGCTTCAGAGCTTCCAATTCTTCAAGAGTGCGCGGCCAATCCGATCCCAGCAGGCGCGACAGACTCCGGTCAGCCAGTACCTTTCCGCCCGTCTGGCAACTCGCGCAATAGTTGGTCTCTTTGTCGGCATAGCGAATTCTCAAAATCTTATCGCCGCACCTCGGACAAGAAAGTCCATAACGCCCGTGGGTCGCCATATCTTTTCGGAATGCCGTGACCTTTTCCGGAAAGTCTTCCTTTGCTTCAGCACCCAGACGAGTGATCCAGAGTTGAAGCGTTTGCCGAGTCGCCGCGAACAACCGTGCCCACTCGTCCGGCGAAAGCCTGTTGGTGAGCATGATCGGAGAGAGTTGCGCCGCATGCAGAATCTCGTCGGAGTATGCGTTACCGATGCCGCTGAGTAAGCGTGGATCGGTCAGCGCCCGCTTCAACGTATGATTCTCAGCCGTCATGACCGCGCGGAACGAATCCAGATCAGCAGAGAAGACGTCGATCCCTCCGGCGTCCAGAGAACGCAGCCCCTCCTCGCCGCTGACCAGATGCAGCGCAGCTCGACGCTTGCTGCCGGCTTCCGTCAGAATCAGAGAACCATTCGGAAAGTCGAAGGCGGCCAGGCTCTGACGGCCCGCCAGTTTGGCGTCTCGCGCTCTCCAATGCAACCGCCCCGCAATCATCAGGTGCAGCACTAGCCAGAGGTCGCCCTCCACGCCGATCGCTATTCGTTTGCCGACACGGCGCAGTTTCTCCACGACTCGTCCTGCGGCACTCGCCAGCGGAGGCTGCACCGTCCGCAGCAGGAAAGGACTCGCCATGCGTACATGCTGCAGAGGCTGGCCCACGACGCGCGGTTCGAGCGCGCTGATGTAGGCCGCTATGTCTGGCAATTCGGGCATAGAGATCAGATTGCATGGGGAGCGCGGATTTTTCAACGTCGGACTGCGCGGTCGCCGTATCCTGTTGAAAATTTTGCAACTGCGCCATTGACTCGCGCGCTCGGTTCGGAGTACATTCCTTGGCGTTCTGGGATTCTGGGGAAAATGACGCGCACAAAACGGCGTGTGGGGATAGTTCTCTTTCAGCTCGGTGGACCCGACAGGCTGGAAGCGATCGAACCTTTTCTCTACAACCTCTTTTGCGACCCCGATATTATTGACTTCCCTTTTGCCCGCATCGGCCGTAAACCCCTGGCCAAGCTGATCTCGACCACTCGCGCCCGCAAGGTGCAGCATCACTATGCCACCATCGGCGGAGGTTCCCCCATCCGGCGTCATACGGAACGCCAGGCTCTGGCCCTTGAGGCGGAACTGCGCGATCAGGGCGTCGATGCGCACTGCTTTGTGGCCATGCGGTACTGGCACCCATTCACTCGCGAGGCGATCGAGCAACTACAGGCAGCTGCGTGCGACGAAGTGGTCCTCCTGCCGTTGTACCCGCAGTATTCCTTTACGACCACGGGCTCGAGCCTGAACGAATGGCGGCGGCTCTTCAAGGACGATCGGCCGGTCCGTTGCGTCGAGACTTTCTATCGTAATACGATGTATCTGGACTCGGTCGTGGAGAAAGTGAACGAAGCTCTGTCCCGCTTCCCGGTGCCCGAGCGGGCCGAGCTTGTTTTCAGCGCGCACAGCATACCGATGTCGGTGGTTGAAAAGGGCGACCCGTACCAGCGCCAGATTGAAGAAACGGTGCGCCTTCTGACCGAGCGCGGGGGCTGGTGCAACCCGCAGTGCCTCTGCTATCAGAGCAAGGTCGGAGCCAGCCGCTGGCTGCGGCCTTCCCTGCATCAGACCCTGCGGCAGTTGGCGGATGAGCGCGTGCGAGAAATGTGCGTCGTCCCAGTCGCGTTCGTGTGCGATCACGTGGAGACTCTCGGCGAGATCGATCACGAGGCCCGAGAGGAAGCGCACGGGCTCGGGATCGTGCAGTTTGAAATGAGCGCCGGACTAAATGATTCTGCGAAGTTCATAAAAGCCTTGGGGCAGCTAGTGCAGGAAGCTCTGGACCAGGCCGTTCATAGCTTGCTTCCGATTCGTAGTTCGGGGAGGACGTTGGCCGAACCGCGGTACGCGGCGGCCGCGGGTCTGGATTAGGGGCCAAGTCCGATCGTTACAGGAGGAAGTTCATGGCGGAGGAGACCGCGAAGGTCAACCCGAATCCCGAAGCGGCGAAGCCCGCAGCCGGGGCGCAGGATGCCACGAAGTATGTGGGCACACCGGCCGTGGGAACCTCGAAAGCGGCGGCCGCCGCCGGCGTGGCCAGCACTGCCCCGTCGACGGAGATCGACCGCCACCGTCGCCGCTTTGTTTGGACGATGGTTACGGGCTTCCTGATGGCGTGGTTCCTCGCCTTCTTCCGCTTCTTCCTGCCGCGCACCCTGTTTGAGCCGAACTCCGTTTTCAAGATTGGCTACCCATCGGAATTCGCGCTCGGCGTCGACACCAAGTTCCAGCAGAAATATCGCATCTGGGTCGATCGCACACCCGACCGCCTGTTCGTAATCTACGCGCGCTGCACCCACCTGGGCTGCACACCCGATTGGAAGCCCAGCGAAAACAAATTCAAGTGTCCGTGCCACGGCAGCGGCTACGACAGTGAAGGCATCAACTTCGAAGGGCCGGCCCCGCGCCCAATGGACCGCGCGCATATCGAACTCGCCGCTGACGGGCAGGTTCTGGTGGATACGTCAAAGCTCTACTCGTGGCCGAAAGGACAGCCGAGCAAGTTTAATGATCCCGGAGCATTTTTGACCGGCGTGTAAACAAGTGAGGGCGAGACGCCCTCGCGACAGCCGGCGGGACGCCGGCGCTACAAAAAGAAGAACTCTTATGGCTGACGAAAACAATCCGAACGGCGGCGGCAACGGCGGCTCTGGTGGCAGCTCAAACGGTAAGAATGGGAAGGTCGGGCTGGTCGAGCGCGTCACGACAGGCGTCAAAGAGGATATCCAGGCCCTCAAGACGGACATCCCCACCAAGACCAAGGAACAGATCGATGGGCTGAAAGATCCGACGAAGACGCAAGTCTACACCTCGATCTTTCGCCACAAGCACGACGACACGCCCCGCAACCGGGCGCTGGGCGTGCTCTCGAACGTCTTCTTGCATCTGCATCCGGCCAAGATCAATCGCGACGCCGTGCGCTACAGCTACACATGGGGCATGGGCGGGATCACGTTCTATCTATTCATCATCCTCACCTACACCGGCGTCTTGCTGATGTTCTATTACCACCCCAGCAAGGTGCAGGCGTTTCGCGACGTGCTTTATCTGGAGCACGACGTTCCCTTCGGCAAGATATTGCGCAACATGCACCGCTGGGCAGCCCACCTGATGGTGATCGGCGTCTGGCTGCACATGTTCCGTGTGTTTCTAACCGGGTCGTACAAGAAGCCCCGCGAGTTCAACTGGAATATCGGCGTCCTGCTCCTGGTGTTCACGCTGCTGCTGTCGTTCACCGGGTATTTGCTGCCTGACGATCAGCTCGGATTCTGGGCCGTCACAGTAGGCACGAATATGGCTCGTGCGACGCCGCTGTTAGGCCATGAAGGCCCGTTCGGGTCGATGCTCGGCATGACACCCTACAACGATGTGCGCTTCGGATTGCTGGGGGGATCAATCGTGGACGCGAATGCTCTGCTGCGGTCCTACATCTGGCACTGCATCGGAATTCCAATCGTGGCATCGGTGCTGATGATTGTGCACTTCTGGCGCGTGCGAAAAGATGGTGGAATTTCGGGTCCAGCTCCCGTGATGCTCGAGGCGGAAGCGGACAAACCGAGGCGCGGCCCGAAGGCAGCGGGAGAGTAACAGAATCGAACTGCGCTCGACGGATGGCCCACGGCGGCCGTCCCCGCATGATTCAGAAGCACGGGTCGTGGAGAAACTATGGACTGGCGACAACTCTGGGAGATTTGTTCGGCGCCCGACAACGTGCCAATCGTCGGCTTGATTCCGCTGCTTGCGTTCTACATTTATCTGGCGGTGAAACAGGCGCGGGCCAACGATCAGCTGATCGAACAACTCGAAGCCGATCCCGCGATGGCCAAGACCCATCATCGCAAGACCTGGCCCTTCAAGCCCGGCTGGGCCAAGGAAGTCCATGTTTGGCCATTTCTGCTGCGCATTGAATTTCTCGCCGCCATCATCGTTACGATCATCCTGATGGTTTGGTCGATCACCCTGAACGCCCCGCTCGAAGAACCGGCCAACCCCAACCTGACGATGAATCCTGCCAAAGCCCCGTGGTATTTTCTCGGCTTGCAGGAGATGCTCGTCTATTTTGATCCGTGGATTGCCGGCGTAGTCATGCCCACTATGATCATCATCGGACTGATGGTCATTCCTTACATCGATACGAACCCGCTGGGCAGCGGCTATTACACCTTGAAGCAGCGCAAATTTTCGATCGCGACCTTCATGTTCGGATTCGTGATTCTTTGGGTCGCGATGATCATCATCGGCACATTCATCCGCGGACCTGGTTGGCAGTGGTTCTGGCCCGGGCAAACGTGGGATCACAATCGCCTGATCTATGAAGTGAACCGCGATCTGCCCGACATCTTTGGCATCACCTCGAACGCGGCCAAGGCAATTTTTGGCGCAATC
The DNA here is from genome assembly GCA_036521895.1 of Candidatus Sulfotelmatobacter sp. GTDB lineage: Bacteria > Acidobacteriota > Terriglobia > Terriglobales > Acidobacteriaceae > Sulfotelmatobacter. The sequence goes on along the minus strand of DATDGW010000131.1, from coordinate 911 downwards.
GTAGTCGGTGGGTTTTACCTGGTCGGCGGCGGCGCGGTGTACTCGCTATTCCACCGAAAAATGCCAAAGGATTTCCAGCGCATGAGCTTGCTCCAGTTTTCGCTCATGGCATTTTTGTGGCTGACCATGCTGGCATTGCCGCTGAAGATGGCTTTGCGGCTTTTGTGGCACATCAAGTATGTGTGGATTACGCCGTGGTTCAACGTGTGATTGTCATTGTGAGCGGAGCTGGAATTTCGCGAAGCGAGATTCCAGCAGAGTCCAAGCCTCCGTACCCCGAGCAGGATTGCGGAGGTATAGACGTTTTCACGTGCAATGACATGCAGGAGTAAGTCCGGAGGAACTGGTGCCTGAAAAACCGATTCCCGAGCAAGATCCGATCACCGGAAAATCGTACGCGATCCACTACTTGATCGCGACGGTGATTCTGATAGGTACGCTGTTCTGGGCGTTATACGACGAAGCCTGGGGACAGCGCCCGTGGAAGGCCTTCCAGGACCAATGGAAGGACCGCTACAGCGCCTTTCTAAACACGGCCACGTCCAAGTCTTCCAAGTCAGAACAATCGGTCGAGCAGGATCCTCAGTACGCAGCTCTGAAGCAAGAGTACGAGAAGGCCTACCAGGATTCGAAGCCGCAGGGGGATGAAGCTCGCAAGAAGCTGGACGATGCCAGCGCGCGTCTGCTCGCAGTACAGAGCGTCTTTACCGATCGTCGAGCCTATGTAAACGCGCTGACCTACGAGCTGGAAACGAGCACCAGCGAGTCCGCGATCGCCAGCAAGAAGAAAGAGATCGATTCCTACAAAGCTGAACAAGCGACGGTCAAGTTTCCCGACGGCACCAAGCAGAAATTTACATTCCCGCAATTGGAGGAGAAGTACAACGAAATCCGCGATGAGCGAACCCAGC
>DATDGW010000130.1:0-8253 GCA_036521895.1 Candidatus Sulfotelmatobacter sp. | reverse complement strand
CCGCCAGCGCCTCATACTCCTGCTCCGACTCTGCGGGCAGCAGGACCCACATCGTATAGATACCCAGCGCCGTTCCGAACGGAATGTTGGTGAAAAGTGAAACGAAGGCCACCACCAGAACAACAACGCGAGCCCACGGCTCCCGCTGCAACAATCCCCATCCGGCAATGAACCCGCACGCGGCCTTGGCCAGCAACAGAATCGCGACCGTGCTCAACAGCGGAGTCAGGAACGCGGGTGGTCCGCTCTCAGTTCCCCCTCGGCGCAGGTGAACCAGTACCGTGTTGGCGACCACATACAGCATTACACCGCCAATCGTTGTGAACGCCGACAGCGCCAGCCACAACAGTCCGAGCAACCGGACGTGCTCTTGCACACGGCCCGGACGCCGCTGCGTGAACGATACCGGTCCAACGATCTGCTTGCCGCACTTACTGCAAAACGCCTGACCCGGCTGTACCGCTGCGCCGCATCCATCGCAGAACATGAATCCCCCCCCCGAACTTTTCCGCCTCGTTTCTGCCCAACAAAAATACTCACAACAATGGATACGCAAAACGCGTGCAACAGTTCCATCTCATCGGAGAAAGACTACGTCGCTTTCCTGGAGTTACGCCGCGTGCGAGAGCTGAACGCACAAACGAAGAGGCCACCCGGCAACAGGGCAGCCTCTTCTCAAGGGAGAATAGTTCCAACGGAGCTTTGAAATCCGTCAAAACTTTCTGCGCAAATCTTATGAGTCTAAAAACAGGGGTGTCAAGCGATTTTTGTGAAATAAATGTCTTTGTTTTCAACTAGTTACATAACCAATCAATATCCCCGCGAGTGTAGCAAATTGAGACGAAAGGCCTCCAGGAAGGCCCTAAGCCGATCTATCTAAAGGCACTTACCCTGAGTTCGGAAGACGTCAGGAGGGATTTTGGGGTGCCGGGCGACCCCCATCCGACCCGCTTTGGGAGGCTCCCTTGACCATGGTTTCGGTGAGGTGCAGCGAGATGAATTCCATCTGTTCGGGGCGATCAAAGACCTTGTCGGGATACCAGCGCTTCATCAAAATGCGGATTCCGCCGAACGCCACGCCCGCCACCACCGCGAGTCCCGCGAGAATTCCGCAGAGAACCACGATGTTGAGAATCAGCATGTAGAGGTCGCGCGCCTGCGCATTATCGGTCGGCTGGTTCCAGGTAACACTCGCTTCCCAGTTGACTCTCCCCAGCAGAGAGTTCGCATCGCTGTCGGAAACCGGTCCAGACACGATCGCGAGAAGCGGCCCAGTACGTTTGGGGATGAACGTACCAAAACTCTCGACACTAGGAACCCCCGACTGCGCAGCAGACACCTGATGCGCAGCCTCAATGCGGCGCAGATGTTCAGCCGCCATTTGCGGCGTGGGGTACGAGATCAGCATCAGCATCGCTTCCCCGCTCGGTGTGTTGTACCGCGCCAGGCTCACTTCCGCACTCGCATTGAAGTCCACCAGGTCCGCAGACACCGGCGGCGCCTGCGCGACCAACGCTGCCGCGCCCATCACATATTTCCGCGTGTTCGAGATGTAGTTCTGGTGCGGCATGAACTCGATGAACGTAGGCAAGTTCGCTGAGTTTCCACTGGGACGCGGCAGCGCTCGGGCGAAATTACGTATCTGTGCCCCGGACATGGCCGATTCACGGCTGAACTGCGCGTCCACCAGCACATTCCCGCGGTAGAAGAGCACGCGCTGTCCCAGAAACGCCGCCTGATCGCCGATCTTATCTTCTTCTTTTTTCGGAGTGTCCGGCGTCATCGTCGGCTGCAAATAGAACAAGTACGCGCCGAACGCGCCCGAGGCGTCGGCGAAGCGTGCGGCACGGATCTTCAGCGTACGTCCATCTTCCTGCGTGTAGGTGGCGTTCGCCACGTCCGTAAAGCGATATTCCTTGAGTACCGCGGCGTTGGCTGGATCCGCTTGCGCGGGATCCGTGCTGATCTGCGGAGAGCCCTGCATTTGCCATCCCTCAAACTGCTGCGGAAGCAGAGCGGGAGACCGCTCGGAAGCGCGAACCGGCGCCTGCGCCGCAGGCTTACTTGCGGCAACCGCCATGCCCAACAAGCACGCGAGAAAAAGCGCAATACCGACAGAACGGGAAAGACTCATGAGATGGCCCCGGACGTGAGAACTCCTGCTGTTCACTAGATATACCAATTAGACCACAGAGAGGGGAGAAAGGTTTCCGAAGCCTCGTAAGCGCCTGACCTGGCAGCACTTGATCGAGACCGCAGGATGGTTACCTACGTGCCTCGCTACTACACATCGGGGCCATTCACACCGGATGCATCTGCGGGCAAACTAGCAGTGGGTGCTGGAATGTCAGTGAGCAGTTTGGACGCGAAGCAGCGGCGGGGGAATCGCACCAAGGCAGTTCTTCCCGTAAGAGTGAAGGGCAAGGACAGCTCGGGAAAGCCGTTTGAAGAACTGGCGCACACGCTGGACGTGACCCCCAAAGGAGCGCGGTTGGGCTCCGTCCGTCACGAATTGAATTTGCTGGACGAGATCACGATTTTTTATCGCCAGCGAAAAATGCAGTTTCGCGTGGTCTGGACGAAGAAGATGAAGGGAACGTCCGAGTTTCAGGTTGGACTGCAGGGAGTGAGCCAAGACAGTGAAGCCTGGGGGCTGAGTCTTCCGGAATTCAAGCACCAGCCCGCGTCGCAGGAACCCGTCTCACCTGCTTCAGGGGCGGCTTAGGAGAGAAGGAGAAGTCTATGAGCTACTCATATCGCAATCTTTGGTCGGACCGGCTTTGGTCAGATGAAGAAGGTCAGGACATTGCCGAATATTCTGTGATGCTCGCCGTGATCCTGGTGATTGTCGTGGGCACCGTGCGCCTGATCGGGTCGAACGCGGGAAACATCTTTTCGCAGGTCGGCAGCTCGATTCAGTAGGCAGGAACCGCTCTCATTCCGATCTTGAATGCAATTATTGGCCAGCAGCTTTGTCGAGTTTGCTGGCCATTTTCACGGCGCTGAGTCCGTCCGCGTCCTTCGCGATTCCACGATTGGAGCGAGTCGGCAATCCTCTGGCGTACCGCCAAGGTCTCCTCGATGGAGGAAAGCTTGGCACACAGCTGAGCCTCACCAATATTGAGCCCCCCGGTCAGAAAATCTGCCGTCGGCAATCATCTTGCGCAGCTCATTGATATCTCGGGCACGCTCGGAACTCATCTCACCCCACAAGAAGTGCATGCGACCGTCCGTTTGCTGTCGAAAGACCACGACAGCCGTAGCTGTGCCCTCTGCCTCCCTTCTCGTAATCGATGAACCATTTGTCATTACTGACACCGGCGAACACCATGCGCCGGAACGGCAGGCCCGGTTTCACGACAATATCTGTAGCTTGATATTTCCGCTCTGGATTCGCCAGCGCAAATGCGTTCCGCCTCGTAGCAACAGTGAACGCGTCCTTTAACGATCGCGGCATTTCCTCAGTCGAAACCAGGGGCCCGAACACCCCATCCAGGATGTGTTCCTTTTCGGCTTTGGAGAGCGTCGCTGGAGATCTTGGAGCCAGCATCGTTAGCTTTTCACCCTCAGAGGTTGGAGCTCTCGGAAATGACAAATTGTCGTCGCGGGTCATCTCGAAGGAGTAGAAGAAAAAGCCACAAAGAGCAACCAACACGCTCACCGATAAGATTATGCGGCTCTGGAGCACAGTCGGCACTCCTCCTTGGGCCTTGATCCTAGACCCCTACTTGGCGGCGGACCTTCCCTGGTTGGTGCTGGCTTGAGGCTATCGAAGGCAGTTCTTTCACTGGCCAGCAGCTTTGTCGAGCTTGCTGGCCATTTTCACTCCGCTGAGTCCATCCGCATACTTCGCAATTCCGCGATACAGTGATTCGGCAATCCGCTGGCGGTACTCGCTCGTTTCCAGGCGATGCTCGTCGGCAGGATTGCTGACGAACGAAATCTCCGCCAGGATCGACGGCATGTTCGCCCCGATCAGCACGATGAACGGCGCCTTCTTCACCCCGCGGTTTCGAATCGCCGGACTCTTCGCGGCCAGGCCGCTGTGCAACGATTCCTGCACGTCGCCGGCGAACTCGCGCGACTCTTCGATCTTTTCCTTCAGAGCGATCTTCTTCACCAAGTCCTGCAGTTCGTAGATGGATTTCTCCGAAACCGCATTTTCGCGTGCCGCCACCTCCAGCGCTTCGGGCGAGGATGTGAAGTTCAGGTAGTAGGTCTCGACGCCGCGGGCCGCCGAGTCATTGCTCGAGTTGGCGTGAATCGAAATAAACAGGTCAGCCCGCTGCTGGTTGGCGATGGCCGTGCGGGTTTCGAGTGGGATGAACGTATCATTCTTGCGCGTATAGACAACTTCGGCCCCCAACCGTGTTTCCAGCAACTTGCCCAGGCGCCGGCCGACTTCGAGCACCAGATCCTTTTCTTGCAGTCCATCGGGACCGATGGTGCCCGTGTCGTGCCCGCCGTGGCCTGGATCAATCACAATTCGACCGATCTTCAGCCCCAGCGCCCGGATCAGCGACCGGTCTCCGCTGGCCGTCGGCCTCGCTTCGCGGACATCGGGGTCCATTCCCTTGCGGCTGGCACTGAGACGCGTCGACTTCCCTCGCGAAGAAACCGTGGGCGAGGAATCGCTCGCCGCCTTCTCGTCGGGCATGGCGGAATCGGAATCTGATGCAGTATCGGTTTTGTGGGAACCGGTCGACGACTTCCGCGAATGCGCCGGAGCCTCAGCCTTCGCCGTCTTCACCGGAGGCGCATCGTCGTCATCGTCCGCTTCCACGACAACCCTTTTGACGGTCGTTGACGTGGCCTTGTCGTTGCTGGCACCCTTCTGAGGGGGCTGTGAGGGATGAGCCTTCGCGCTCTCGGCCTCTTCGTTCGACGCGGCGCTCGGCTGGTCGTGAATCTGCTCGGTCTTGCTGACTGGCTTCCCGGCCAGGGCCTTCATGTCGGCCTTCAACTCAGACTTCGGAACATCTTTCGGCGCGTCCTGCGCGACATTTTTCAGAACGTTTTTGGGAACATCTTTGGAAACATCGGTCTTCGATCCTGCCTTCGGTGGCGCCTCCACATCGGCCGTCTCGGTCACTGCATCCTTCTTCGCTTTGGCGCGCGCGGCCTTTCCCGCGCCCTTCCCATGAATGTCGATAATCAGACGATAAGGATTGGGCAGCAGGAAGGCTTCGTAATCCGAAAGATCCGCCACCTCGAGAACAACCCGCGTACGCCCGGGCTGGAACTGCGCCACGCGAATCTTCTTCAGGAAGCCATCGTCCACGTCGAAGCTCTTGCCCACCAGCGTCGACGCCAACTTCGTGCCTCGCAGGTCGAAGAAAATGCGATCGGGGCTGGAGATGCGTGACGAACCAAATTTGATGTCGCTCTCCAGGTCAATGGCGACGCGGGTGTAATCCGGCGTCGACCAGTGCCGGATTCCCGTCACGCGCGGCAGCCGTCCGGAATGAGCGTCAGGCGTTTCCTTCTCCGCAGCGTCGGTTTTGGCCTCGGATTGAGTGTCGGCCTTCGCGTCGTCCTGAGCGTCAGCGTCTTTGCTCGGAGAATCCTTGGCAGTCTTGCTCTTCTCCGCAGTCTCTTTGCCTGACTTCTTGTGGGCCTCGGCCTTCTTCTCCGCCTCAGCCTCGCGGTCGATTTCCACGACCGCCCGCTGAGCATCCTCTACGAGGCGGTTCTGCGGATAGCGATGCAGAAACTCCTGAAAGACCTCGCGGGCCTGCTCGGGATCGTTGAGGTCGTCCTTGTAAATCTCGCCGATGGTGAACAACGCGTCGCAGCGGTACTTGCTGCCCGGATACTCTTTCCGCAGGAACTTGTACTGGGCAATGGACTCGTTCAGGATCTTGTCGTCCTCGAAGCGGCGCCCCATCTCGACCAGCGTCTCCGCGACGGCCACCACGCTGGGATCCGCCTTGGTCGAAGCGGGCGCTCCAAAATAGACGTTGCGGTAGGCGTTGACAACCCGCTGGTAGTCGTGCCGCGTGCGGTCGGCCGGAGGACGTCCGTTGAGCGCCTCCCGCATGCGCTCGGCAGCGGCGAAGCGGTCTCGAGCCCACGCTTCCGTGTGCTGCACACGGGCATAAGCATAGTTCGGCACTCCGGAAAGCACCGCGAGCAGCAGCAGCGCTCCCCAGCGCAGGCCGCGCTGGCTCGATTTCATTTTCAAAGTCGTCGGTCCGTTAACTGTCTCGATCCAACGTTGCAGTGGAACTGCCTCAAGGTACCTGAGAGATTTCTAATACAACTTGCCTAGGGTGCCCCATCCTCGTCGCGTCTTTTGCGATTAGGGTGGGGGTTTTGACTCCCGCTGCTTCTAGAACAGATGCCGCCAACCTATTCCGTGTTGCTGATATATAGTACGCCCCGCGCATCTCGTTGAACCCGCACGGGATCATGCGTTGAGCCGGACGGAGAAATATCAAATCCCGAGTAGTAAAGGTTGGTAATTCTCCGCACATAATTCTGGGTCTCGGCAAAGTGCGGCACGCCTGCACTGCGCGCCACCGCTCCCGAACCCGCGTTATAGGCGGCCAGGGTCAGATTCACGTCGCCACCGTAACTTTCCAGAAGCGACTTCAGATGCCGCACCCCCGCATCCACGTTCTGCGCGGGGTCAAACGGGTTCTTCACATTCAAACTGCGCGCCGTCTGCGGCATCAGCTGCATGAGTCCCATGGCGCCCTTGCGCGAGACCGCGTTGGAATTGAAGTTCGATTCCACTTTTACCACCGCGCGCACCAGGTTCGGATCCACATTGTGTCGGGCGGCTGCCATCACGATCGACGAATCAATCTCTTCCTGCGAAGCCTGATGTCCGCGCGAGTTGGCCGCCACGATCTTGGCATTGGCCGACTGCGTCGACTCGTGCCCGAAGTACTGAGTAACCTCAGCCGCGGCCGACCGTGCCGCCTGCATCGAGGCCGTACCCGCCGAAGCCACCGGCTTCCAGCGATTTTCTTTGCTGCTCCAGTACACCAGCGACGACCGCTTGGGCTGCGCAGCCGGGGTGGCATGCTTCGGCGCCGGGCCATCCTCGTTCACGTAAATCTTGCGCCCATGCTCATCCGTCGTAGTAATCCCATGGGACGCGCCATCTCCCTCGTCTGCCCACACGGGAGTCGTATAGAGAAAGAGGGAGGTCGCGATTGCCGTCGAGGCCGTCAGCATCAATGCGAGTTGCAGGTGCTTTCGCATAATCCGGGCGTTTCCCTTTCACCAAGCCATCGCTGGAGGGCCCTCAGACAGACCTAGCCCTGCCATATCCTGACCCGGAACCTGACGGAGAATCCTGCACCAGAGTAGGACGATTATAGGCGGGCGGTATGGGGGCGACAATCTCCCATAAGGGAGTAGAACCATCGGAGTTATCTGGGTAACCATCTTATAATGTGATTGTTACAGCGCTCTAACATCGCGGCGCCAATCAATGGTAACCGGGGTGTGATTACCGCCGCGCATCAGCGGGAGCCGTGACGTCAGGCTCGACCCCGGTGAATGTGCCAGACGGCGAAGGTGCGCCAATCACCGCGCCGAATCACCGGACCGGAATGCCGGTGTCATGCAAAGACGAACCGACGGTCAAGCTCAACAGATGGCAGGGCGATAAACGCGGGTTCTAACCGTCTTTTCCTTGCTGCCGTCGCAAATGCTGGAGGAGCCTGGCATCGCCAGGCGGCGGTGAGTAGCGACCGAGTTTCCTGTTCATCGACGCAGTCAAGGTAAACGAGGACGGCAGGAAAGCCCCGGTAGTGATCGGTGGTAAAAAATTCCCTAGGTTCGGAGGCCAACAATCCTTCCTTCTCGTTGGCGGCACAACGAACAGCCAGGACGTCGAGCCTGGGCTGCCGCGGCCGCTTGGGATGTACCCGCTCATGGTAGGTCCATGCGAACTGCTTGTCTCGAACATAGAACCTCAACGCGGTAGCCGCAGAACCATCCGAGCTCTCCGGCAAAGAAAGGGCGATTCGCCGCACTGTCTCAACGGTCAACCATACGCACCGAACGGATAAACCTCATTTTTGCCGGCGGTCGCTACCCTGCCGGGTTCGCCGGTCTGCCGAAAAACAAGACACAGCCGTCAGGGTCGCAAATCTCGAAACCGCGCAAACCGTCGTGTGTATCCTTAAGCCATGCGCTGAATTCTGCGCCATGATCGGCAAATTCGGCGGCAAGCGCATCCGGGTCTGGTGCATAGACATAGGCGTCCCACCGCATGGAAGGATGGCGCTTGGGGTT